>JAJYKL010000061.1 GCA_021788625.1 Chloroflexota bacterium
CTCACCATGATCATCCTGAGCTGGTCGAAGGGTACATCCTGAGCTGGTCGAAGGGTACATCCTGAGCTGGTCGAAGGATGGTTCGACCGGCTCACCATGATCGTCCTGAGCTGGTCGAAGGGTACATCCTGAGCTGGTCGAAGGATACATCCTGAGCTGGTCGAAGGGTACATCCTGAGCTAGTCGAAGGATGGTTCGACCGGCTCACCATGACTGCGGGAGCCTTGTTGTGAACTGCCAGCCGCGCTAGGCCACATGCACGGGTGTGGCTGGAGCCTTGCGCGTGTAGAGCACGGCTTTATCGTACGGGGCGCTCGGCAATGTCCAGCGCCAGAACCACTTGGCTACGTCCGATGGCACGTTCAGGCAGCCGTGACTGCGCGGCCGACCAAAGTCGTTGTGCCAGTAGGTCCCATGTATGGCCACACCTGTCCACGTGATGAATGTGCAAAACGGCACCCCCGGCAGGTCGTAGAACCCGGTGCCGGACCCGCCGATCATACGCGATGTGGGTGTCTTGAAGAGCACCTTATGATTTCCGCGCGGCGTTGCGAACAACCCGGCGCCGCTGCTCACAAGCGACGTCAGAACCGCCTGATCGCCCTCGTAAGCTGTGATGCGCTGCTGCTTCAGATTGACCTCGACGCGTTTATTCGCGACGTCGGGCGAGAGTGGTGTCATTTCGGAAGGATCGATTCGGCGGATGTCTTTGGCGGGAGCGTAAGCGCCTCCGGCGCCAGACAGGCCCTCCTTCAGGCGATACCACCACTGGCCATCCTTGCCTGCCACCGCACCGATCACATGGTAGACGGTGCTGTACTCCAACCGCATGTATCGGCGCGCTTTGGGATCAGCTGCGATCCGCGAATCGGTGAACGGCACCGACACCTCACCCCAAAAGTGGTTGGCGGCCTGGTCCGGCTCCGGGGTATTCTGAATATCCTGTACGGGTTGCACCCATGACGAATAAAGGTAACCACCATTGATCTGGAACCACACGCTGTTGTAGGGCATCACGGCCTGGCCCTGCACCTGCCCCAGCAGGGGGAAAACTTCATCGCGGCGGGCGATACGTACCAGCTTCGACCCGCGTGTCGCGTCGATACGGATATCTGCGCTGAGTTCGGCCACACGCCCGAACGGTGTGGGCGCGGGAGTGATGTCGGCAGCGGTTGCCGGAAATAGGTGGGCCAAGGGCAGCAAAGCTGCCGTAGCAGCCAGACTGCCGGTCAGTTTCAGGATGTCGCGTCGACTGATATTGGTCATCGTCAAACTCCCCTGTCGGGTGATGCTGGTGGTCGCCTGTGCCAGCGTAGCCATGCACCTCAGCGGACCAATATTGGTTCAGTATTGTATGCTAAACATCATCTTGCGCAGGGCGTTCACTCGCCGTTCACCTGCCGTCCCGTACACGTGCCTCACCTGACACGCTCCCGCGTGACGAAATGCCGCACGGCGGCTATACTGGCCGCTTACGAGGCTGCGTGATGCATGACTGCACGGGCCTAAAGGGGATGTAATGGTCAGGGTTGATGGGGGTTTGACGGGTATAAGCAATCTGCACAGGCGCCTGTTCGCCTGGTTCGTTGCGCGCGATGGCGCGCAGGATGACGTGATCACCAGACACAAACGCCGCCTGTTTGCAGGCTTGCATGGCACAGTCGTGGAAATTGGCCCCGGCGGAGGTGCCAACCTCGCCTATCTGCCGCGCGAGGCTGGTGTGAGCTGGATTGGCATCGAACGCAATCCCTATATGGAGCCTTACCTCAGAGCGGAGGCAAGGCGCCTGGGCCTTTCGCCCGAGCTGCGGCTCGGCACAGCCGAGCATATCGACATGCCAGATGGTAGCGCCGACGCGGTCATCTGTACACACGTTTTATGCTCCGTAACGGATCAGCAAGCCATCCTGCACGAGGTATTGCGTATTCTCAAACCAGGTGGACGGTTCCTCTTTGTAGAGCATGTCGCGGCAGCACGCGGCACCAGCACCCGCCGGCGGCAGAACTGGGTGCGCCCAGCCTGGCAGCTGCTGGGCGACGGTTGCCAGCCCAACCGCGAGACCTGGCTCACATTGGAAACGGCCGGTTTCACTGATCTGCAATACGAACGCTTCACGCTGTCTTATCCCATTGTCGGCCCGCACATTGCAGGTGTGGCGACCCGGTAGCAGTGCCTGGCAACCTCTTTTCACGGAGGCCGGTGAGGATCACAGCGGTCATAAACCAACCCGCAGGAAGGGAAAATGGCCCCACTATAATGACGGCGATGTGGAGTGACTACCTGGTACCCTCAACGCTGGAGCAAGCACTGCAACTCCTGTCGCGCCATGTGCCCCAGGCGCGCATCATCGCTGGTGGCACGGACCTGATGATTGAGATGGATCGCAGCAACCGCCAGGTGGGCACGCTCATCGACATCTCGCGGATACCAGGCGAAGACGCCATCTGGTTGGATGATAAGGACTGGATTCATTTGAGCGCCCTCACCACCCACAATCAAGTGGTTGCCTCAGACCTGTGCGTGTCACGCGCGTTCCCACTGGCGCGTGCCTGCCGCCAGGTCGGCGCACCGCAGATACGCAATCGCGCCACGGTAGCCGGCAACCTGATCACTGCCTCCCCTGCCAACGACACCATCACGCCTTTGATGGCTCTTGGCGCGCAGCTGACCCTGCGCTCCGTGCATGGCGAGCGCACGATGGCGCTCAGCAATTTCTACACAGGTGTGCGCCATACCGTGATTGCGCCCGACGAGGTGCTGACCGATATCGCCTTCCCCGCCCTGCGACCAGACCAGCGCGGCACATTCGTCAAGCTGGGCCTGCGCCGCGCACAGGCGATTAGCGTGGTGAATTGTGCCATCGTGCTCACACTAGATGGCGACAGCCCGACACCAGAGCGTCAACTCACCGTACGGGAGGCCACCATTACTTTAGGCGCAGTGGCTCCGCACATTGTGCGTGCTCGCGAGGCCGAGACGGCCCTGACTGGCAAGCCGCTGATTGCCGAAGTGATTGAGCACGCCGCGAGCCTTTCGCAGAACGCCGCCACACCCATCGATGACATCCGCGCCTCAGCCGCTTATCGACGGCGTATGGTTACCGTCATCACCCGCCGCGCGTTGCAGGCGCTGGCCGCCTTAAACGAGCGAGAAAGCTGGATCGCTGGTCCAGTGCTCCTATGCTCTCCGGCGGATCCGCTTCCCAACTTGTCTTTTTCAGAGGGCACGCCCATCACGCTGGTTGTGAATGGACGCTCATACACCGTTCAGGGCTCACAGCATAAGACGCTTTTGCGCCTGTTACGCGAAGACCTGGGGTTGGTAGGCACCAAGGAGGGCTGTGACGAAGGTGAATGTGGCGCCTGCACCGTCATTATGGATGGCAAGGCCGTCATGGCATGCCTGGTACCAGCTCCACGCGCCCATGGCGCGGTGATTACCACCGTCGAGGGACTGGCGACGGGGGATCACCTGCATCCGCTGCAACAAGCCTTCGTGGACGAAGGCGCCGTTCAATGTGGCTATTGCACACCCGGATTCCTCATGTCCGGGGCCGCCTTGTTCCAGGAGTCTCCACACCCCTCCGCGGCGCAGGTGAAGGAAGCACTCAGCGGCAATCTTTGCCGCTGCACAGGCTATTACAGGATTCTCAAAGCTTTTGAGCGAGCCGCCGCCAGGTCTGGGGAACGGCAAACCGAGAGTCGAGTATGGAAGGAAGGAGCGTAGAGGCGAGGCGAGCAATGAGCGAACAATCTGACCGTATTGAACAATCTCCTGAGCGTCTTACCCCGCCCAACCCGCACCGCTCAGGCTACGTGGCGGTGGTAGGCAAGCCTAACGTCGGCAAGTCGACATTGGTGAACGCGCTGGTGGGTCACAAGGTGGCCATCGTCTCGCCCAAGCCGCAGACCACACGCCGGCGCATCATGGGCATCCTGACGCGCGACGACGCGCAGATCATCTTCGTAGACACGCCCGGCATCCACGAACCCAGGAGTGCGCTGAACAAGTTCATGATGCGTGAGGTGGAAAACGCCCTCGGCGACTGCGATGCCATCCTGTTCGTGGTGGACGCTAGTGCCCGTCCGGATGACAACGACCAGCGTGTGGCCGAGCGCATCCGTACCATGGCACAACCCAAGGTGATGGCCCTGAACAAAGCCGACTTGATGGATCCGCAGGAGGTAATTCCTCTCACGGAAAGCTATCAACAGATTCTGGGCAGCGAAAACACCATGCTCACTTCGGGCGTGCAGGTGCGCGTGGAGAACCTGAACGAACTCATCGCGATGCTCGTGGCGGTGCTACCCGAGGGCCCTGAGCTATATCCGCCAGAGCAATACACCGATCAACCAGAGAAAGTGCTGGCGGCCGAGCTGATTCGCGAGCAGGCATTGCGCTTCCTGGAGCAGGAGGTACCGCACGCGGTGGCCGTCTCAGTGGACGAGTACGCACAGCGGCCTAATAACATTACATTTGTTTCCGCCACGATCTTTGTGGAGCGTGACTCGCAGAAAGGCATCTTGATCGGCCGCAATGGTGGGATGCTAAAGCGCATTGGGATGGAAGCGCGCCGCGAGATCGAACAGATGTTGGGCCATAAAGTGTATCTGGAATTGTGGGTGAAGGTGCGAGAATCCTGGCGGCGCGATGAAGAGGCCGTCAACGATCTGCTGGGCAAACAGCTGTAAATCACCATCTGGTGCATGGCCCGCAGACTGTTTTGATCACAGCTTTGTGCACTTCAGTCGACGCTGGCAAGCTGGTTCTTTCAGCTACCACTCGGCAGGTGGTGAAAGGTCCATTGATCGCTGATGGACGAACGTGGTCGTGTCCGGTTTCATTGCGATTTCCGGCTTGCGTCACAATGTGTGCCTTTACTCATTACCGCATCTGAGCTGGGAACTGGTCGATCTGTCTGGTTTCGTTTCCATGCAGGGAACGATGGTTAACTACAGGAGATGGCGAAAAGAGCGGACGTGGGTGCGTGGGGCGAGGCCATCGCCGCACGCTACCTGACCGAACACGGCTACACGATCTGCGCGCGTAACTGGCGCGCAGGACATGGCGAGCTGGATATCATCGCTGCACGAGCGGATGAGCTGGTCTTCGTCGAAGTGCGCACTCGCCGGTCCGACGCATTCGGCGTGCCAGAGGAGTCACTCGATCCGCATAAACAGGCCACCCTCATCCTGACTGCCCAGGCCTATCTGCAATCGCTCAACCGGCTCGATGCACAGTGGCGTATCGACGTAATCGCCATCGAGATGGATCACCGCGGTGCAGTCACGCGGCTCGACCATTACGAGCACGCCATCTCCGAACCTCCCACCCTGGGCCGGGATTGAGCAGGAAGTGTTCATACCAAAACAGGCAGCCTCACCGGGTAAAGTGGCGCCAGCGATTTTGATTTTCGTGCAATAATCGCCTCACCATTTACCCAAAGCCATGGCCATGATCAGGAAGGAGTATGGCGACCAATGATAAGCATCGGCCAGGTGCTGCAGAACCGCTATCGTATTGACGCCCGTCTTGGCCACGGAGGGATGGGGGCAGTCTTTCGCGCCTATGATGTGAGCCTTGACGTTGCATGCGTGGTGAAGGAGATGCTGCCGCCTGAAGATCCCTCCCTCGCCGAGAAATTCGTGGAGCAGTTTCACCGTGAGGCCAAGACGCTGGCAAAACTGCAGCACCCCAACCTGCCCCGCGTAACCAATTACTTCGTTGAGGAGGGCGGCTACTACCTGGTGATGGATCTGGTGGACGGCGTGGACCTGCAACAGCTGATTGGAACACACGGTTTGCCGGAAGCGACCGTGCTGGACTATGCCGACCAACTGCTTGATGTGCTGACTTACATCCACGGACAGGGTGTGGTACACCGCGATATCAAACCGGCCAATGTCATCGTCAAACCCGATGGGCAGATCATGCTGGTGGATTTCGGCCTGGCCAAGGTGCTGAATTTTGACGGCAATAATCTGACGCTGACCTCCTTGCATGGTGTGGGTACGCCGCAGTACGCACCACCGGAGCAGTACACCGGTGGAACGGACCAGCGCAGCGACATCTACGCGCTGGGTGCAACGCTCTATCAGGCACTTACGGGCTGCATTCCCCCCAGCGCGACAGATCAGATGGCTGGAGTGACGGCGCTACAACCACCCCATAAGCTGACTGCGAACGTGTCATCCAACACCGAGCACGTCATCCTGAAGGCTATGGACCTGCGACTCGATGGGCGCTGGCAGAGCGCAGCGGAAATGCGAAAGGCGCTCACAGGCGCAACCCATAGCAGGCCGCCATCGACCCACCTGCCCACGCCACTGCAGTCCGAGACAGTCGTGTTGCCCGAGCTCATCCAGCCCGCGGCCCCGACGCCAGCTCCAGCGTCGGTACCAGCAGCACCCCCCACTTCTGCACCGGCATCTGCCCCCCGTACAGCGCCATACTCGCCGGCGCGACAGGCGCGCAGCGTGCCACCGTGGGTTTTCGCTGGTGTGGTCGTCCTGGTGCTGTTGGCCATCGCCTTCGTAGTGATACAACTCATCATCAAGCCGGCGCCTGTGATGGTAGCCGCCAGCACCCCTACACAGTCCATGACCCTGGTTGCAAGCGCTCAGACAGCCACCCTTGAGGCTTCTGCGCACTCCGGTACAGCGAGCCCACAAACCCCGATACCATCCGCCGGTACTCCCACGGGCGCCACCGCTACATCGGAGATAGCGGGAGTGCTCATTGAAGCCACGCCCACTGCATCCGAAGCTG
The DNA here is from genome assembly GCA_021788625.1 of Chloroflexota bacterium. Taxonomy (GTDB): domain Bacteria; phylum Chloroflexota; class Anaerolineae; order J036; family Brachytrichaceae; genus CAIXPS01. The sequence continues at coordinate 6,769 of JAJYKL010000061.1, forward strand.
CGGCCGACACGCCGACCTCGATTTCGACCTCCACCCCGCCCGCTACGGCAACAGACACGTCCACGCCCACCTCGATGCCTGCCGCAACATCAACGCCAATACCACATGCACCGTCCTATGAACCCACCTCGACGCCGGTAATCATGACGCTCAACCTGGCCCGGGGTGTGAATCTGCAACTGGTTGATGTACCGGCTGGTCCATTCCTGATGGGCAGCGCAAACTCGGATCCCAATGCCTATGGCGATGAGAAGCCGCAGCAAAAGCTCTTCCTGGACGACTTTTGGATTGGGAAATATGAGGTGACCAACTTACAATACTCCATCTTCGCCAAGGCTACTGGCCTGAGCTGGAACTACCCGAGCGGCAAGGACAACTACCCTGCGCAAGGCGTGTCGTGGGCTAACGCGGTGGCGTTTTGCGCGTGGGCCAGTAAGGTAACGAGTAGGAACGTGCGACTGCCAACTGAGGCAGAATGGGAAAAGGCGGCTCGCGGGACTGATGGCCGTCTTTATCCCTGGGGCAACAAGCCACCTGACAGTAAGCTGTTGAACTACTACATGAACGTGGGATCGACGACACCGGTCGGTCAGTACAGCCCGGCTGGAGACAGCCCATATGGCGCATCGGACATGGCCGGTAACATCTGGGAATGGACGAGCAGCCTGTATAAACCATATCCCTACAAGGCAGACGACGGACGTGAAGACCCGACCCTTAGCGGTGAACGCGTGCTGCGCGGCGGCGGCGTGTACTTCGGCGCCCCCTACGTCCGCAGCGCGTACCGCCACCACTTCGGCCTCGTCCCTTTCGACCTGCGGCTGGATGAGGACGGCCTGCGCGTAGCCGTGTCACCCTAGGAGGACGCGCTGCTGTAGCTGCGCACGGCGTAGCGCCAGAACCACACACTGAAACCGAACAGGATCGCTCCCATCGCCATGGCACCCCCCAGCGTCGCCTCGTCCATCCGGCCCAGCACCGCCTGGGCTGGGAACGTCGTGATGAAGGCTATGGGTATGACGACGGTGAGTACGATGCGCAGCACTCCATTGAATGTGCTCACCGGAAAGCGTGCCGTGTCCCATACCGTGTTAAACAGCTCCGACAGGTTGCCCACTTTGACAAACCAGAACGATAGGGTCGCCATCACCATCCAGATGCTATAGACGATCAGCACAGACATGGCGAACATAACCACGAATTCCAACACCGCGAGCCCGTCGGGTATGTAGCCCATGCGCGAGAGCGCCACCACGACGATGGCAGAACCGGAAAGGACGTCCACCGCGCTGAAAGGCTGCGAGTAGCGCAGGCTGGCCAGAAATAAGCTGTTCACCGGCTTGGTGAGTACGAAATCCAGCGTGCCCAGGCGTACCATCTCAATGATCTTGGACACGTTCGGCTGCAGCAGCGCCTGGATGATGCCACCCATCAGCGTGAACAGCCCCGTGATCACCAGCACCTCGTTGAAGTCCCACCCGCCGATATTGTTCGTGTGGGTAAAAAACACGGTGGTGCTTAAGATGGTCACGCCCACCCAAAACACGCCCACCAAAATGCGCACCACGAAATTGGCGCGGTACTCCAGCTCCACCAGGAAGCTGGCCTTCCAGAAAAGTACCAACAGGCGCAAATATCGCATGCCGAGTGTTTGCTATTCGATTAAACTTGACCCCAGAGACACGGAAAACACTGAGGTCTTGATGCAGGGACGATCCTTGCCAGCGCCCAGCCCGCGAGGTCGCCCGTTTCACGTTTCATTCTGTGCACCCTCCGCGTCTCAGCAGAGACTACCTGAAAGCCTATGTGTCCCCAGTGCTTAGTTTCTCCCTTATGCGCCAACCGCACTATAACTACGTGTCCCCAACTTCCACATCAGGCGCGTGAGGAGGAAGAAGAAAGCCACCCACGCCCACTGCACCACCAGCCCGAACAGCAGCCGCTCGCCCTGCGTCTGGCCCAGCGCGATCTCGTTGCTGAACGCCAGCATGTATCGGAATGGCAGCCAGTCCAGCACGACCTGCACCGCAGGCGGGAACATTTGGATGGGCGCCAGGATCCCCGACAGCACCAGCTTCAAGCCCCACATCACCTGGTTAAAAGCGGCCGTCTGGCTGGTCCAGAACGATAAAATACCGATCATATAGTCCGACAGAAACGACACCAGCCAGGCTCCCACCAGTGAAAGCAGGAACGCTCCCACACTGACCGGTGTGACGTCCAGATGCGCCGAAGGCGTAAGGACAAAGGCCAGTGCCACCAGCGGCAGCAGGATGCCCAAACGCGTAGCTTTCTCCGACCAGTTCGCCGCCACGTACCAGTGTACCGGGTGGATGGGGCGCACCAGTTGCGGCGAGAGTGTCCCCTCGCGGATCGATGTGTCCAGATCGAACGAGGTCCACGCACCGGTCATGTGACGCACAATCAATCCCACCATGTAATAGGCTACGAAGTCGCCTGAGGTGAAACCGGCCACCGGGCCAGCGCTGGAGAGGCTCAGCCACACCAGCATCATGATGATCGACAGCAGGTTTGTCAGCATCCAGACAAACCCCTCCGCCCGGTACTCGAGTGAGATCGCCCAGCATGCGCGGAAGAAAGCCAGGTACTTGCGAATCATCCTTATATGCAATGACCGGAGATTGGAGAGAAGCCGCCACTCTCTAATCTCTCATCTCAACTCTCCCTGCAAAGACCTCTCGAATGATGTCTTCGACCGGAGGCTCCTCGAAGGTGACGTCGTCCACCTTCATCTGCGACAGCAGACGCGTGGCCGACTCGGTAGCCTGCACGCGCGGCACATGCAGTACGGCTGTCAACCCGTCGCACGCGGCTACTTCGCCAAAAGTGGCCAGCTCCAGGCGTGAGATGGGCTGCTCGAACTGCAGGCGGAGGATTTTGTAGGGGGCTACGCGCTCGATCAGCGCACGGAAGTTACCATCATAGAAGAGGTGCCCCCGGTCGATCACGATGATGCGCTCACACAGAGCTGTGACGTCGGCCATGTAGTGACTGGTGAGCAGGACCGTCGCCCCGTAGCGCCGGTTATACTCGCCGATGAACTCGCGAATGCGCGCCTGCATCGTCACATCCAGACCGATGGTCGGTTCATCGAGGAAGAGCACCTTGGGTCGGTGCAGCAGTGCGGCGGCCAGTTCGCACTTCATGCGTTCGCCCAGCGAGAGCTTGCGCACCTGTTTTTTCATCACCGATTCCAGGTCCAGCAAATTGTCCAGTTCGTTCAGGGTCGCCTCGAACTGCGCTTTGGGGATCTCGTAGATCGCCTGGTTCACCAGAAACGTCTCAATAGCCGGCAGGTCCCATAGCAATTGCTGCTTCTGGCCCATCACGAGGGTGAACTGCTTCAGATAGGCTGTCTCGCGCTTTTGCGGAGTGAACCCCAGTACGGTGGCATGCCCGCGAGTGGGATACAGTAAGCCCGATAGCACTTTCAAGGTTGTCGTCTTTCCTGCGCCGTTGGGTCCCAGAAAACCCACTCGCTCGCCGGCATCAATATGAAACGAGATGTCGTCCACCGCTTTCACATCGCGATACTTGCGCTTGACAAACGAGCGCAGGCTGCCCATCAGGCCAGGCTCTTTCTCATGCACCTGGTAGTATTTTGAGAGGTGATCGACCTCAATTTGACTCGTCATACCCTTGCTTTAACTTTCCGGCGGTCCGGTCAGGCTTGTGTGCGACGCCAGAGGTTCCCGTTCCGTACAATAGAAAAAGGCAAAAGCCGCCCTATGATGCGTGTCTTTTGCCTTCTCTCGTCACATGCCCCAAGAGAGATTCGAACTCCCGACCTTCTAGTCCGCAACCAGACGCGCTATCCACTGCGCCATTGGGGCACGTTTGCAAAATTATAGCATACGCATCACGCGTAATAGGGCTTCAGAACTGCACCTTAACGCTCATGCCCACGCGCAGGCCGGCCGGCGGTTGATATACCTCGATGGTCGCCTTGTAGATGACGTCACCACCCAGTGTTCCGGACATGAGCGCGATGTCGCTCACGCGCCCGGGCACATTCAGGTTCAGTGCCTTAATGTAAATCGTGACAGGCTGCCCCGGCACGATTCGGGGGACGTCCAGTTCACTCAGGTCAGTGGTCTCGATGTGCATGTGATCAAGCTCGCCCAGCACCAGCACCGGCACGCCGGGCATGGCTGTCTCTCCAGGTTGGATCGACTGGCGGAGAAGTACACCGTTGAGCGGAGCCGTGAGGATGTAATTCGACCGCTGCGCTTTTAAGGCGTTCAGGGCCGAACTGGCCTCATCCACAGCGGCTTTTACGGCATCGAGTTGCTCCGGGCGCGCCCCAGCCTTCAAGGCATCCAGCGCTGCCTGGGCCTGATCGACCTGCGCCTGGGCCTGTTTCACGTCATAATCGCGGGCCGGGTGAGTAGCCACATCCAGTGCGGCGCGAGTACTTTGCACCTGCTGATAGGCGGCCGAAAGCGCGGCGGCATCGGGAGGCTGGGACAGCCTATCGTAAACGGCTTTGGCAGCATTGTAGTTGTTGGTGGCCTGTTGCAGGGCTAAAGCTTGCGGACTGGCTCCGATGCCAGGGGGGTTTTGCCTGTAGGCCGCGTCGTAGGCAGCCTGAGCCTGTGCCAGAACCGCCTGCGCGTTATTGTAGGCAGCCCTGGCTGCGGCGAAATCGGCCGGCTGGGGGCCAGCCTTCACCTTATTGTAGGCATCGAGCGCGGCATTGGCCGCTGCCTGCGCAGCGGCCACAGCGGACGGCCGGGGACCTTCAACCGTGCGGCTGTAATTGGCCGTAGCCTCCACCACCGCATCTTCGGCCTGGCGAAGTTGGTAGTCTGTCGGTCCGGCCTTCAATAAATCATAATTGGCCTGTGCGGCGGTCAACGCGGCCTGGGCCTGTTGGATCTGCGCCTGCAAGGATTGGTCGTCCAGCGTAGCCAGCACCTGGCCGGCTTTCACCGCATCACCCACCTTGACGTTCACTGTTTTAACCGTTTCTATCAGAGTGAACGACAGGTGCATCTCCTGAGCCGGCACAACGATGCCCGAGGCGACTATCCCGCTGCTTTCGCCCGCACCGGCCTGAGTCGCTCGAGGCGATGCGTTAGCCTGAGGCGCGGCGTTCGTGCTTCCCAGCACGACGGTTGGTAACGCCTGAGGCGTGGACCCCAGACCACTGCAACCAGCCAACGCCAGTAACGTGAGCGCCAGGACCAAGTGTCTTATTCGCGATAGCCGCATAACGCACCTCATACCCTATCTGATACCACAAATTTCCCATCTCCATCCTCACGCCCCCGCGCCGATCTGCGCAGCTACGTCTTGCACGCCATTATTCTCGACGATGAGCCCATCGCGCAGAGTAACCACGCGCCGGGCGTAGTGGATGACGCGCGGGTCATGTGTGGCAAAGACAAAGGTGACGCCTGTTTCGCGGTTCAACCGGGCCATGGTTTCCATCACCTGCTTGCCATTGGGCGTGTCCAGGTTGGCAGTGGGCTCGTCGGCCAGAATGAGCGATGGTTTCGTAGCCAGGGCTCGGGCGACCGCAACGCGCTGTTGCTGACCGCCGCTGAGCTGATCCGGCCGGTGTTGCGCCACAGCGGCCAGATCAACCCAATCCAGCAACTGTTTCACTCGCTCGTGGCGTTCCGCGCTGCCTGTTCCGATCAGCAACAGTGGCAGTTCGACGTTCTCGTAAGCCGTCAGCGTCGGGATCAAGGCGAAAAACTGAAAGATAAAGCCAATTGTCCCGCGCCGCACGTCGGCTCGCTGATTGCGATTTAGTTTACTGACGTCCTTGCCGTTAATGTATACCTGCCCACTGGTGGGCTGGTCCAGGCAGCCGATCAGTTGTAGCAGTGTGGTCTTGCCCGAGCCGGATGGCCCCACCAGTGCGGTGAACTCGCCGCTCTCAATGCACAGGCTGACGCCGCGCAAAGCCTGCGTCTCCATCTGGCCCACCTTGTAGATTCGTGTGACGTTTTCAACCCGAGTGACTTCCATAGTTCTCCTTTACCTCTTACTGCCCACTCCTCAGTGCGTCCACCGGCTCCATGCGCGCTGCCAGCACGGCGGGGTAGAGCGCCGCCAGTAGCGTGACGACAAACGCGATCACCGTCAGGCTTACGGCAGCGTTTGGCGTCAGGTAACCGTAGATCCGTTCACCAATCAGCAAGCCGGACATGGACCCGGCGATAGAGCCGACGTAAAAGCCGATGTCGGTGGCATAGACGACCAGCAGCCCGCCCAGCAGCAGGCCCATCACGATGCCGCCCACCGCTAGCAGCACCGACTCGGCGAAGAACATGGCCATCACACGTCCCGCGCGCATGCCGATGGCCGAGAGGATGCCGATCTCGCGCGTGCGCTCGAAGACCGACATGATGAGCGTATTGACGATGACGGTGGCTGTGATGGCCAGCACGATCAGGTACAGGAACATCATGTAGGCATTGGAAAGCTGTTCGGTCTGCACCAGCAAATCGTTCATCTGCTCCCAGGTCACCACCTGGTAGCGGCTGCCGTTGCTGGATTGCAGGGCGGCGGCCACCGCATTCGCCTGGTCGCGGTTCTTGAGCAGCACGAAGATGATACTGGCATGATCTCCGACCTGCGTGAACGCCTGCGCCTTGGTCAGCGGCAGGAACACGGTGCCCTGGTCGAAGGCAGGCGTGTGTGTCGAGAAGATGCCGCGGATGACGAAGCTCTGCTGGTCCACACCGCCATTGGATGTGTTCACCAGCAGGTTCACCCGGTCGCCCGCCTTCAGCCCCAGCTTGTCGGCCAGCGTCTGGCCCATAAGCAGGCCCTCACGGTCGTCGGCGGTCAGGAAGCTGCCACTCACCAGGCCAGCACGGTAGGGGTCGTTCGCGGGGGAGGACGGGTCGATGCCGACGACGCTCACACCCACCGACTCGTCGCCGCTGGCAACAATCCCGCTGGCGAACAGACGCGGCGTAGCCACCTGCACCGGCGCGAGCGATGCGACCTGCGCGGCGATCTGTTCCGGATTGGCGACCAGATCGTCGAACTTCAGGCTGGCTTTATTCTCGTTATACGACTTCGCGCGCACCTGCAGGTGGCCGGTTTGCAGGCGGATGCCCAGCTCCATCGCCCCGCGCATCTCGCCCTCCACGACGGCAGCCATCAGCAGTAGCAGCGCCAGCCCCATCGCCAGTGCCAGTGCGGAGAAGAACGAGCGGCGGCGGTTGCGCCCCAGGTCACGGTAGGCCATCTTGAGCAGTTGGATCATGGTGAACCTCGGTTCTCAAACCTCACACGTAGTGCAGCGAATGGGCGGGTTCGTTCTGCGCCGCTTCGTGCGCCGGCAGTAAAGCTGCCAGGATGGCGATGACCACCACCGTCAGCACGCGCTGTACGATCTTTTCCAGCCCCAATGACGGGTAGATGCGACTATTAATCAGGGCCGTGTATTCGGTCAGGGATGTGTACTGGCTGAAGTCAAGCCCGACGTGTCCCAACAGGCTGTTGAACAGGATGCCCAGTACCACACCGGTCGCCACACCCACCAGCCCGATCATTGCGCCTTCCAGGAGAAACAACCAAGAGATCTGCCGCGGCTTCATCCCCAGTGCCCCCAACAGGCCGATCTCGCGCGTGCGCTCCAGCACTGCCATCAGCAGCAGATTCAGGATGCCGATCCCAGCGATGATGAGGATGACGACACTGAAGATATCCATGACGGCGCTCTTGGCTTCGATGGTTTGCTGCAGGTCGGGGAAGCTGGTCTGCCACGAGGTGATCTCATAACCGTGCAGCCTGGTGTTCAGCGCCGCGATGACAGCCGGTTCCTGCCCTATCGACTTGAGTGAGATCGCCACTTCAGTGGATTGTCCGCTCAGATCGTACAAATTCTGAGCCTCCGCCAGAGAGATGTAAAGTGTGCGCTTCTCGATGTCGGGCATGCCCACATCGTAGATGCCAATTACTGTCATGGTACGTTGGCGCATTTGCTGGTGCGTGGCGCGCCCTACCAGCGTAAAGCGATCACCTACGCCCACATCCATCTCGTCGGCCAGACCTTTGCCAATGTAGACCGAATCCTGGTCGCTGGATACCAGGTAGCGACCGGCCGCAACATGCTGCGCCACCAGGCTGACAGGTAACTCTTTGTCCGGTTCGACGCCGACGATGCTGACCGCGAAGGCGCCTTCGCGATTACTGGCCATCCCGCTGGTGTTGATGCGGCGCGAGGCCGCCACCACCTGCGGCAGCGCCAGAGCGGCCTGCACCACGGCCTGGTCGTTTGGCAACGGCAGCAGCGGGTTCTGGTCGACCTGTTCGGCGTAACCGCTGGCGTGCACCTGGATGTTTCCACCCAGCACCTTGATGGCATTGCCATAGATGGCGTCGTCGAAACCGGCAATGAGGCCGTCATAGATCATCATCATGGCCAGGGTCAGCCCCATGGCCGCGACTACGATGACGGTCCTGCGCCGGTGTCGCCAGACGTTGCGCCAGGCCAGACGAAGATACAGTCTCATACGGAATCTCCTTTGTGTGCCTTTGCGGTGTGGTTGGGAACCGCTAACGATTGACGGCTGGACCGTAGGTTTCGGCAATAGCCACCTCACCTGCCGTGCCAGTGCTGTTTACCTGTGCCTGGGTGAACCACTCCCTTAATATGGCTGGGTCGATCAGCGTGAGGGAACCGGTGGGGGCTCCCAGCAGGCGCTCGATCGCCTCGTTATAGGCGGCAAACAGGCTCCGTACTCGCGTCAGGTCAGCCTCCTGCAACTCATGCCCACGTTTACGAGTGAACATGAAATCCACGAGGAAGGTATCGCTGAGACCCTGGAACAGGATGAAGATGATCTGGCCAGCCTGATCCGGGAAGCGCGTCGTCAGGGTGCCTTCGTGGACGCCCTGGCGGACAATGTCCGAGAGCATGGGCCCAATCACTTTCGCCGTCGCGGCAAACACCTTCTGGCGGACGATGGCGTTGTTGTCGTCGTACCAGACGCTCAACAGCGACAGCAGGTATTCCTTCTGAGCTGCCTTCCAGCGCGCGGCCACCATGAAATAGCGACGCAGCTTTTCGAGCGCCGGCAGTCCCTGCTCCTCCGCGATGGGGGTGAGAATACGCTGCGCCTCATCGATGAGGCGCTCGATGAGAGCCTCCAGCAGCTCCTGCTTCGATCCGAAGTAATGGTAGAAGGCACCTTTGGAAATCTTGAGCTCGTTCAGAATGTCCTGGATGGACATCTGCTCGTAGCCCTTGGTATAGACGAGCTTACTCGCCACGTCGAGGATCTCGTTGCGCCGGGCAGCATACTTCTCTTCTTTGACAACACGTGCCATAATTACATGATATAAACCGACGGTCGGTTTATTTATCTAGTATAACTCTCGCGGTGGTCGTTGTCAATCACTGATTCGGTTTTTTGCGCAGGATAACGGACACGAGCCGCGATACATGGCGGATCCCTTGGAAAGATGAAGTAGCATGCCCAGTATTTCGGGTCACCTGCCAGTGCAGAGTCTGCGAAGGAGTTCCTGGCCCAGGTAAACCAAACGCGCTGTAAGCGCTTTCACAAGGACAACGCTCGGGCATTGTATTAGCAAGGTGTATGATGGCGGTTCGTAGTCTGGTATCCAGGTATGAATCGGCGGAAAGCAGGGCATCCGTTTGACGTCCTAAGCCAGTGCTCGTGCGAGTCAGGGAACAGGCAAAGCACAGGCATGTTTAGCACAATAATGCCGCCAACCTGTCACCACACAAACGGCACAAGGCGATACCGCACTTGCGCCATGTACGCCTCGTAGCCAGGCAGCTCGGTGCGCAACGTGCGCTCCTCCTGCACTGCGCGAAACGCAATCCCGACGACGAGGATCACGGCCATGATCAACCCGACCCACGACCCCAGCAGGAGGGCCGTGCCGGCGAGGAAGATACCCGCCGTGGCGTACATCGGGTGGCGTACGTAGCGGTAGGGCCCCGTGGAGACCACCGATTGGCCGCGCTCGGTTTGCAGGCGCACAGCAGGTGAGAGAAAGGCATTTTCACGGAAGATCAGGAAAAAGAGATAAAACGAGCCCAAAAGCATCAGAGCGCCCAGTACCTGCAGCCAGGTCGGCATGCTAGACCACCGGAAGCGCACGGCGTCCAATGGCATCACGACGAGCCAGGCGATGAAGTACAGGTTCGCGAGCACATAAAACACCTTATCCCAGGTCTTTTGATCGGCTTTACCGATACCCGTCATACGCTCGGTCAGCAGGCCGGGGTTATGCCGCAGCAGCCAGCGGCTAATTGCGACGGTGAAGACGAAGAAGAGTGCCCAGAAGGCCCACCCTGCCGGCCAGGCGGCCGTGCCGGCCGCGAGAAACAGTGCCAGGGCGATGACCGCGAACATGCCGGCGACCTGCACCGTGAGTTGTGTGAGATTAGTTTTCATAACACGTCAAGGGTTGTCAGTTTGTGAGTTGACCCGCTCACAACCATACTTATGATACCTGACTAATTATAAACCGACGGTTGGTTTATTAATAGCGAAGAGTTTAGTACACACCGCTGTAAATGTCAAGCAACATATGGGAATAGATATGAGGGCACGCCACATTGGTGCCCCCCACCCTCTCGCGCGGTTGTTCTAAAGCGCGGGCCTCAGAGCACAAAGGGGATGAGGCGCCGGGTTCCGCGCATGCAATCGATATAGGGTTGGCCCAACTCCTCCTGCAAGAAGCGCTCTTCGACGTGGATGCGGTACCCGTAGCCGATGCCGGCGCAAACCATGATCGCCAGCAGGCTGGCCCAGTTCGTCAGTGTTAACCCGATACCCAGCAGTGTGAGCAGTGTGCCGCTGTAGCCGGGGTGGCGCACGTACCGGTACGGCCCTACCTCCACCACGGATTGACCCGCCTGGACGGCCAGGGTACGTGTGAAGTAGCACCCGAGTGTCTCAACGGCGTACCAGCGTAGTGCCACCCCCAGGAGCATGAACACGATCCCGATGAAAAACACGAATGGCGGTTGCCCGGAGATGGTCGCGCCGGGCAAGGCAAAAGCGAATGCGAATCCGGCGGCAGGCCCAATGAAGATGCCCAACAGTAACACGACGGACGACCCGCGGCCACGCCGGCGGGCAGCCCCTTTGCGCCGTTGCGTCACTTCGCCAACCACCTCCGGAACAAGCCAGGTGAGCCATGCTATCTGGAAGATGATTGCATAGGTGCCGGTAAATGGCAGGTGTGACATGATTCCACGTTCCAGTCACCAATCCACTTCGTGGAGGTGACAGTCGAACAATCCGTCCCTGTCATTACGCCGGAGTGCGGCAGCGAGTGAGGATCATCTATTATTGTTCAGTCCACACTTTCCTGCGTAATGAGCAGGGCCATGTGATTCATCGGCCCGTGCCCGTGGCCCAGGTGCAGGCTGGCCGAGGCACTGATGATCGCCGTCACGTACTCCTTGGCGACGCCCACCGCCTCCCGCACGGTGGCACCTTTAGCCAGCTCGGCAGCAATGGCCGAAGCAAAGGTGCAACCGGTGCCATGTGTGCTGGTTGTTTCCAGGCGGCGCGCGCTGAACAGCTCGAAATGACTCCCGTCGTAGAGCACGTCCACACTCTCGTCAGCCCGCAGCAGGTGCCCACCCTTCACGACCACGTTTTGTGAGCCCAATTCGCGAATGGCGCGTGCGGCACGTTTCATCCCGTCCAGGTCGGTGATCTCAAAGCCGCTCAACACCTGCGCTTCTGGCATGTTCGGTGTCACCACCGTGGCCAGCGGCAACAGTGTCTGGATCAGCGTATCGCGCGCGTCCGCGTGCAACAGCGGGTCGCCGCTCTTGGCCATCATCACCGGGTCCACCACGAGCGGCATAAGGCGGTACTCGCGTACCTTCCGCGCGACCGTCTCGATAATCGCGCTGTTGGCGATCATGCCGGTCTTCACCACGTCCACGCCGATGTCCTGCACGACCGAGTCAATCTGTTGCGCTACGAACTCGGGCGGTATTTCAAACACCCCCTGCACCCCCACCGTATTCTGCGCTGTGAGCGCTGTGATCACGCTCATGCCGAATACGCCGCGTGCAGCGAACGTCTTGAGATCAGCCTGGATTCCAGCTCCCCCGCCCGAATCTGAACCTGCAATGGTAAGTGCCCTTTTTATGGTGTCCTCCTCTTTAGCTCAATGCATCAGTAGAATGATCATGGCCGACGCCGTTACCCCCGCCAACGCAGCAGCGAAGTCCATCGCGCGCAGCCGGTATTCGCGGACGAAGGTGCGGTGTGGCGAGCCGAAGCCACGCGCTTCCAGTGCCTCGGCCATCTGCTCCGCCAGTGTGAAGGCCTGGACCAGCAGCGGTGCCAGCAGCGCGGGTATGTTACGCACACTGGCCACATCGGGCTCCAGGCGGATGCCACGGGCTCGCTGTGCGTCGAAAACGTCATGCGCCTGCCGCGCCAGTACAGGTGCGAACTGCATCGCCGTGATCAGGACGAATGCAAAAGGATATGGCACACCGCTCTTCACCAGTGCATTCCCCAGATCTTCCGGCGCTGTTAACTGAAAGAAAAAGAAAAACGCTGAGACGCTCGCCAACAGGCGCAGCACCCCGATGCCAGCTGCATCCAGACTTAACGTCCAAAAGTAGAACGCAAACAGGATGGCCGCCAGCACGATGATGGCGCGCAGAAAACGCAGCCAGGCCCGGAAAAAACCAAGTGCGACGATGCCAAGCACCACCAGCGCTGTCTCAGCACCCAAGATGGGCAAGCCCGGCGTCAACATGACGACAACGGCGAAAAGCAGCAGGAGCAGCAGTTTGGTGCGCGGGTCGAGGCTCATCATCCTTTCCTGCCCCACTCTCCTGCTGGAGTACCATGCTCCCTCGCCTGGTGGTTTGCCTCTCCCGCTATCCCGGGCAAGTGAGCAGGACTGCCGCCTTCCTCTGTCTTAACGGGAGAGGCTTGTCCTGAGGTTGCTAAAGGGGAGTTGGGGGTAAGTGCTGTGAGGGCAAAGCGTGGCGTTGGCTTCAAGCCGGCACGAGCCATGACTCCTGCATCAGACATGACCGCATCGGGGGTGCCGTCGGCCACCACCATACCATCCGCCAGAGCAATCCAGCGCGTGGCTACATCTTGCGCGAACTCCAGATCGTGCGTTGCCACGACGACCGTCTGTTCCAGCCCACGCAGCCAGCTCACCAGCGCATCGCGCGATGGAGCATCCTGCCCCACCGTTGGCTCGTCCAGGACTAGCAGTTCTGGTCGTGCAGCCAGGGCGGAGGCAAAAGCAACCCGCTTTTTCTGCCCCTCGCTGAGGCGGAAAGGCGAGCGCTCCAGCAACAGACGAAGGCCGAAGGCCTCATACAGCGACTCCATCACGCCCAAATCGTAGCGTCCGACCGACCGCGCACCGATCTCGACCTCCTCGCGCACTGTCAGCTTGAATAGTTGATCGTTTGGGTTCTGGAAGACGAGGCCGACGCGTGAGGCCAGATCGGCGACCCGTGCATGGCGCGTGTCATACCCAAGCACAACCAGGCTTCCGCGCGAAGGCCTGCGCAGGGCGTTGAGGTGCTTGAGGAATGTAGTTTTGCCGGAGCCGTTCCGCCCCACCAGGGCAACCACTTCACCATGCCCGATGTCGACGTTCACATCGCGCAGCACGGCGGTCCCGTCCAGGTCGTGGCCCAGCGCGCGAGCTTCGACGACACGCCGTCGCATGCCCATCGCCGGTGTGAGGGTTCCTGATCGAGTTTCCTTCGCCGGCACTCGCATCCCCATGGCCAGCGCTTCATCCACGCTCAATGGAACGCCATGGTTGCCCATTGCACGGGCAAACCGGACGAGGGTCGGAACGTTCACGCCCAGCGGAGCCAAGTCGTGCGTCAGCGCACTGCGTGGCGTGTCGTCAATCGCGACAGCTCCCTCCGCCAGAATCACCAAGCGCGTCGCGTCTGCCAGCATCTCCGCAAGGCGATGCTCCGCCACAATGACCGTCGTGCCCTCACTCCGCACGGTGCGCAGGATGGCGCGCAGGTCCTGTGCCGCTTCGGGATCAAGGTTGGTGAATGGCTCGTCAAGCGCCAGCACGCGCGGGCGCAAGGCCAGCACGGCTGCCACAGCCACACGTTGCTGCTCACCGCCTGATAGCATAAGCGGCGCGCGCTTCAGCAACGGCGTGATATGCGCCACCTCCGATGCCCAGTTGACGCGTGCATGGATTTCATCACGAGGCAGCCCCAGGCTCTCCAGGCCGAACGTCAGCTCGCGCTCGACAGAACTGGCGAAGAGTTGTGCCTCGGGATTCTGGAACACGAGCCCCACGTAAGGTAACCAATTGTGGACAGGCTGCTCCCGTGTTTCGATGCCGCCGATCCGCACCCCACCCACCAGCTCGCCACCGTAAAAGTGCGGAATCAGACCGTTCAACAGGCGCAATAACGTGCTCTTGCCGCTTCCGCTGGCACCAGCCAGGACGACGTATTCGCCCGCCTCAACCTGAAGCGAGATGCCGTCCAGCACCCACGCCTCGTCCGTCGGGTAGCGGTATCGAACACTGGCGATCTCGATTAGTGCCACGGGTGATCTCAAGGCGCCAGCCAGACGTGGACACTACGCAATCCCGCCCGCGGTTGCTTCTTCCACGGCAGGTGGTGCGCCACAGGCACCGCATGGGTTTGTATGCTCACGACTGATGTCTCATCTGGCGCAGGCTAACCAGTCCGGCGCGCTCCAGGATCTTAACGGCGACCACGCCAATGACCGCCCCCGGTAAGGAAGCCGAAAGGAACGGTACGATCAGTGCCAGCAACTCCATATGGTGCGACATGACCAGGGGCGCCCAGAGGGCGGTGCTGATCAATGCGGCGATGAGACCGGTTCCAATCACCTCACCCGGTGCAGCCAGATAAACGTTACGCGTAAGGCGATAAAGCAGGCCAACCAGGAATGCGCCGATTACACTGCCAGGGAACGCGAACAGCGTGCCGGTGCCCAGCGCATTGCGGGCAATGGCTGCAACCAGCGCAACGACGACCGCGTACCAGGGTCCCACCAGTACACCAGCCAGGACGTTAACCATCGCCTGCCAAGGGTATATCTTCGCACCGGCGACGGGGATTGACAGGGGCGACAGCGCGATGGCAATCGCCGCCAGGACGACGGAATAAGCCACCTTGCGCGTTACATTCATCCCAGTTACCTCCTACTAGTTTTTCAGACAACCCTAACGTGGCCGGGCACCAGGCATCGCACTGCGGGCTTGTTCGATCTGCCGCCGCATCTCGCGCGTAGCCCGTTCCACATCCGGCGCGCCGACGACGGCGGAGATTACGGCCACACCTGCTGCACCGGCCGCAACCGGAAGTGCCGCATTTTCATAGCCTACTCCGCCGATTGCCACGGCCGGGATGGATACGGCGCGTGCAATTTCTCCGAAACCGCCCACCCCAATAGGCTCGCCGGCGTCTGCTTTGCTGGCGGTGGCGAAGACAGCACCCACGCCTATGTAATCCGCGCCGGCGCGTTCCGCTTCGCGAGCCTCTTCCACCGTCCCCGCCGAAACGCCAATGACGCGCTGCGGCCCCAGGATCCGCCGTGCCATGTCCAGCGGTAGATCGTCGGGCCCCAGGTGAACGCCGTCGGCGTCTACAGCCAGCGCGATGTCCACGCGGTCATTGATGATATAAGGCACATGCGCCTCGTGTGCCCACATTCGCAGTTCCAGCGCCGCATACACGAGCTGCCTCGTCGTCAGGTTCTTCTCGCGCAATTGCAGCACTGTGGCGCCGCCCTTCACCGACGATTGCGCGATGTCAAGCAGGGATCGCCCTTGCGATGCGCGCGCGTCAAGGATGACGTAAAGGGAGTAGTCGATGTTCATAATAGGTTTTGCCTGGCACCTCGCTGGTGTTCATCATTGTTAATCCAGCTCGCAATCGAAACATGGCCTTCGCCCACCACCTGTTGTATTGTCAGTCCGTGAAGCGCATCGATCAATGCGATTCGGAAACTGCCTGGCCCATGTGCCTCTGCACCGGCGTGTTCGCCCGCCAGGCCCAGCGCGAGCAGCCCGCTCGCCGCCGCGACGAACGCATCGCCTTCCACGGCGAGGCACGCGCCAATCAACGCGCTGGCCATATCGCCGGTGCCGGTGACTAACGGCAGGTATGGATGACCGTTCTTAATTGCCCCGGCCCGCGATCCATCGCAGAGCCAGTTCATTGCACCGGTGGAGGCCACGGTAGTTTTCCAGCGCTGCGCCACCTGATGCGCCTCGGCTTCGAGGTCCTCCTCGCTGGTGTCGGCACGGATGCGGGTATCCACGCCCGACACGGTACCCCGGCGTCCGGCCAGAGCGGCAATTTCCCCACTGTTGCCACGGATCACATCGGGGCGCACCACCGTTAAAAACTGCAACGCCCAGGTGGTACGGAGGTGGGTCGCACCCACGCCAACCGGGTCAAACACAAGCGGGATGCCTCGCGCGTGTGCCAGTTCACCGGATGTCCGCATCGCCCGCAGCCGTTCAGGTGCCGGTGTGCCCAGGTTGAGTACGAGCGCGCTGGCCGAGGCTGTCATTTCCGCGACCTCCTCACAGGCCGACGCCATAACCGGCCGCGCTCCAACAGCCCGCAGTGCGTCGGCGACTATATTCATCGTCACGAAGTTCGTGATGAGGTGGACAAGCGGCCGCTGACGCCGGACGCGTTCGAGCACTGTGCCTACGGCGTTCAGGTCAAGCATGGCCCTCTGTCGACGCTTTCTTACCATGCAGCCCAAAGGCGAGCCCACCCAGCGCCGCGTAGATGACAAAAGAGACGATGAAACTGGGGAGCGACCCTCCAAACGTCGTCAGCCAGCCCGGAATCAGGTTCGGGTAGGCGGAGATGAAGGAACCCAGCGTCGTCGGGTTCGTGATGTTATACACGGCGACTCCAATAAGCCACGCGACCACCCCCCAGACGTTTACACCGCCGGCGTACCAGTACGCACCGCGTGAGCGGTAGAACTCCTCCACGTTGTAGTGGCGGCGACGCAGCACAAAGTAGTCGGCCGCGAGGACGCCGAACACCGGAATGAAGAACGAGCCGGTGAGGAACAGGAAATTCTGGTATTGCGTGATATCCAGCAGCAGAGCGATGATGAAACACAACACGCCCAGCCCGATAATGAGCCAGCGTTGCTTCACCTTGGGGAAAAGGTTCTGCAGCGAAACGGCCGAAGAGTACAGGTCAGCCCACGCGTTGTGAGTCTCGTCTGCCAGCAGGATCAGCAGTGCAATCCAGCCGGCCGTGAGGGCGATGGCGGTAGCGAACTGCTTGGGTTCCTGCTTCACGTTGGCACCCAGCAACACCAGGGCACCCAGCGCCAGGAACCAGAAGTTCGTGATGAGGAACCCGATGAAGGTGCCCCAGAACGCGCTGGTGCTGCGCCGTGCGAAGCGGTTGTAGTCGGCGACGAGCGGCAGCCACGAGATGGGCAGCGCGATCACCAGATCCACGGCAATCCAGAACGGCAGGGATCCATCGCCTGCCTTCTGGAGCAGAGCCGCGAAGTTATAAGTCGTGAGCATGTGAAAGGTCAACCACAAGCCGGTGGCCAGCGCAATCCATACCGCAAACTTCTCCAGCCACTGCCGTACCACGCCCACGGGTCCACCGATGCCCATCAGAATGACCACCAGGGCAAACAGTGTGGTCCAGAAGACGGTATTGGAGGCGCCGAAGACTGCCTGGCTGATTGCATTCGCAGCCACACCCATGACGACGAATTCGAAGATCGTCCAGCCGATAAGCTGCAGCACGTTGAGCACAGTTGGCAGATAAGAACCGCGTATGCCCAGCACTGGACGCAACAGCACCATCGTCGGAGCCGCGGTGTCGCTACCGACGAGACCAATGAGCGCCAGAAGCAGGCAGCCCAGCACACTACCCACGAGGATGGCCAGCAGAGCACTGGATAGGCCCAGGCCCGGCACCAGGAAAGTGCCGGCCAACATGACGAGCAACCCGATGCCCAGATCTCCCCACAACACCGCATAGTCCATAAAACCCAGCACACGCTGTGCCCTGGGAACCGGTTCGATGCCCCACTCGGGGGGTGCCTGCACTTGCGGCCAAAACCTGCGACGTGCGTTTTCTGCTGCCATTCCAACCTCCTTCACTCCACCTTTCACCGCACCATACGAAGCGGTGAAAACAGAAAAGAAAAACCGCCCGGAACTAATCTGGGCGGTTCGATTTTGAGTCATGCTCCCTGCGCGGGTATTATCCCAATCAGGTTCAGTGGGTCGGCTATTTGCCCTCTCAGCCCGGCTGTACCGAGCTCCCCAGATGAGTTATTCAGTTATCGCCTTGAACTCTAGCTCGATGAAAACCTCTTGTCAAGTCATCTCATGTAGTTAACATAAGTCAATTGACAATTTCTATAAGTCAAGTTGAGCTTTACCCCAAAATACAGACACGAAAAGGCCCCAAAATAGAGTAGCACCTCGTGTCGTGT
>JAJYKL010000182.1 GCA_021788625.1 Chloroflexota bacterium
GCACCATGATCTTCCTGAAGCTGGGCGGCTCGCTGATCACCGACAAGACCCGTGACAATACTCCCCGCATGGATGTGCTCCACCACCTGGCTCGCGAGATCGCCACCTTCCAACACACAGACCGCCAGCCCTTGTTGATCGGCCATGGCAGCGGTTCCTTCGGTCACGCGGCGGCCCATCGCTACGGCACGCGCCAGGGAGTAACCAGTGCCGAGGAATGGCGTGGCTTTGCCGAGGTGTCTCTGGCGGCCGCACGGCTGAACCGTCTGGTCACCGATGCGCTGAGCGAGGCTGGTGTGTCCGTGATCTGCGCACCTCCATCGGCCTCCGCCTGGTGCGAAGACGGGCGGCTCGCTGCACTGGACACACGATTGATCCAAACCGCACTGGACCATGGCCTCACACCGCTGGTCATGGGCGACGTGGCACTCGATGCCGTGCGGGGCGGCACCATCGTCTCCACCGAAGAGGTGTTCGCCTACCTGGCGCAGGTGCTGCCTGTGTCGTGCATCCTGCTGGCAGGCGAGACGG
Organism: Chloroflexota bacterium; assembly: GCA_021788625.1. Lineage (GTDB taxonomy): Bacteria > Chloroflexota > Anaerolineae > J036 > Brachytrichaceae > CAIXPS01. Next base: position 532 of record JAJYKL010000182.1, read on the forward strand.
AAGGCGTCTACCGCAGCCCGGACCAGCCAGAGGTGATCACACACATCACCCCGCAAAACTGGCAGCAGGTGCGCGCCGGGGTGAGCGAGGCGCGCGGTGCGGACGTGACAGGCGGGATGCTGGGCAAGGTGAGCGACATGCTCGCCCTGGTGCATACCCACCCGCGTGTGGCTGTGCGCATCTTCTCCGGGCTGGCAGAAGGCAATTTGACGCGCGCACTGCGGGGCGAGCCGATTGGCACATTGATCACGCACTGACCGCTGGCACCGTAGCCCAATGAAGAAGACACACTTGCTCGCATTCACCTGCCTGTGCGCGCTGGTGCTGGCGTCCCCGCCGGCCCGCCCCTTGCCCCTCAGCGCCGCATCCGAGCTCTCGCCCCAACCCGAGTCTGTCGAAGGAAGGGTTGGAGGGAAGGTCGCCCTGCGCGCAACCCTCTACGTGCTGCGCGTCTATGTGCACAACCCGCGTGATGTCTCGCGCCTGACGCGCGGTCCGTGGGATGTGCTCGAGGCTCGCGGTAAGGACTACCTGCTCGTGCAGGGCGACGATGCCACCCTTACGGCATTGCAGCGGGCTGGCTTTACAGTGCAGATCGATCATGTGCTGGACACCTCATCGGCACTCGCCCCTTTCAGCTACGATGGCGGCTATCACACGGTGGCCGAACACTACCAGCACATGGACGACGTGGTGCGGCAGCATCCGACGCTGGCTCTCACCGTCACCTATGGCATCTCATGGCTGCGCTCCGTCTCGCCCACGGCCGGGTATGATTTGCGGGCCATTTGCATCACACATTTAAAGCCCGGTGACTGCACCCTGAATCCTGAGACGGTCAAGCCACGCTTCTTCTTAATGGCAGCCCTCCACGCACGCGAATTGACCACCGCGGAACTGGCCTGGCGCTGGATCGACTACCTGGTGAATAATGACGGCATCGACCCAAACGTGACGGCGTTACTGGAGTACCACGAGATGTGGGTGGTGCCGGTGGCAAACCCCGACGGGCGTGCCATCGTGGAGCAGGGCGGGGATGCGCCCTACCTGCAGCGCAAGAATGCGGACGATCTGGTGAACAACTTGCCCGTGACGTGCCTGTCACCCACTGATCCGTACTACGAGTTTTACCAGCCCGGAGTGGACCTGAACCGCAACGCCAGCTTCATGTGGGGCGTGGCAGGCGCCAGCACCAGCCCGTGCGATCAGGCCTATCTGGGTGCCGCTCAGGCCTCAGAACCGGAGGAGCAGGCACTCGAGTGGCTAATGGGGTCGCTCTTCCCACACCAGCGAGGCTCATCCATTACCGACACCTCTTATGCCGCGCCGATCACCACCACGGGCATCATGCTCACGCTGCACAGTTACGCCAACCTTTTGCTTCTACCGTGGAGCTGGACCGATTGCTCCGATCAGCCGTGCCCACCCGACCTGCGCGCCCCCAACGATGTGCCGTTGCGCGCTCTGGCCTTCCACATGAGTTACTACAACGGCTATTCCGCCGGCCAGTCTTCCGAGGTGCTGTATGCCGCCAGCGGCACCAGCGACGATTGGGCCTATGCGGCGCTGGGCATCCCTGGCTTCACCTTCGAGGTCGGCCCCAACCTCAGTGGCGACCCGTGCACTGGCTTCACCCCGCCCTACTCATGCCAGGATAGTCTGTTTTGGCCGCAGAATGTGGGCGCCTTCCTGTACGCAGCGCAGGTGGCAGGGCAGCCCTACACGCTCGGTCTGGGGCCGGTGACGCAGATGCCGACGAGCACGCTCCTGGCACCCATCAACAGCACCACCCGTTTCACGGCCACCCTCTACGGCGATCTGTACGGCAACGCCGGCGTGGACCGGCCAGCAGCGCAGACGATCCAGGCTGCCCGCTTCACCCTCGATACGCCGCCGTGGGTGAGCGGAAGCATCTCGACCAGTATGATGCTGGGCGGCCCGCTGACGACGACGCAGGTGGTCACGGGCACGCTGCCAGGGGATCTGGCGCCGGGGCGGCACTGGCTCTTCGTGCAGGGGCAGGACACGAACGGCAACTGGGGGCCGGTCGCAGCGCGCTGGGTGCTGGTGCCGCGTTACACGCTGAGGCTTATCCTGGTGTATCGCAATTGAGGGATGAGAGATCAGAGAGTCCCGATTCAGCGCGGATTTTATGCATATATTCACAGGATCATGGTTCGGGGTCAGCCTTGGCTGAGCCGGTTCGGCCTACTCAATGACCATTACAGACGAGGGAAAGCAACTCAAGCAGGTGGTGCGAAGGATTGACCCGCAGGCGAGATTACTACGCGTGTGGCAACTGAAGGGTGGGGTCTCAGCGCAAGTGACGGCGCTGCAGGTCGAACAGGCTGGCGGTCGGAGGAAGAAAATGGTCGTGCGCCGCTATGGCAGCGTGGACCTGCAGCGCAACCCGCACGTGGCACTTACTGAATTCAGGCTTCTTCGGCTGTTGCATTCAGCGGGAATTGCCGCGCCAGAACCCTATTACCTGGACGAGACCGGCGAGGTCTATCCCACTCCCTATGTAGTCGTCGAATACGTCGAAGGGGAGCCGGGGCTCGCGCCTTCCGCCTTCGCTTCCAGCCCGACCGGCACCCTTCGTCAATTCGCCACGCACCTGGCACGGATACACGCCGTCGACGACACGAACGCGGACCTGTCTTTCCTGCCCAGCCAGGACGCGACTGTGGCTGGATTGTTGGCGGCCCGCACCACGCAACGGGACGAATCGCTGGACGAAGGGCGCATTCGCGGTGCACTGGAATCAGCCTGGCCACGGCTGCAGCCAAATAGGCCTGTGCTGTTGCATGGAGACTTCTGGCCCGGTAACACCCTGTGGAGGGACGGGCAGCTCGTCAGCGTCGTGGATTGGGAGGACGCGGCCGTCGGCGACCCACTCGCCGACCTGGCCGACAGCCGGCTCGAGCTTCTGTGGGCGTTCGGGGTCGACGCCATGCAACGCTTCACCGGCCTGTACCAGTCAATTGCCGGCTTCGACGACACCACTCTGCCCTATTGGGATCTATACGCCGCCCTGCGGCCCATTTCCAAGATTGCCACGTGGAACCTCGACGCTGACACCGAAAAGACCATGCGTGAACAGCACCGCTGGTTCACCGCGCAGGCGTTCAAGAAGCTTGAAGATCAATAACAGGAATAACAAGGAGTGTGTCATGGCTTCTCCAGCAGACCAGATTAGCGACCCGGGCGTATGCATCGTGCACACCGGCAGAGGGCAGCGTATCGCGGGCCAGCTGGCCGAACTGTTGAACCCTGTGGATGCCACGACGTTCCACCAATACCGGCTGCCCGCCAACGCTGCCGTGGAATTGCACTTCCACGATGTGGACGAGTACTGGTGGTTCACCTGCGGTCATGCGCGCGTGACACTACGCACGCCAGCGGGCGTGACACAGGTGTTTGAGCTGGAGCCGGGCGACATGGTGGCCAACGTGCGCGGCATGGAACACACCCTGTGGGCCGACCACGAGCTGGTGTATTACCAGTTCTCCAGCCTGCCAGAAGGCGGTGAGCGCGGTGGGCATCTGACGCGGAAACAGTAAAACGTACCAGGTGCCCGCCAGCGAAAAAACGTAGCTCAATGTCGTAGCCGCGCACCACGCCCTACCATGCCTTTAGAATGGTCTGGCACGGGTCGTTGACCGGTCCCATTCCCGGAACCAGTTCGCCGTTCGACCCCAGCACCGCACCTGCCTGTGACAGGCAGTACGTCCGGTACCCATCCGGCACGGTATACATGTGGCCCGTGTTGGGGTCCTGTACATTGGCATTGTTGCCCAGCGCCGCGATCCAGTTTTGGCTGATCTGATAGGAGGCCGCCTGGACGTTCTGATAGGCCTGCACCTGCATGGCCTGCATCCGTGCGACCCACTGGCTGATCAGGATCCCGCGGAGGCCGATGTTAGCCACGGCTGATTGACCCATCTGAAGCAGGATGTTGAACTCTTGCTGGTAGCGGTTCATCACCTGCTGCACCAGTGCATTAAGCCAGGCCGGACTCGGCGCGAACGAGCGCAGCATGCTGGCACAGATTGGCAGCATCTGCTCCACCTGCTGGGGAGGCACGTAACAGGCGCTCAGAAAGGCGAAACTCGATACGCCCACCTGTCCCGGCGCAGGCCCGAGCAGAGGATTCTGAAGATAAAGCATCTGGATGGCGCCCGTCATGACGAGTGGTTGGCTGTTCGCCGTCGCTGAAACTTGAAAGCGGGAGGCGGTCGGTGAGATCGGTACGAGCGACGGCGTGCCATAAGCAGCGCCACCCTGAGACATGGTTTGCAGGAGCAGTTGCAATGTCGCATCGGGCGACCAGGCGCGGCGGGAATCGGCGAGCTGTGCCTGGATCGCGGGCGTGACGCACTGGGCGATCACATGGCCAAACGGCGAATAGCCTTGCCCGACGCACGAAGTCAGCAGGGTGGTGTAGCGCAAGTCGGAAACCGGGAGCATCGGCAAGATCATAACGCTCGGCTGCCGCTGCCCGGCAGGTGTGACCACCGCCGCATTCGTGTCCTGGGGCATGCTGACGGTCCAGCCCTGCGGCACCGCAATGCGATACGCTCC
>JAJYKL010000183.1 GCA_021788625.1 Chloroflexota bacterium
TCCCAGTCTGTGCCTCGACTGGCAGCGTTTCAACTCCTGGTTGAACGTGCGCTTCCAGGCTGACCAGGTGCGTATTCTGCGGCAGGCATGCCCAAGGCATTTTGTAACCCACAACTTCATGGGTCTATTTAGCCAGCTCAATTATTATGACCTGGCTGAGGATCTTGACTTCGTCAGTTGGGACAACTACCCGGTGAGCGGCGCACCGGCCGTCAAATACGATGCCGCGGCAGCGGCTGACTTGATGCGCGGGCTAAAGCGAAAGAACTTCTGGATCATGGAACAGACCGCCGGAGCAGCCGGATGGGGCCAGTTTGGACGAAATCCACGTCCGGGTGAGATCCGGCAAGTGGCCTATCAGCAGCTGGCACACGGCGCCGATGGGCAAATATGGTTTCGCTGGGACACATGCACTGCTGGACGTGAGCAATATTGGCATGGCTTGATCGGACATGATGGTAAACCTCGCAGGCGCTACCATGAGGCAGCTCGGGTTGCAACGGAGTATCGCAAGCTGGAACCGGAACTTGCGGGCACCACCATCAGGACTGATGTCGCCATCGTGTACGATTACGAGAGCTACTGGGCATTCACCATTCAACCCGCCTATGGTTCGGCGCCATGGGGCAGTGGACACGCTGGCCACAATTATCACAACGCAATACGTCGCTATCACCGCGCTCTACTGCGCGCCGGGATCAATGTGGACTTCGTCGCGCCGGGTGTGGATTTTGCGTCCTACCGCGTGATCTTCGCCCCGCACCTGTATATTTTGCCCGACTCCATCGCCAGGCATCTTGTCGAATTTGTTGCCAACGGTGGTGTGCTGATTTGCGATGGACGCACCGCCGTGAAGAATGAAACAAGCCTGATGCACAGCCGTACACTTCCCGGTCTGCTTGGCGATGCGCTGGGCATCACAATCGAAGAGTATGAAGCGCTGGACGCCGAAATGGCATACCCGATTACCGGGCAGCAAGGATTTACAGGCACTTACACGGGTATTCAGTACGCGGATTGGGTGACTCCCGATACGGCGCAAGTACTGGCCCGTTACGAACCGTGGCATTTACGCAGCTACGCAGCGCTTACTCGCAATGTCCATGGTAAGGGTTATGGCTATTATGCTGGAGTAAATGTGCAGGAGGATTCCTTCTACGATGCTCTGGTCGACCATGTGCTCCAGACAGCGCAGGTTTCACCCATTCTGCACCCCCCTGCTGGTGTGGAGGTATCCATCCGCGAGGGCGAAGGAAAACGTCTGCTCTTCCTCATCAACCATACTGAGCAGAACCAGGTAATGAATGTGCCGGCCGGCAAGAAAGAGCTACTCACAGGAGTTATCACCGGCGACACGCTTGAGCTGGACACATATGGTGTCGCTGTCCTCAAGCTGTAGTCAATAGAGCAAGAGCACGCTCTCGCACAGGAAAAGTACCGGCCTGTACTCTGGTTGCGGGGTCAAGCGATGGTGGCCGTAATACAAAAGGAATTACCATGCAACAGCACCTACCTGGCATCTGGCGATTGACCTTCGGTGAACCTGAGCTTGCCACTCCCGTATCGAAGCGTTATCACGAACCGGATCGCGCAGGTCTGGCGAGTCTGCCAGTACCCAACGAGGCGCCATTTACTCTTGATCGGATCACCGGGCAGAAGATCACTCGTGGGTTCGTCGTCGAGCTGCCTTTAGGCGCCACAGAGCAGATATATGGTCTTGGCTTGCAGTTGCTTTCATTCAACCAGCGTGGAATGAAGAAAACCTTGCGAGTCAATAGTGACCCGGTTGTCAATCTGGGAGATTCGCATGCGCCGGTCCCGTTTTATGTGTCCACCGCCGGATATGGAGTCTTGGTGGACACTGCGCGATACGCAACGTTTTACATCGGCAACACACAAAAGGTGCGAGATCGGCATACGGGTTCGCTGGTCAGCGACCAGGCGAGTATTGTCTTTTCCACACAGGATTTACAGGACAGGCGCCCTCACGAAGATGAAAGTACCGTCACGGTGGAAATACCGGTTGCTGCAGGTGTGGATATCTATATCTTTACGGGACCGACGATGCGCGAAGCCATCCAACGTTATAACTTGTTCTCGGGTGGTGGATGTTTCCCGCCTCGCTGGGGATTGGGTGTTTGGTATCGCTGCCGTGCTGACTTCGATCAACAGCAGGTGCTGCAACTCGCCGATTCTTTCCGCGCCGATGAAATCCCCTGTGATGTGCTGGGGTTGGAACCCGGCTGGCAGACTCACTCCTATTCCTGCTCCTTTGCGTGGAGCGGTAAATTCTTAGAACCGCGTCGCCTGGCAGACGCATTGACCGAGCGTCATTACCATATGAATCTGTGGACACATGCCTTCACGCATGCCAGCTCCCCACTTTATAACGAGCTGATGCCGTACGCCGGTGACTATGAGGTCTGGCAGGGTCTGGTGCCCGACCTGACACTGCACGAAACGCGACAGGCTCTTGGTCGATTTTTCGCACATCAGCATGTGGATATGGGTGCTGCGGGCTATAAACTCGATGAGTGCGATAACTCCGACTTCAATAGCTCGCCCTGGTCTTTCCCCGAACTGAGCCATTTCCCTTCAGGAGTGGATGGCGAACAGATGCATTCGTTTTTTGGTCTGGCGTTTCAGGAAACGGTCGACGCGATATTCAGGGAACACAATCAGCGCTCCTATCATGACGTGCGATCGTCGCATGCACTGGCCTCACCTTATTCGTTCGTTTTATATAGCGACCTATACGACCAGCGTGATTTCATACGTGGCGTCGTAAACAGTGGATTCTCGGGTTTGCTCTGGACACCGGAGGTTCGCCACGCTGAATCGGTTGAAGATCTGGTCCGGCGGTTACAGACAGTGGTCTTTTCACCTCAGGCTCAGATCAATGCCTGGTACATCAAGAACCCACCCTGGAAGCAGTGGGACAGGCAGCGCAATAACGCGGATGACTTTTCGCCTGACTGGGCGGAGGTGCAGGCCATCTGTCGCGATACACTGCGCCTGCGCATGCGGCTCCTACCTTACCTGTACTCTTCGTTCTATCGCTACACGTCGGAAGGTATACCCCCATTCCGTGCACTGGTCATGGATTATCCGGGCGACCCGAACACCTGGATGATCGACGACGAATACCTGATGGGTGATCGCTTGCTGGTGGCTCCACTCATCGCCGGACAAAAGTCCAGACCGGTTTATCTGCCACAAGGTACCTGGCACGACTTTTGGACCAACGCAACCTATACAGGTGGCACCACGATAGACTATAGTGCTCCTCTGACCATCATCCCGTTGTTCATCAAAGATAACACCGTGCTGCCTTTGGCACTCCCCACTCTGCACACGGCTGACCCGCAGAGTCTGCTGCTGGACGTGCGAATCTATGGCGAGGGGCTACTACCCATTACCCTTATCGAGGACGATGGCCTCACGTATGACTATCGACGTGGCAGGCTTAATAAAGTGACGCTTAGCTGGGACGCTGCCGCTGGTCTGGGCAGCATGAAGCGTGATGGTGATGCAGATGTACCGTACTATTCGATAAACCAGTGGCAGGTCTGAAACCGGGTATATGGCACTGCCAGCACTAATAGAAGGGCCATCCATCGCAACGCAGTTCCACGTACTGTTACTATGATCGAAACTCCCACAACCATGCCCCCTTCGTCAACAGTGCGGCGAAGCTCCCACGCCCTGGCGCTTACTGGCGCCATCACCGGCGCTCTTGCCTGCGGTGTCACATTGGCACTTGTCGGCGCTCTGGAAACGTGGATTAACTCGAGCCTGGTCGTGCCGCATGCATTGACTGGGTCCATGCAAAGCGCCCTGTTTGGCGGTAATTTTGCCGGATCGTTACTTGCAGCCTGGTTGATGTATCACCTGGGCCCGCGTCGATACGGATTGACCTCGCTTGCTCTGATGCTGGTTGGAACTTTGCTTTCGGGCATGAAGCTCTACGAAGTCATCGTGCTGGCTCGGTTTATTACCGGCCTGGGCTATAGTGGTGCGGTTATATTTTTCGGCGCCGTCATTGTGCATACTTATCCTCAGCGCCAGGCTACCTACCTTAATATTTACCATGCTGCCTTCGGCGCAGGCGCGAGTCTGACGTTGCTTGCTGCGCGCCCGATTGCCGAAAGCTTTGGTGATTGGCCCAGCGCCTTTTGGATCGCCTCTGCAGTCTGCCTCATACCGCTTTTCCTTTTCGCTGTGGCCCGCCTGCCGAATATGCATGAAGACGAACCGTACAACCTGCGTGCGATGATGCATGTTTTAGAGTCGCGGGTTATCATCACTACTTTTATCGTATCCATCGCGTATGTGGCAGCGGAACAGGCTCTCACCGTATTTGCCGGTACTTACAGTCAAAAGGAGTTGGGATTTACTGTCACGCAGGCGACACAAGTCGGCGCGCTTTTTTGGGCTGGTATTCTGGCAGGCCGGCTGATCTCGGCTGCAGTGAGTAGGAAAGTAAGTGAGCCGTTACAGATCATCGCCTGTGCTCTGGTCATGGCAGGACTGATGCTCACCGGTATGACGGCACGCCAGACAATCGTTTTATACGCCAGCACTTTTTTGGCAGGATTATTCGCGGGACCAGTCGTGCCGCTGGCGTTCTCATTCGCTGTTCGGAGCACCGAGCGTTTGAAGAGTGCGACCTACGCAGCAGCCAACCTGGCATCGACTGTGGGAGGTGTACTGGGACCGGTCCTGGTGGGTGCCATAGGTGACCGCAGCACGCTGGAACGCGGCCTGAATACAAGCGCAATCATATTGCTCGCCAGCCTGGTTCCTTTTATATACGCCACGGTTCGAAAAGCAGGGCATACCGTTACATAACGCTCAGCATGTGTCATATATACCAGAACCTGCTCCAGTTTGTATTAAGACACACTTATTGTGCACAGATGAAAGGGTGTGACTTAAGCTATCAGTGATCCGCCACACGCGGCCGTTATGCCGCTGACGTAAAAACTTGCCCAATTGGGAGCATTATTGACGGCAGGTTATCGTCCTGACCCGTTGGAACGCGTGCTGCTTCCCGACAAAAAAAACCTCCAGGCACTGATGCCCGGAGGTTTTATCTGCCTGGAGTTATTTTGA
>JAJYKL010000062.1 GCA_021788625.1 Chloroflexota bacterium
TAGGCAGCGCTTTAGGCCCTCATCCCTACCCTCAGATTTGTCGTGATTTCCAGTCAGTGATCGGAATAGAGGCCAGAGCACAAATCCTGCAACAAGCGGGCCGCTTACCAGATGAAATTATCGCGTGTGTCGGCGGTGGCAGCAATGCGATTGGCATTTTCCAGGCATTTCTAAATGATCCCGTGAAACTGGTGGGAGTCGAGGCAGCTGGGCTTGGACTCGAGACAGGTAAACATGCCGCGCGCCTGGTAGATTTATCAAGCGTGGATGCAACATCCCACACCCACGCCTCCGCACGGGTTGGAGTTTTTCAAGGCATGCGCACCTTTGTGCTGCAGAATGAAGATGGGCAAATCGCCGATACCCATTCCATCTCAGCAGGTCTGGACTATGCAGGAGTAGGTCCGGAGCACGTCTACCTTCGCGACCTGGGCCGTGTGAAATATACCAGCGCCACCGATAAGGCTACGCTTCATGCTTTCCACACTTTATGCCGGTTGGAAGGCATAATACCAGCCCTGGAATCATCGCACGCAGTGGCAGAAGCAATCCGCCTGGCTCCCACGCTCGACCGTGAGCTCATCCTGCTCGTCAACTTAAGTGGACGCGGCGATAAGGACCTGAACACTGTGATGCAGGCGAGCGACGCATAGAGGTTTACGCTATTAACACCCACCAGTGGATGGACAGGTGAAACATGCATCCAGTGATATTTGGCGTTGCAGGAGGTACTGGCTCGGGTAAAACGACGGTCGCCAATCGTATCTTGGAGCGGATAGGCCAACAGCATATCGCTTATGTCCCGCACGATGCATATTACAAGCACCAGACTAATCTTTCACTGGAGGAACGGCGCAAAACCAACTACGACCATCCCGACTCGCTTGAGACCACGCTGATGATTAAGCATCTCAACGAGTTATTGGCAGGCGAGGCTGTTGATATCCCAGTTTATGACTTCACCATCCACTTACGCACTGATAGAACGACACATATAGAACCTGCACCGATTATCCTGGTCGAAGGCATCCTCATCTTTACCGAGCCTCGCTTGCGTGATTTGTTTCATGTAAAGATCTATGTTGATACCGATGCCGACATTCGCCTGATCCGCAGACTACAGCGTGACATGCAGGAGCGCGGCCGCACTTTCGACTCAGTCATTCACCAGTACCTGACAACCGTGCGACCTATGCATTTGGAATTCGTTGAACCCAGCAAGCGATATGCGGATGTCATCATCCCGGAGGGTGGGTACAACGAGGTAGCCATCGAAATGGTTGCTGCTCGTATCCGCAACTTGCTTGACCTGCGATAGAACCGGATAACCTGGCTTGTCTTGTCGATCTTCCATTTACTCAAGAAGGGGCAGTATCCATGATTCACGACGGCGACACAGCACTCGTAATCGATAACGCTGGTAAAGAGCATCTGGTTATCGTAGGAGCAGGGCGCAAGTTTGAAACCCACCATGGTTTCATCCTTTACGATGCGATGATCGGACGTGAGTGGGGGTCGATCATCTATTCATCATTGGGGCATCCTTACCTGGTAGTGCCACCCAGTACAGCCGATTTGATCCGCCATATCAAGCGCAGTTCACAGGTGATTTTTCCCAAGGACAGCGCTTACATCCTGATGCGATTGAATATTAAGCCAGGCATGCGCGTGTTGGAGAGCGGCTGTGGTAGCGGCGGGCTCACGCTGGCATTGGCGCAAGCAGTCATGCCCACCGGTATGGTTTACAGTCAGGAAATTCGCGAGGATTTCCTGGCACTGACCCGTCGCAATATGCAGCGGGTAGACCTGGACTCCTATGTAACGTTCATCCTGGGTGATGCTACCCAGGGTTTCAAGGTAAACGAGCCTGTTGACGCCGTGTTCATAGACCTGCCTGCGCCGCAGACATGCCTGGCGCAGGCGCGCGCAATCCTAAAGAACGGTGGCTTCTTTGGATCACTGGTCCCAACCACCAATCAGGTACAGGATATTCTGCGTGCAATGGATGCCATGGGGCAGGAGGGCTTCGGTCTGGTAGAAGTCGAGGAGATACTATTGCGGGGCTACAAACCTGTGGCAGATCGGCTTCGCCCGCGTGACCGCATGGTTGCCCATACAGGTTACCTAATCTTCGCTCGTGCTGTGATCAAACCTGCCCCGCTTTCATCGCGCTCTACATTGTTAAGCGAGAACGCTGCAGAGGCCACTAAAAACGATTCAGACGCTATGGAGCAAGCCGATGAGCAGGATCACACTACTGAACACGACTTCTGACCGCGCGATGGTTTTAGCCTGAGATAATGCCTCCTGATCTCATCCAGCGGTGACCCCCATATAATCACAACTGCTAGATGCCTATGGATGTGGAGGTCAAGATGAGCGAACGAGTCCTGCGTTGGGGCCTACTGAGCACAGCCCATATCAACCGCTCAGTCATCCCACCGTTGCGTCAGTCCAGTCGCAATGAACTGGTTGCTGTCGCCAGTCGCGAAAAGGATCGCGCCCGCAGCTATGCTCAAAAATGGGAAATTCCCCATTCCTACGGCAGCTACGAGGAATTGCTGGCCGATCCCACGATTGATGTGATCTACAACTCGCTGCCAAATGGCCTGCATTCTGAGTGGACCATCAAGGCATTGCAGGCTGGTAAACACGTCTTGTGCGAAAAACCAATTGCCGTTACCACAGCTCAGGTTGATGCGATGGCTGCAGCAGCGCAGAAAGCCGGCAAGTACCTTACTGAGGCTTTTATGTATCGCCATCATCCGCAGACGCTGAAGGTGAAGCAGCTTGTTAAGGATGGCTCCATCGGTAAGCTGCGTCTGGTGCGAGGTTCTTTCACCTTTCAAATCGCAAAGGAAGAGGACATCCGCCTGAGCAGCGCTTTGGACGGTGGGAGTATCTGGGATGTTGGTTGTTATCCGATCAGTTATGCACGCTTCATCGCGGGTGCGGAACCAGAGGAAGTTTTCGGCTGGCAGGTAACCAGCCAGAGTGGCGTGGACGAAACGTTCACCGGGCAGATGCGCTTCCCGGGCGGAGTTTACGCACAATTCGATAGTGGCTTTCGCTCACCATTCCGCACCTATATTGAGATCGTGGGTTCTGAAGGCATGATTATTATTCTCAAGCCATTCAAGCCCGACGATCAAGGCAGCTTCCTGCTCAACCGCGGCGACACCGTTGAGACGATAACCACAGAAAGCCAGATGCTGTACCTGGGCGAGGTAGAGGATATCGCTGATGCAATCCTGTCAGGCAAAGCACCTCGCATATCACTGTCCGACAGCCGCGCCAACGTCACAACGATCGTCGCCTTACTTCAGTCAGCTCGAGAAGGTAAACCTGTCGTGTTGCCGAAACTCTAGCAAATGGCTGGCCTAATGGAGACATTAAGCCACACCATAACGGCTCCGTGTGTGAAAGGCGTCTAGAATTCAACGACGCCTTTAATCATTCCAGAGCCAGGCTCCAGCCAGTGCGGAAAGCTCTCGATCAGTCCGGCATATGACGTGCGGTGTGTGATCCAGGGGGCCGTGTTCACCTGCCCCTGCTCCATCAGAGAAATGATTCGTGTAAAGTTACCTGGCAGCGCGTTGCGGCTGGCGTATACCGTCATTTCCCGCCGGTGAAAAAACGAATCGTTGAAGGTAATGTCTTCCTGCACCAGTCCTACGAATGTGAGACGTCCGCCATGAGCTACATATTGGAACGCATTCTTCATGGATTCAACATTGCCTGTGGCATCAAAAACCGAAGTGGGAAGGTCGCCTCCCGTGATCTCGGTGATACGCTCAAGTGGCTGGTCGTTTCCGCTCACGGCGTAGTCGATACCGAATTGCCTCGCTGCGAAGTTTAGCCGCTGTTCATTGACATCGGTCACGATGAGCTTAACTCCCATGAGCTTCGCGAATTGGATCACCGACAAACCAATGGGGCCTGCACCAATGACGAGGACATATTCACCAGCACTCAACATCGAGCGATCGACTGCATGCGAGCCGATGGCAAGGGTTTCCACCATTGCAAGCTGATCCAGCGATAACGCGGAAGACCGGTGCAGTTTGTTCACGGGTACTTTGATGATCTCGCGCATCCCGCCATCGATATGCACGCCCAGTACCTGCAGGTTAGTACAACAGTTGCCTTTGCCATGGCGGCATGCAATGCAATGGCCGCAATTGAGATAGGGCTCCACCGAGCACCGGTCGCCTGCCTGAATGCCATGGTTGTTCGGCCCAACCACCAGCACCTCTACACCCAGCTCATGCCCAATGATGCGGGGATAACTAAAGAAAGGCTGCCGACCACGATAGGCATGGATATCTGTTCCACAGATGCCCACCTGATGAACCCGCACTAGCGCCTCGCCAGCTCCGACAGTGCTGGGCTCGGCTGTATCACCGACTGAGAACTGATATGGTTTTTCCAGGACTACGGTCTTCATAGCTCAGTTGTTCTCCGGCCTGCCACTGGGCCAGGTCATATCATGGATAGGCTCCAGGATGTGCAGCACTTCATGTAATAACTGCGTATCGATTGGTTGGTTGATCCAGGCCACGTTTTTCCTCAAGTTCTCCGGATTGGCCGTTCCCGAAAGTGTGGTATGAACATTTGGATTTGCCAACGCAAACTGCATGGCCAGTTGTGCGATGTCTATCCCTTTATGCCGGCACCAGGAGGCTGCTTTGGCACTCGCATCACGTAGCACCTGTGAAGCAGGATGCCACCCTGGTGCACCACGTTCCGTAAGCAGACCCATACTCAGTGGACTGGCATTAATAATTCCAACATCTTTCTCCTTGAGAACTGGTATGACCTTATCAAGCGAGGAGTCATTCAGTGCGTAATGGCAATAAGACAGGATTGTGTCGACTTCGGCCTGTGCAAGAACGGTGGTGAAGATTTTCAACGGCAGACCTGTGATACCGATGAACCGTGCTTTACCAGCTTGCTGTATCCTACGCAAAGCTGGGAGAGTCTCGTTTATAACCTGATCGAGTGAGCCAAACTCGATATCATGACACTGGATCAAGTCTATATAGTCCACATTCAGGCGTTGCAGACTCTCATCAACCGATCGGGTCACTCGCTCCGCACTGAAATCGAACGTGTCTGTGCCATAGCGGCCAACTTTCGTGGCCAGGTAGTATTTATCCCGTGCGATGGACTTTAGTGCTTTTCCCAGTACTGTCTCAGCCCTGGTAAGACCGTAGAACGGTGAAACATCGATAAAATTAATGCCAAGATCAATTGCCAGATGCACCGTTCTTAGTCCCGCTTGCTCGTCAATATCTCGAAAGACACTCCCCAGAGGCGATGCTCCATAACTGATGACCGAGACGCGCAGACCTGTCTTTCCTAGTGTGCGATAGTTCATAAAACTGGAATCATACACAATTCAGATTCTGCCACGGTACCTCAAACCTTCACTCTGCCTATAATAATCTTCTACCAGGTAAAGACATTACACGACAGGTACGAGGGCTTGCGGTGGAGATCCAGCTCAAGATAAATGGGGTGCTCAAGTCGATCGATGTCGAGGTCAGCGAAACCCTGCTCAATGTTTTACGCAGCGAAGGATACTACAGCGTAAAGCATGGCTGTGAGACGGGTGAGTGTGGCACGTGCGCCGTGTTACTTAAGCTTCAGGCGCATAACGATTCTGAAACGTCGCAGTTTACACTCGTCAACTCATGCATGGTGCTGGCTGCTCAGGTCGATGGCGCTGAGGTCACCACCGTCGAATCGTTAGGTGATCGCACTCAATTAAGTTTGCTGCAGCAAGCCTTCATCGATATTGGAGCAATTCAATGCGGTTATTGCACTCCAGCTCAGTTGCTGGCTGCTAAAGCACTCCTGGATTCCAACGCCAACCCATCGGAAATGCAGGTACGTGAAGCTCTCTCGGGTGTGTTGTGTCGATGCACAGGTTATGCCAAACCAGTAAAGGCTGTTCTGAATGCCGCTGCATTGTTGCGTGGCGAAAACCCCGCTAACCTCACACCCATCATCAAGCGTGTCGAGCCGGCTGGTAGCGCCGTATCCGATCCTTATGCGGTTGATCGGCCAACTGAAAGTCCACAGCAACTCGACCCGAATCTATTCCGCAGCACTGAGACACAAACGCCCCCTGTGAAACGTTTTGCTTCTCCGACACCGATTATTGTTGCACCAGAACCTGTGACTAGCGTCGTAGGGAAAGCAGAGAGGAAAGTCGACGCCGTGAAACTGGCTCAGGGAAAACAGGCTTTCGTCGATGACTATCCCCATTCCGGAATGCTATATGCTGCGCTCTTGACCAGCCCCCATGCCCACGCACGAATCAGAGATATCCGCACGGAAAAAGCGCGTGCCTTGCCCGGTGTACATGCTGTGCTTACATATAAAGATATCAAACGTGTTATTTATGCATCCGGTGGTCAATCGTATCCCAACCCTCTTCCATATGACCAGGTGAGCCTAGATAACAAGGTGCGGCATGTAGGCGATCGGGTTGCCATCGTGGCCGCTGAGACACTTGCGATCGCCCGGCAGGCACTGGAATTAATCGAGGTGGATTACCAGGTTTTACCTGCTGTTTTCGATGCTGATCAAGCTCTACTTCCAGGAGCCCCTGTTATTCATGATGAAAAGGACTCCATTGGCATCAAAGATGCCTCCCGCAACCTGGTAGCTGAGGTGCATGCCCAGGTGGGTGATCCGAACCAGGGATTTGCCGAAAGCGATCTGGTGATTGAACGTGAATATCACGTGCCACAAGTGCAACCAGCCAGCCTTGAGCCACATATCTGTACTACGTGGTTTGACGAAGATGATCGGCTGGTGGTGCTTACCAGTACTCAAGTCCCTTTCCATGTGCGGCGCATGCTGGCTCCCCTCATCGGTCTACCTGTAAAACGGATCCGTGTGATTAAGCCTCGTATTGGGGGTGGTTTCGGCGGCAAGCAGGAAATGCTAGTCGAAGACCTGTGCGCACATCTCACCCTCGCGACTGGCAAGCCTGTGCGCTTCGAATATACCCGTGAACTGGAATTTACATCGGCTCGTTCACGGCACCCCCAGCGTATGGTCTTTAAGGCTGGTGTGAAGAAAGACGGCACCTTGCGTGCCTTGACCCAAACGGTGGTGGCCAATACGGGTGCTTATGGCACACATGGCATTACAGTACAAACTGTCAGTGGACTGCGCGGCCTCAGTACGTATCGGTGCCCCAACATGCAATACGACTGCCAGATTGCTTATACTAATATTCCCACTCCCGGGGCATACCGTGGTTATGGAGCACCCCAGGCCGAGTTCGGATTGGAATGCCTGATGGACGAGGTCGCTCAACACCTGCAAATGGATCCCATCGAGTTTCGCCGTAAGAACTGGGTGCAGGTGGGCGATACCCTTCCGCTGGCTAAGGCGCTGGGTGAGGCGAGAGAGGGTTTTGAACAGATCATCAAGTCCTGTGCACTAGAGGAATGTCATCAGCAAGGAATGGCAGCGATTGGCTGGCAGGCGCGTGATCGGTTTCGCCTGGATCCCTCTCGGCCTCACATCCGTCGGGGCATTGGCGTAGCAACCTGTATGCATGGTACAGCCATCGCCGGGCTGGATATGGGTGCAGCCAGTATCAAGATGAACGACGATGGGTCATTCAACGTTCTAGTGGGTGGCACCGATCTTGGCACAGGTTCTGACACCATCATTGGGCAAATCGTTGCAGAAACACTGGGGGTACCCCTGGAAGATATCATCATGTATTCTTCTGACACGGATTTCACACCCTTCGATAAAGGAGCCTATGCTTCGTCCACCACATATATCACAGGTGGTGCAGCCAAAAAGGCTGCCGAGCAGGTCCAGGAACAGATCAAGGATGTGGCTGCTCGCATGTTGAACAAAGGGATCAGCAGCTCAATCCGGGTCTCCAGCTTTGATAGCGTTATCACCAAAAACGATGTAGTGCTACGCGACCGGCAGGCCCAAGCGCCTGATGGCCGGAGCATTTCCTTGCAGCAGTTGGCGTTATTCGCCACGCACCAGGAAGACCAGCACCAGATCATGGCTACAGCATCGCATATGAGTTTCGACTCACCACCCCCCTTTGGTGCGCAGTTTGCCGAAGTTGAGGTTGATCTCGAAACAGGTGAGTTGACGGTAAATAAGCTGGTCATGGCTGTGGATTGTGGTGTAGCCATTAATCCAGCTACAGCAAGCGGTCAGATCGAAGGCGGCAACGTACAAGCGGCTGGCTACGGTGTATGCGAAGAGATGGTATACGATGCGCAAGGTTCACTTATCCCACGTCGCTTCAGCCAGTACCATATATACCAGGCTGATGAAACACCTGATCTGCAAGCCATCATAGTGCAAACTTACGAGCCTTCAGGACCTTTTGGTGCCAAAGCCTTAGCTGAGATTCCCATGGATGGTGTCGCGCCAGCAATCGTCAATGCCGTCTACCATGCTACGGGCAAGCGGTTTTACCAGATCCCACTCACCCCTGAGCGTGTGTGGCGCGGCGTACACAATAGCCCGTGAGTGTTTGCTGCTTTACTTCACACCCTGGTCGAGCAGGTACTGCTGCGCAGCCCGAATGAATGACTCGTCAACCCCCAGATAAACCTGATTCGCAATCTGTAGAAATGACTGGTAATCACTGATGGCGTGTTGCGTCGTGGTGAGGGTAGCAATCAAATATAGAGGTTCAGCGTGGGTGCTGGTCAGCTCAGTTGTGCTGAGTACCCACCTGATTTGATTTAGTAGCACAGCACTTTAGCTTGTGCCTTGATAGCCACCACCTGCATTGGCAAAGTCAGATACCAGGAGCAGTGCTTCACCAGGTCTGGCTGGTGCAAACGTAGCCGGATTCGGGGTGGGAACAGGTGGGAAAATCTGCAGAATGCTCATAATAATCTGGCAGCCCGGAAAATGCCTCGACTACAATATGCGGCATCTTTAACAGAGTGACATCATGAGCCTGAATAACTATATAGATTTACGTTCCGATACGCTGACGATTCCCACCCCCGCCATGCGCGAAGCCATGGCCAGGGCAATAGTCGGTGATGATGTTTTTGGCGAAGATCCGACCATAAACCAGTTGCAGGAAATGGCAGCGCAAGCGACGGGTAAAGAAGCAGGACTTTTTGTTGCCAGCGGTACCATGGGTAACCTGGTTTCCATGTTAACGCACTGCCAGCGCGGTGAGGAGATGATCCTGGGAGACCAGGCACACATGTTTATATATGAGGCTGGTAGCTCAGCGGCAGTAGGAGGCATTCATCCGCATACAGTGCCAAACCAGCCTGATGGCACGCTCAAGCTGGGTGATATCGAGAGCGCTATCCGCACCGATAACGACCATTTCCCCACAACACGCCTGATCACCCTGGAGAATACACACAATCGTATGGGCGGAACCGTACTGACTGCAGGCTACATTCAGCAGGTTGCCGACCTGGCACACGCCAACCATGCATCCCTGCATATTGATGGAGCTCGTATCTTTAATGCGGCCGTGGCGCTTGGCGTAAAGGTGAAACAGCTCACAGCCCCTGCCGACAGCATTACATTCTGCTTAAGTAAAGGCTTAAGCGCTCCAGTAGGGTCTGTTCTTTGTGGCTCTCATGATTTTATACGACTGGCTCGCAGACGCCGGAAAATGATCGGTGGTGGTATGCGGCAGGCGGGGGTATTGGCCGCAGCAGGTATTGTTGCATTGGAGCAGATGGTCGATCGCCTCGCTGAAGACCACGCAAACGCACGCAAGCTGGCTGAGGCAATTGCTCACATCGTTGGTCTGAGCGTAAACCTGACCAGTGTGCAGACCAATATGGTGTATTTCGACCTGGACTCTACACTGCCTTTTAATGCAGATGAGTTATGCCGTCGTGCTCAAAAACAGCGCGTTCGTCTGATGCCGAGTGGCACGCGGCGTATTCGTGCCGTTACTCATTGCTGGGTAACAAGTAAGGAAATCGATACGGCCATTCAGGTACTCGATGCATGCGTCAAAGTCTAATAGCTTTACGGAGAGGCGTTCATTACTTAAGCACCCTGGTACGGCTGATTTGCAGTAAATTTGTGTGCGCACGTTACCTCACAAGGGTGCCTGGTTATTCTGCTGCGCTGGCTTACCAAATGAAGGAGGTTCGCTGCGCATTACACTAAAGATGTCCACCAATGAATCAAAGAACTTCTACGAGGCAGCGAGGTCGTCTCAGTTTACGAATCAGTCTGGTAGTCAAAAGAGGTTTTAGATGGGAATAGCCTTTTTTGACATGGACAAAACGTTATTGCGTGCATCGAGTGGACTCCTTTACGTCCGTTATCTGGCCCGCCGTCATAAGATCAACACAATTGAAATGGTGAGTGTGCTCCTTATCAGTGCGCAATATTCACTGAACTTCCTCAATTTCCCTAAGACCATGGCTCGCATGAGCCAGCACATCAAAGGAGGCAACGCCCAGGACACTAAAACACTGTGTGATCTGTGGTTTGATGAGTGCCTGGTGCACTACATTGCTCCACTGGCATTGGAACGGCTGCATCAACACCAGACACGTGGCGATTACGTATATATGCTATCTGCCTCAACTCAATTCGCCGTCGAACCGCTGGCGAGGTTTCTCGACGTACCGTATCGGTGTACCCAATTGGAGGTGATCGATAATCATTTTACCGGTCGAATTGCCGGTATTCATTGTTATGCGGAAGGCAAAGCTTATTGGGGCGAGCAAGTTGCCTCACAACACAATGTCTCGCTTAACGATTGCACCTTTTACACCGATAGTTATTCTGACCGCATCCTGCTTGAGAAAGTGGGTCATCCCGTTGCAGTCAACCCGGATCGTAAACTCGCGGCGCTGGCCAGGACAAACAGCTGGGCTATAGAGCACTTCTATTGATCTGATATCCGCCAGATGAGTAATATCCTGCAATAAGGCAGCCAGGCTATGCCAGTTGACATATCACAACAGCGGCCTAAAATGCCACGCTATAACGGGTTATAAATGAAGCCCTTCCCGCGCCGAGCATTAGCGGTAGGTGCAATGATCACCCGTTTGGAACATCCGAGGAGGGAAAGAGAAATGCGAAACGTTGATTTCGGCAAATGGAGTGCCATATCGTCAAGTCTGGCTTTGTTGGTGACGCTGGCTGCGTGTGGAGGCTCCACAGCTCCCACGACCGCACCCACGGCACCACCAGCAACCAGTCAACCGGCTGCCGCAACCGATACGCCTGCATCGCAAGCTGCAGGTCAAAAAGATCTGCTGGATATTATTAAGGAGCGAGGCGTTTTACGCGTCAGCACCGACCCCAACTATGCTCCACAAAGCTATTTCGATGACAAAACGAAGCAGTGGACTGGGTTCGATATTGACACAGCAACGGAGGTCGCTAAGCGCCTGGGTGTAAAGGTGGAATTCATCACCCCCCAGTGGGATGCCATCACCGCCGGCAATTGGGCTGGACGCTGGGACATCAGTATTGGCAGTATGACGATTACCCCAGAGCGAGAGAAGGTACTTGATTTCACACCGCCGTACTATTACTCGCTTGCTCAATTCGCCATCCGCTCGGACCTTTCGGGCACTATCAAAACAGTCGCTGACCTTGCAGGTAAGAATGTCTGTGTTGCCAAATCCACCACGTATGAAGACTACATGAATGGCAAATTGGACATACCCGGCATCGTTACGCAGCCTCCCAAGGGGGCCAATGTCCTATCAGTAGACACCGATCAGCTTTGCATTCAGTCCATTCAGTCAGGGCGGAAAGATTACGATGCAGTGTTGACGGCTGCCAATGTGGTGAACGATGGCATCCAGAAAGGCGCACCTATTGTTGCACTGGGTAAGCCAGTCTACTCGGAACCACTCGCAATAGCAATTGACAAGTCCTCTGCTCCGAACCAGAAACTCGTCGATACGTTGACCAAAATCGTAAATGATATGCACAGTGACGGGACATTGACCAAAATGTCCATGAAATATTATGGTATCGACCTAAGTGTAGTCCCTAAGTAGGTGTTTCCGTTTTCTAAGGGTGACGGCTCATAATTTGCCGTCACCCTGGTCACCACTTCACAGTAGCAATATCCGCGCTAATGAACGTAACCGAAGTTCCGTCAGCCCAGTCTCAGGCCGAAACAGACCCTTTGTTATCTGTGCGCCGCCTGGCGCGCTCGTTTGGCCTCAAGGTGACGCTGGTTTGGTTGTTTATATTCGGCTGCGGCGCTCTGGCGATCTCTCTTATTCGTCTGAATCTGGCTTTTATTGGTGATTGGTGGAGCTTTATTGTTTACGGTGCGGGCACCCCTGATGTGTGGCAGGTGGGGCTTGTTACCACGATTTTTATCTCGATCGTTTCGATTTTTGGTGCGATCATTCTGGCATTCCTTAGCGCGTTGGGACGTTTATCACGAAATCCAATCGCCTATGGAGTGTCCACCTTCTATGTTTCACTAATCCGTGGCACACCTCTCATCGTGCAGATCTTCATTCTCTATTTCGGTCTGCCGCAGATCAATCAGCAATTAGGTAAACTCATCCCGAATTTCGAGCTACAATTTCCACTTATAAGCAACCTGCTCCTGCTGCCCGCGTTACCCACTGGCATACTGGCTCTGGCGCTGAATTATGGCGCCTATATGACTGAGGTATTCCGAGCGGGGATTCAATCCATAAGCAAAGGACAGACTGAAGCTGCACGCGCACTGGGAATGACTTCTGGTCAGACTATGTGGCGCATTGTCCTGCCTCAGGCTGTGCGAGTGATCATCCCACCCGTTGGCAACGATTTCATCGCCATGACCAAGGACTCCGCCCTGGTTTCAGTTATTGGAGTACAGGAGTTGTTATGGCGCGCACAGAAGGTTGGTGTGCAATACTTCCATTCCATGGAGACACTGATGGTGGCTGCCGCCATCTATTGGGTGATGACAATCGTTCTGCAAGCGATTCAATCTCGTATCGAAAGACATCTGGCGCGAGGCGATCGTTGATTCGCCAATACGCAGGAGTAAGTATCGAAACGCACCATGATGAATCCGATCGTTCGCATCACCGACCTCTATAAGGATTTTGGTCCTTTACGCGTATTGAAAGGGATCACGCTCCACGTCACTCAGCGTGAGGTTGTGTGCATCATTGGGCGTAGCGGAAGTGGCAAGAGCACATTATTGCGATCAATCAACTTTCTAGAGGAACCGACATCCGGCTCCGTCGAGGTGGATGGGGTAGAGGTAAACTCGCAACTCGACGGCAGACAGCGAAAGCAACGCATCCACCAGATTCGCTTGCTCACTGGTATGGT
Organism: Chloroflexota bacterium; assembly: GCA_021788625.1. Lineage (GTDB taxonomy): Bacteria > Chloroflexota > Anaerolineae > J036 > Brachytrichaceae > CAIXPS01. The sequence goes on from JAJYKL010000062.1 coordinate 13,312, forward strand.
GTTCCAGGAGTTTAACCTCTTCCCTCATAAGAGTGTCATCGACAATATCATTGAGGCGCTGGTGGTGGTGAAAAAAGTACCCCGCAAGCAGGCAGTGCAAATCGGCGAAATGTTCCTTAAAAAGGTCGGGCTCATTCAGAAGCGTGATGAATATCCTGCCCGCCTGTCGGGTGGTCAGAAACAGCGCGTGGCGATTGCCCGGGCTCTGGCGATGGAGCCAAAAGTGATGCTCTTTGATGAACCGACCTCAGCCCTGGATCCAGAGCTGATTGGTGAAGTCATCAATGTAATGGAAGCGGTTGCCAATGAAGGCATGACTATGCTTGTCGTAACTCATGAGATGAGTTTCGCTCGTGACACGGCTGATCGTGTGATTTACATGGAAGACGGCGCACTGGTGGAGGAAGGCGCACCGTCTGAGATGTTTAGCGTCCCACGCGATCCTCGCACTTCGCAGTTTCTCCAGCGCTATCTTAGCCAACACGGCTGAGAGCCGCGTTCTCTGGCAGCAGCGCTCGTCCGTCAGGAATTGCCTCGAACATGGTCAACCTCCGGCTTACATCGCACCCGCTACGCAACGTGTCTCGTCGATCCGGCCGGTAGTGATTCCCTTGACCGTCCAGACTCTTGCTTTTACCTTCGGCGCACTATATCGTCTGGTAAGCCGTGTCCTTTTTAGCGCCCGCTAGTACAAGGTAAGCCGCACCCGCTTTAGCTGCACTCTTCCTGTCCTTGTAGACGCGGTGCCACCTGGACGCTATATCGTTCGTGTTGGCTTGTACGATCCAGGTCTTCCAGGTGCTCCTTGCATCGGACCAGCAACCATGCTGATGGCATAACCATCGACAATCTCACCATCGAACCCTGAGCGCAGTCAGGTATAGTTGGCTGTGATGTTGATTTACAGTAGGAGGGAACAGATCGAGACGCATGCCATCTCTACGTGAAACACTCGCCCGGACTCGCAATAGTGTTTTTGGGCGCATCCAGACCGTCCTCGGCCAATCCGATATAACCGACGAGACCTGGGATGAACTGGAAGCAGTCATGCTGCAGTCTGATATTGGAACTCAAACAACTGACAGACTGCTTACTGCCTTACGCGCACGCGCGGAACATGACGGCATTGTGAAGGCATCTGCCCTGCGTGGCACGCTAAAAGAGGAACTGGTGAAGCTTCTGGGCCAACCCGTGCAACCCGACTACACCTCTCGACGATTGCTGGAGGTATTAATGGTGGTTGGGGTAAACGGTTCTGGCAAGACAACCAGTATCGCCAAACTGAGCCAGATTTACCAAAAACACGGGCGTAAAGTCATCCTGGCCGCCGCTGATACATTCCGTGCCGCAGCGATCGATCAACTGCAGATCTGGGGTGAACGGAGTGGTGTGCCTGTGATCGCTGGCACCCCGAACAGTGATCCCGGCGCAGTGGTATACGATGCTGTTCAGGCCGCCTTTAATCGAAAATCTGACCTATTGATCGTTGATACAGCAGGACGGCTGCATACCAAGCACAACCTAATGCAGGAATTGAAGAAGCTCCGTAATGTTTTACAGCGCTCCGTTCATGATGCACCGCACCAGACCTTACTGGTAATCGACGCGACCAATGGCCAGAATGCGATTAATCAGGCCAAAGGCTTCGCCGAGGCTGTTGGCATCACAGGCGTCATTTTGACAAAACTGGACGGCACGCCCAAAGGTGGCGTTACCTTCGCCATCGTAAACGAGCTGGGGATTCCAATTCAATATATCGGTACAGGCGAAAAACTTAATGACTTGCAGGAATTCGATCCGCAGGCATTTGTGGACAACCTGTTCGACGAAAAAGAGTAACGGTTAATACATCCAATCAGCAGAGGAGATATTAATAGAGCATGCTTGACCAACTTAACGATTTAAAAGACAGGTTAACAGCGGTGACTGGCCGGCTTGATAACCTGCGGAGGCGTCTTTGACATTGCATCAAAAGAGCAACGGATTCGTGCCTTACAGCAGCAGAGCGAATCTTCCAGTTTTTGGAGTGATCCATCGCACGCGCAGTCAACCATGCGCGAGTTAGCCTCATTACGCCAGACGGTAGAAGGATTCCAAACGCTCGCCCAACGCGCGCAAGACGCAGGCATATTGCTCGACCTGGCAATTGAGAGTGACGATGCCGACACGGCAGACGAGTTGCCACCAGAATTGTCTTATATTGAACAAGCCATTGACAAAGCTGAACTTGAGCTGATGTTTTCTGGACCGCACGACCATAACGACGCCATCTTGACCATCCAACCTGGCGCAGGAGGTACCGATGCTCAGGACTGGGCTGCCATGCTATACCGAATGTATCTTCGCTGGGCAGAATCACATGAATACAAAGTCTCCGAAATCGATTACACGCCTGGAGAAGAAGCTGGAATCAAGAACGTGACGCTTGAGATTCAGGGGGATCGCGCGTTCGGTTTTTTACGCGGAGAACGTGGCATTCACCGGCTGGTTCGGTTATCACCGTTTAATGCGGGCAGCACGCGCGAAACTTCCTTCGCTCGTGTGGAGGTTTACCCCGATGTTCAGGACGAGCAAATCGACATTGAGATCAACCCCCGTGATATTGAGGTGGAAACGTATAAATCGCAGGGCGCAGGTGGACAGAATGTCCAAAAGAACGAAACGGCCGTGCGCATCCGCCACATTCCAACCGGTATGATCGTCACGTGCCAGGATCAGCGCAGCATGCGTCAAAACCGTGAGCGCGCCATGCACATCCTAAAGGTACGGCTACAGGAGATCGAGGACCGGAAACTGGAAGCCGAGCTACGCAAGCTTAAAGGCAACTTTATTGAGGCAGAGTTCGGCAACCAGATTCGCAACTATGTGCTTCACCCTTACCAAATGGTGAAAGATACCCGCACCAGCCTGGAGACCAGCAACACAACCGCGGTGCTTAATGGTGACCTGGACCCGTTTATGGAAGCCTATCTAAAAAACATACAGGCTTAACCAGCGCCTATGAAGCTCCTAGCCATCAGCGATGAGGTCGTTCCATGGATCTATAGCGCTGGCCTCATACAAAGATTTGCAGATGTGGATATGGTGGTTAGCTGTGGCGATCTGCCGTTACATTATCTGGAGTTTATAGCCTCGTCATTAAATGCACCGTACTTGTACGTAAAGGGGAACCATGACCTGTATGAAATTCATGAAGACGGGAATCACCCATATGATCCGCAAGGGTGGCTTGATCTAAATCTACACAGAGTATCCATACACGGGCTGATCCTGGCGGGGTTAGGCGGATGTCTTCGATATAAGCCACATGCACCGCTGCAGTATACACAATCAGAGCAATGGGTGCGCGCCATATGGTTGGCACGCACCATGCTTCCCAGATATATTGCTGGTGATCGTGCGGTGGATGTGCTGGTGACCCACGCTCCTCCATATGGCATTCATGATGGACCTGATCAAGCTCATCTTGGATTTCATGCCTACAATTGGCTCATAAAAGTGTTCAAACCGCGCCTGCTACTTCATGGTCACCAACATAGCAACTATGCCCCTCTTAGGCCAGTCGAAACTGTAATCGATGGCACACGCATCCTGAACGTTCATCCCTATCGCGTTATCGAGCTATAACATCAAGCGCAGGATTAAGGCTGGCTGCGTGTTGTGGGCCTGCTGAGGACTGCATACAGAGCGGCAATTTCTTGTCGGTGCCCGTACAGCTGGGTACTGAGTATGATCGAATGCCGGTGTGTTCACGTATTTGATATTCTCCAGTCTTCCTCCGTCACATTGCGTCAGATCGCGGCACAATAAACCCATGCAGGCAGACCATGAATGCAACTGCTGCCGTAAAGTCTCATGGTTGATGGTAAAACTACTGAACTGAGGACGATCTGGTTGTGGTCACGGTGCGGGCTGTCGAGCAGTTAAAGGTCGAGCAAGCGCGACGATGCAGACTGGATGCGAGCCAGATCAATGTGATGCTAACCTGTCTGCCGCAAATCAGGCTTCGGGTGCACAATAGGGAACACGAGGTACAGGATATGACAAAAATAACATTCATTGGCGCTGGGAGCCTTGGCTTCACGCGCGGACTTGTTCGAGACATCCTCACGTTTCCCCTTCTCAAAGATGCCACTCTATGCCTGATGGACATTAACCCCGAGCGACTCGACTTCGCAACGCGAGCCGTGAACCGTATCGTGGAGATGGGCCATTACCCCGCCAAAGTGGAGAGCACGATGGACCGCGCTGAAGCACTCAAAGACGCGGATGCTGTGCTGGTAACCATTCTGGCTGGCGGCGTCGAAGTGTTTCGCTCCGACATCGAAATACCGAAGAAGTATGGTGTGGATACTAACATCGGCGATACACGAGGACCTTCGGGCATATTCCGGGCACTTCGAACCATACCAGTAATGTTGGGTATTGCACACGATATGGAACGTTACTGTCCCGATGCGACCATGCTGAACTATACAAACCCCATGGCCATGTTGTGCCGCGCGATGCAGCGTGAAACAAAGGTGAAGCTGACTGGGTTATGCCATAGTGTGCAGGGAACGGCTGAAATGCTGGCCAAGTGGATTGGCGCTCCCATGAGTGAGGTCACATACACCTGCGCCGGTATTAACCATATGTCATGGTATGTGAAGTATGAGTGGAACGGTCAGGATGCCTATCCACTTATCCGCAAGGCCATCACCGAACGGCCAGAAGTGTACAACGAGGAACAGGTACGCAATGAAATGTTCCTGGCTATGGACTATTACGTTACTGAATCCAGCGGGCATAATTCAGAATACAACCCCTGGTTCCGCAAACGCCCGGACCTGATCGAGAAGTACTGTACACATGGCACAGGTTGGAACCCGGGCGAGTATGCTTACATCGTAAAAGAATACTTGAAACGTGAAAACAGTTGGCAAGATGATGCTAGAAAATGGTTTGCTGCAGAGACGCCCATCTCCCTGGCGCGTGGGCATGAATATGCAGCTTACATCATAAATGCTCTAAAGGGTGGCGAGCCGTTCTCCTTTAATGGAAACGTTCCGAATACCAACCTGGTGACCAATTTGCCTGCTGGTGCATGTGTGGAAGTACCTGTTTGGGTAAGTCAAAAAGGTCTGGAACCGGTTCACGTAGGGGCATTGCCTCCACAGTGCGCAGCACTCACAGGCTTAAGCTCGCAAATCGAAGAGATGGCCGTCGAGGCATGCCTGACCGGTAATCCGCGTCTGGTTTATCAAGCCATTGCTTATGATCCGCTCACTGCGGCTGTACTATCATTAACGGAGATCAAGCAGATGGTCAGTGAGATGTTACAGTGGAATCGTGAACATCTGACCACCTTTAAGCATTACACGGTCTGACCTCACAGGGTCTGACCCGGTGGTGGCCCTGGCCAAGACGCCAGGGCTAAAAGGTGCGAATATCATGGCGAATGCCGCTTCGATCGACTGGCGCGCCAACGATGCGCTGGATGATGATATCGACACGTTCGACCTGCCTCCGGTTACCCATTCGTTCTTTGCCAACGACAAAGCCCACCCACCTCACCCGAATACAACGCTATCGCTTCAGATAGACTCGGATATCGTGAACTGGTTTCGCTCGCAGGGAACCGGATGGGAACGTCGCATGGCCGCTGCACTGCGTCTATACATGGAAGTGCATAAAGAGGAAATGAGGCCGGAACATAGGTGACTAATGCCCGTAGTCATTCTACAGTCTGATAACTTAAGAGTCGGCCTATTTCCGCAGGCAGGTGCAGGAATCGTCTCGTTCGATGGAAAATTCGGTGATCAGTGGAAGCCTTTGATGCGTCCTACTCCGGACCAAGCGGTTGTTTCTCAGGATGTCTCACAGTTTGCTTCCTTCAACCTGGCTCCATGGTCGAACCGAATCCTAAATGCGAGCTTCAACTTCGCCGGTCAGATCTACCGCCTGCATGCAAATACACCTCAAGGTTTCGCGATTCACGGTGATGTACGCACCCGGCCGTGGCGTGTGGTGGAACAGACGGGCCAGCTTCTCACCTGCCAGCTGAACTCAAGTGAATTTGCTGATATTAATTTCCCGTTTCCCTTTACGGCTGACCTGCGCTACGAGTTGACCAACACGGCGCTCACCATGACCATCGCGCTTACCAACACAGGGGATGGTCCGATGCCTGCAGGGTTTGGCTTCCATCCATACTTCAACAGGGGTTTTGGTGCAGGCGGACCTGACGAGGTGAGTATCAAGTTTCACGCTACAGGAATCTACTCTCCAGTACCTGGTATGGCCGCAGCAAAGGTTGATGGCCTTGCGGATTCACATCGATTGCCAAATAGTTCTTTCGCCCCCATTCCCACTTCGATGGATTTTTCCCGGCTGACCTCCATTGGCACACAGGATATAGATCACTGCTATGGTGGATGGAATGGACGCGCAACAATCGACTACCCTTCCCATGACATTCAACTTCACTTGCAATGCGATCCAGTTTTCAGTCATGTTATCTTGTATACACCTCCAGGCAAGCCATATTTCGCTTTAGAGCCAGTCAGCCATGCCAATGACGGATTCAACCTTTATGCAGCCGGGGTGCCCGATACCGGTGTCCAGGTTCTGGAGTCAGACAAGAAACTGTATGGCAGCGTCAGGATCCTGGTGACACCCTTTGTATGAACCAAATCGCTATCGTCACGGACACGGATGCAAGCCTTCCAGGCGATCTGGCAGCACACCTGAACATAGCCCTCGTTCCCATCAACATTCAGTTCGGCTCGCACAGCCTGGACGCCTGCTTCGACATTGATGATGCGACGTTATTCGCCCGCGTAGATCGCGAAGGGCGTATCCCGACTACGGCTGCTCCCACGCCTGGTAAGTTCGCCGAGTGCTTCCGCTCTGCATTCGATGCAGGTGCTGAGTCGGTGATTTGCTTCTGCGTCAGTAGCAAAGTGAGTGCTTCATATCAGTCAGCCCAAACCGCTGCCAGCCTGTTATCCGACCATGACATCACCATAATCGACTCGAACAGTTTGAGTATGGGTCAGGGCTTTATGGTTTTGGCGGCTGCGGAAGCCAGCGCGGCCGGCGCGACCAGGGACCAGGTCATTGCAGCCGCATTACAGGTGCAGAACCACATACACCTGTATGCAGGTCTTAAGACTCTGCGCTACCTGGCCATGAGCGGGCGAGTGGGACATCTCACTGCAGGTATGGCAAACCTGCTGGATGTAAAACCCATACTCACCATCCGTGATGGCAAGCTGGATATGCTGGAACGTGTTCGCACCCAGAAAAAGGCCTGGGCGCGCATGATCGAACTATGCCGGATGGCCGCGACCGGTAAACCTGTCGAACGCATGGCCCTCCTGCACGTCACAGCTCTGGAGGAAGCACGCCAGTTCCAGCGCGATCTATGCACATGCATTTCCTGCCCTTCCGAGCCAGTCATCGCGGAGTTAACCCCCGGACTCTCTGTTCATGCAGGCGCCGGGGTGGTCGGGGTTGTTCTTGTAACGGGCGAATAGCAGGAACCGCACGTAACTCCATCGCACTACCCCGATGATGTAAGCTGGGGGTAAATGAGTATGTCGGCGAGCTTTTATAGTGGTCCTATTGACAAAAGGGATGGACTGGAAAGTGCTCAGAGTGCTTTCCTGGCGCACTACACACGGTATTCAAGTACCCGCCAGCTTGACGAATTGCGCGCCAGCGAATATGGTCGTCTAGATCAAGCCGGACACGTGTACCTGGACTATACCGGTGGCAGTCTGTATGCAGAAAGCCAGGTGCAGGAACATCAGAAAATGTTGCTGGCGAACGTATTTGGCAACCCGCATTCGACAAACCCCACTTCGCAGGCTGCAACCATTTTGATCCAGAACACGCGTGCCGCTATATTAAGTTACTTCCATGCATCCCCTGACGAATATGATGTAGTGTTCACCCAGAATGCCAGCGGGGCACTCAAGCTGGTCGGCGAGTCTTATCCTTTTGACCCAGGTGGACGTTTCCTGCTGACGTTTGATAATCATAATTCTGTGAATGGCATCCGCGAGTATGCTCATGCCAGAGGCGCGTCGGTGACTTATGCGCCAGTGCTGCCGCCCGACCTGAAAATCGATGCCATGCGGCTGGACACTGAATTGGGACGCGTCACAGCGGACCATCACAACCTGTTTGCTTATCCAGCTCAATCGAACTTTTCAGGTGTGCAACACTCTCTGGAGTGGGTAGCGCGCGCACAGACCAGGGGGTGGGATGTTTTACTCGACTGCGCTGCCTATGCCCCTACTAACGCCCTGGACCTGTGTCTCATTCACCCCGACTTCGTACCCATCTCTTTTTACAAGCTATTCGGATATCCAACGGGGGTAGGTTGTTTACTGGCACGCAAAGAAGCGCTGGCGAAACTGCATCGTCCCTGGTTCGCAGGGGGTACCATCACTGTTGCTTCCGTGCAGGGTAATCGCTATTACCTGCATGAAGGGGCTGAGGGATTTGAGGACGGAACGTTGAATTACCTCAGCATACCAGCTGTTGAGATTGGGTTGAGGCACATCGCGCGCGCCGGTCTGGATTCAATTCACCAACGTGTGATGAGCCTTACTAGCTGGCTCCTGAGCGAGCTCTCTCAGTTACAGCACATGAATGGTGTAGCGCTGGCTCATCTCTATGGTCCAAACTCCACCCAGGACCGCGGCGGAACAGTAGCCTTCAACTTCTATGACCCGGATGGGCATTTCATTGATCAGCGTGTGGTGGAGCACCTGGCCAACCAGGTGAATATCTCATTGCGTACGGGATGCTTTTGTAATCCTGGTGCAGGCGAGATGGCACTAGGACTCTCAGCGGAGCAGCTCTCTTCTTGTTTTGTGAAAAGCATAGACCGCTTCACACTGGACGAATTCCGCCGTTGTATCGACGATAGGAGCACAGGTGCAGTTCGTGTGAGTCTGGGACTCGTTACCAATTTCTCCGACGTTTACCGTTTCATCCAGTTCGCGCGTCAGTTCCTCAACCGACCTGCGGACGATCTCCTGACAACCCTATCATAGTAAAGGCATGCAATTCGGCACACACTGCTACATTTTTACTGCAAGTTGGTCGGACCAGTCGTTGCCCATCCTCGACATTGCCAAGGAATCCGGCCTGGACTGTTTTGAAATCGGTGTAGGTGACGATGTGTATTTCACTCCCCACCTGACTCGCAAAACTGCCCATGCGTTGGGGCTGGAGCTCCTCATCAGTCCCGGCGGATACTGGCCACGCGATTGCGATCTCTCGGCTGATAGTTCAGAGCAGCGCGCTCGTGCGCTCGCCTGGCACAAGAAGCAAATCGATTTGGGAACTGAACTGGGGGCAACTGCCTATACCGGTGCGCTGTATGGACATCCTGGCGTGCTCAGTTATCGACCACAGGCAGAGAGCGAACAACGAAGTACTGCTGAAGGTTTGCACGACCTTGCCGAGTATGGCTGGCGCCATGGTGTTCGGGTAGTCATCGAGCCAATGAGTCATTTCCGAACTCACGTAATCAACACGGTTCAGCAGGCCGTGCGGATGATTGAACTGGCTGATCACCCTAACCTGTCGGTCCTTATCGACACCTATCACCTGATTACTGAAACACGCGACTACGCTGCACAAATACAGCAGGCAGGTAAACTTCTGTGGGGTCTGCATGCCTGTGAAAACGATCGGGGTGTACCAGGCTCTGGCCTGGTACCGTGGGGCCAGGTATTCAGCGCTTTGCGGGGCACGCTGTTTCAGGGCTATGTGATTTTGGAGTCGTACAACTCAAGCATAGGCGATCCGGCAGGGAGTTTTGCCTATCAGCATGGCATGCTGCACAACGTTTGCCCTGATGGTCGTGAGTTCGTGCAGAGAGCTATGGACTTTATCCGGCGCTCCATGTAGTAAATTCCAAACCAAAGGAAGGTATGCATGATCACCATTGATAACAATCGTATTTCGGTAGATACCATCACGTTGCAGGCTATATTTGAAAATGGCATACTGACTTCCCTTGTGCGCAAGTCTGATGGTCGGATTCTGCTGCAGGCGGGCAGCGCAAACCGGGCAGCACTGCAATTGGTTTACTCTGGCCGCGAATGCGTGCCGCTGGGTACTGAGTTGGAAGACCGCATCACCACGCTCTCCGTGAGCGATCACCGGGCCGAAGTGAGGATCGAGTCGTGGAACGGCGATGGTGTTATCGCTGTTTATGAAGATTCAGAAACAGGCGACCTGGTGGTAGAACCGAGTGGTTATGCCAGCCGACCAGGTTTGCGAGCCTGTCGCTGGTCAATAACGGGTATTGCTCCTGAATTAAAGCTAATCGCTCCACTCTGGCAAGGCATACACCTCAATCTCGCAGATCCAATAATCCACGATCAACATTTTCCATGGCCATTCGAATGGCAAGCGGGCCTGGTCATTCTTCAGGATGACCAGGGAGAAGGTTTTTGGGTGCATTGCCAGGATGCGCATTATCGCTTTAAGGCGCTTCACGTTGGCAACAAAGAAGAGCATGACAGCCTTTACTTTGATACTGAAAGCTATGGTCCTCTGGACCTCAGTCTCGGAACCGGTAGCCTGGCATGGCGGATCAACGTGTTTGACGGCGCGTGGCAGAAACCAGCCAGCCGATACCGTGACTGGCTCGCGGCCACATATCATCCCGAACGCACGCCTCGTCCCGATTGGCTGGCAGACTTGCGCTTCGCCATCAGTTGGTGCCCCTGTGATACGGATATCCTGGATGCACTGGCCAACCGTCTGAAACCATCTAGCGTTTTGCTACATATCCCGAACTGGCGAACAGATGCATACGACCAGAATTACCCCACCTTTTCGGCCAGTTCACGAGGTCAGGCATTTATCGAACGAGCGCAGCAATTGGGCTTTAGAGTGCTCCCCCACTTCAACTCGATTGATATGGATCCCACCCACCCCGCCTATACCTACCTTCGAGATTTCCAATATCGCGAAATAGAGAGTAAGCGTCTGCAAGGTTGGACGTGGGCAGATCACCAGGTGAAACCTTTGCAGGAATCCAACGCAGCACGACTGCGCCATCAAAATAAGAACACCATGGTGAAGATTCATCCTGGCTTAAGCATGTGGCGCTCCATCCTTACGGAGAATGTGCGAAAGGCTGTGTATTGTCTGGGGTTGAATCTCGCATTTCTTGATGTGACTCTTTGCACCTGGAACTTGCACAACAGTCTGGTTGAAGGCATGACGCCCATGGAGGGCATGAAAATGCTCATCGCCGAGGTTGCTAGCGTTAAAGATATGTTGGTTGTTGGAGGAGAAGGCCGCAATGAGATTACCATGCAAGACACTGGTCTGTCGCAAGTGCACCTCTTCCGCAGTTCCGGGCGATCCATCGAAGGGTTGGAGCGCACAGCGGGATATCCAGTTAATGAATTCCTCTTTGGGCACTGGTCGCGCTCATTCGGCTATTCTGCACTCTCGGGCCATACAGAAGATGAAGTGATGCGCATGCGCACACAGGTCAGTCTTGGCGCCTTGCCCACCATTACCATCCATTCTGCATCTGAAATCGAGCATCCCAATGCCGGCGTGGAAGAGATGCTACACATGGCTGAATGAGCATGGTGAATGCTGCTATCGATTACGCGAAAGCTGAATATCTGGATCACTGGCTGCACCATTATGCTTTGGGCGATCCATCATGGGACACTTTTGTGCGCGAGCCTGGCAATCCCATCTACCGTGGCAGATTGCCTTACGAGTGGCCAGTAAATGGCTTTCTCTTTCGCGATCCACCTACAGGGACCTGGTATGCCTACGTGGGTCTCTATCCACGTGGATACTGGCCGGCTGGCCCATGCCGGATACTGCGCGAGCAGAAAAGTGGTATTTGGGAAG
>JAJYKL010000004.1 GCA_021788625.1 Chloroflexota bacterium
GATTGACCATGGCCTGTTCAATTCAACCTACGATGACATAGAAATCACGACTGGTTGATAGCAGGACACGGAAATGCGCACGGAATAACCGATCAATGAGGCGATGACGTTATCGCAAATGCACCGAAAGCGCCTGCCACATGCCATGATGCATGGCGTCAAGCTCTGGCGCCGACCTACAGGCTCAAACAGGCTTCGGTCGTCAACCAGAACACCTTCTCGCGTACGGAAGCTCGCCTATCCCAACGGCGCGAATCCCACTCGCTGCCGCTGATGTCATCGCCACCATAGAGAAGCTGACCGAATGGCACACCACGATACCGTGCCACGGCGAAGAACGCAGCCGCTTCCATTTCCACCGTCAGACAACCTTCTGATCGTCGCTGTCTGATCCTGGCAGGTGTCTCGCGATAGAACGCATCGGTGGTCCATGTCTTGGTGACGATGTAGCTTAGGCCACTGGCGCTCAATACCTTCTGGATGGCAGCCACCGCCTCGGGAGCTGCGTCCACTTCGCGTGAGGGTGGCAAATAGTGATAACTGGTTCCTTCGTCTCGCACGGCGGTAGCAGGGATGATGAGACGTCCAACGGAGATCTGCCGGTCCAATACGCCTGCACCACCGCAGGCACAGAACTTACGGCAGCCCCACGCGATGATCTCCTCCAGGAACGCCGCAGCCATCGGCGCGCCGATGCCGGGATGCAGAAGCGCTACACGCTGCCCGTTGTATTCGAACTCATACACGGGATGTTTTCCCATCTCACTGTGCAGGTCAGCGATGTGTTTGAGCCGTTGCTCAGCGAGTAGCTTTTCGATCACGTCCTGGAAAAAACACAACACGCAGTGCTGAGGGATGTCGATGGGCTGGACCATGCGGTGTGGATCAATGATCGCATCCGGTGACGGGTCGTACTCCAGGATGGGGTAGGGCTGGGGCTGATAGGCAGGTGCAGCCGAAACTGGTTGTGGCGCGATATCACTCATCAGGGTAATGATAGGCGAATATTGCATGGGCGGCACGATGCAGCGCGCGGCACACCTGCCTGGAAATCAACGACGTGACATGCCGTGAGCCAGAGCGGCTTGCAGGCAACAACAAGGTTCCCGGCAGTCATGGTGAGGCGGTCGTCCTTCGACAAGCTCAGGATGTACCCTTCGACAAGCTCAGGATGTACCCTTCGACAAGCTCAGGATGTACCCTTCGACAGGCTCAGGATGTACCCTTCGACAGGCTCAGGATAAAAGCCCAATACCTTGTGGTCAATCGCAAGCGGCTCTAATCAGGTACCCTGCAACTGGCTCAAGCGCTGCTGGATCTGCTCGCGCCGGCTGGTTGCGTCAGCCAGCTTAACGCGTTCTTTTTCGACCAATGCAGCAGGTGCACGCCTGGCGAAGTCACCGTGCAACAGGGTTTCGCTCCTGGCAATCACCTTACCGAGATCATCCAGCTCAGCTTGCAGGCGCTGTCGCTCCTGATCCAGGTCGACCAGACCGGACAAAGGCAGATAAACCGTAGCCTCGTTCATCACCAATGTGACACATTTGTCGGAGGGTACGGGCAGAGTCTCAGCTATAGTCAGGCGGCTATCATCCACGCGAGCCAGTGCTGCGATTACCTTGCGCTGGGTATTAAAAGCATCCGCCTGCTGCCCTGCGTTGATCAGAGCCGGGATATGTCGTTCAACCGCCACTTTATACTCGGCGCGCGCATTGCGGATGGAGCGAATGACCTCCTGCAGTGGAGGCATTTCTCGCAGCGCGCTGGCATAGGCGGCTTCGGTCGGGTCCAACTCCACAATGGGGTAAGCTGCCATCATCACGGCCGGATAGTCGAAGTCTGGTAGCGCGAGGGCTGGATCGCGCTGGGCAAGCATTAACGCTGCCTGCTTAAGATGCTGCCATAGCTCCTCGGTGACGTACGGCATAAACGGATGCAACATTCGCAGGACCAGGTCCGTGGTCCGAACCAACGTTTCGACGGTTTGAGGCGTGTTCTGAAGTTTTGATAGTTCCAGATACCAGTCGCATACGTCACCCCAGGCAAAATCATAAAGGACACGCCCTGCTTCGTTGTACTGGAAGCCATCCATCAATGCACGAACCTCGTGAATCACTTCGCTACAGCGTGCCAGGATCCACCGATCGGAAAGACTGTAGCCAGTCTCAGCGGCTTCGGGAGTGCCGGATGCCGGTTGAGGCGACCATGCTTCCACTTTACCCAGCACGTAGCGAACTGCATTCCATAGTTTGTTGGCAAAGTTACGTGCACCTTCGATGCGATCCACCTGCTTCCTGCCGGCGACGATCTTCACGTCGATCTTAATATCGCCACCCGGGGAACCAGCTGTAATCAGGAAGAATCGCAGGGCATCGGTGCCGTAGGTGGCGATCAGATCAAGCGGGTCCACTACCTTATCCGGTCTGGACTTGGACATTTTTTCGCCATCGGCAGTGCGAATCAAGCCATGCAGGTATACCGTCTGGAATGGCGGTTTATCGGTCATCTCCAGGCCCAACATGATCATGCGCGCCACCCAGAAGAAAATAATGTCGTAACCGGTTTCCAGCATGGTGGTGGGGTAGTACTTCTGAAAATCCTGCGTATCGTCAGGCCAGCCCAATGTGCTGAACGGCCACAACCCCGACGAGAACCATGTATCCAACACATCGGGGTCCTGGGTCAACTGCACCGCGTCGCCATAATCAACGCGTGCCTGCTGGTATGCATCGAACTCATTCATGGCACAGTATTGACCCGGTTTGCCAGCTTCAGGCTTGTCCGGATACCAGATAGGAATCTGGTGACCCCACCACAACTGACGGCTGATGCACCAGTCGCGGATGTTTTCGAGCCAGTGGTAATACACCCTTTCGAAGCGATCCGGTACGATGCGGATCTGCCCGTCGCGTACTGCCTGCATGGCGGCGTCGGCCATGCTTCTCATATTGCAGAACCACTGCGTGCTGACGCGCGGCTCGATGATGGCGTGGCTGCGCTGCCCGCGTCCCAACCGTACACGGTAATCTTCCACCTTCACCAGCAGGCCTTCTTTGCGCAGGTCTTCCACGATACGCTTGCGACACTCGAAGCGATCCAATCCCGTATAGGGACCCGCGTTTTCATTCATGCGCGCTGTGGCATCCATCACCTCTATCATGGGCAGACGATGGCGTTTACCGACCTCGTAATCGTTAAAGTCGTGTGCAGGGGTGACCTTGACGGCGCCCGTGCCGAAGCCTGCTTCCACCGATGGATCAGAAATAATGGGAATGATGCGATCTACTGCAGGAACCACTGCATCGCAAGCCACGAGATATGTATAGCGGTCATCCTCAGGTTGCACCGCTATGGCCGTATCGCCGAGCAGCGTCTCGGGGCGCGTAGTCGCCACACTGATCCACTCCGTTGCTCCTTCGGCCCATTGACCACTGCCCCAAGCGTATTTTGGTCCTTCCCAGCGGTTGGTAATCAGGGGATAGCGGATCGTCCACATGAAACCGGGTTCACCGTCTTCTTCGGTCTCCACTTCCAGGTCCGAGACGCCCGTGAGTTGCGCGGGATCCCAGTTCACCATGCGCGTGTCTTTGTATATCAAGCCTTTGTCATACAGACGCTTGAAGGCGGTCAAAACGGCGTGGCTAAGTCCTTCATCGAGGGTGAATCGCTCGCGAGACCAATCGGCCGAGATGCCCAGTTTCTTTTGCTGGCGGGTGATCACTTCATGTGAGTACTCCTTCCAATCCCACACCTCTTCCACAAATGCGCTGCGAGCCATGTCCTGGCGGCGCTGACCCCGCTTCTGCAGCTCCTTCTCCACCACACTTTGTGTAGCAATGCCAGCATGATCGGTGCCGGGGACATATAGGGTGCGCGCACCCTTCATGCGGTAATAGCGCACCATCAGATCCTCGATGGCCGATGTCAAGGCGTGGCCCATGTGCAGGGTACCGGTTACATTAGGCGGAGGGATGGTAATGACGAACGGCGGCTCGTCAGTCAGATAGAGCTGACGCTCTGGCTTGAAGAATCCATTTTTCTCCCACCACTCGTATAAACGATCCTCCACCGACTGTGGATCATATGCTTTTGGAAGTTGCATCATGCTTCTCTTTTCCTCACCGGTCATTCGAGGTTTCAATATGGAACCTGAAGATAACGGATGTCGCTATAGGTCCAAAAACTCGACTCCAGAACCTGCAATCCCGATAAAAAAGCCCTCTCGTCCATCTATCGGACGAGAGGGCTTCAATTCCCTCACGCGGTACCACCGAATTTTACCCGCACCGAATGAATACGGCACAGGCACACTCAACGCAATAACGGGCGTTCCCGAGCCAGGCTGAATAGAACCGTCCGCTGACCTAAACCTTTCACCTGGCTGACTCACAAGCGACCTTCGGCAGCTGCGTTCCTGCACAGGCTCTCAATCTTTGACCTGCGCTCCCTGTCGGCGCTGTATCCCAGCGGATACACACCGCCTACTCCTCTTGGTCGGCGTCTCTTACTATTTAGTTGTGATGTCATTATATCTGAAACGTAATCTTATAGGCTGAATCTACAATGAAACTATATGAATATCGCGTGGCTCTTCGTGTCAATACTGCTTATCCTGTGCCTCGCCTTACTTTGGTGGAATCGCAAGCTGGGTCGGGACAATATCGCGCTTCAGAATGCCATACGCCAGGCGCGCGAACAGGCAGCTCAATCCGACTCGCAGGTCGAACTCGAACGTCGCATGCGGGATACTCTCATTGAGACGCTGGTTGATCCTGTCTTCTTCCTGGATGCGGATCGCAATATTACCTATTGCAATACAGCGGCCTGGCAATTGACGCATGGCTCGGCTCAACCTGGACGCAGCCTGATGGAAGCCATGCGCTCCTACGAACTGGACAAATATGTCGAGGATACATTGGATGGCCGTAGCGACCTACAACATGAAATCAACGTCGAAGAGAGGTTGTATCGAGTTCACACGGGAATATTGAACAGCGGCGCCGCGCCCGGTGCCGTGCAAGGAGCGGTGTTGATTCTACGCGATGTAAGTGACCTGCAGCGACTAGGCCGGGCACGACGGGACTTCGTAGCCAATATCTCACATGAGCTACGTACGCCACTGACTACCATCCGGCTCCTCATTGACACACTGCGCATGGATGGCAATTTGGATGCGGCTCAAAACAGCAGGCATCTTGACCAGATCAGTACACAGGTGGATGCGCTAACGCAGCTTGCACAGGAAATGTACGATTTATCACAAATCGAATCCGGCCAGATGCCCATGCGCATGGTCAAGACACCACTTCATGACCTTGTTGAGAGCGTTATGATGCGCCTTACACCACAGGCCGAGCGCGCAGGTACGATTCTTACGAACGAGATCACCGCGGATGTAACCGCTCTGGTGGACCCAGAGCAGATCAGTCGAGTCATCTCAAATCTATTACACAACGCGATCAAGTTCGCGCCTGGCGGTAGCGTTAATGTTTTCATGGCTACTAAAACTGCTTCACCAGTAATCACAGAGGACACCGGTGCTACGGCAGAATACCTGACTGTGGCTGTACGCGATACGGGAGTGGGTATTGCCAGGACCGATCTACCACGCATCTTCGAACGTTTCTATAAAGCCAACCGGCCTCGCGGGCAACGTGGCACCGGTTTGGGTCTGGCGATTGCCAAGCACATCGTCGAAGCGCATGGCGGTTCGATCTGGGTTGAGAGTGTGGAGGGCCATGGAGCGACGTTCTATTTTACGGTTCCACGCGAGGGATAACGGCAGGTAAATGTCCCGTCAGCGAGTCTTACACAAAAAACAACCCTGGTTTCATCTAGAAACCAGGGTTGCCTTGTCAGCTGATCTGATAATCTAGAAACGCAAACTCTACTGAGGTTTTGGCGTCGGCGTAGGGGTAATGTCGATCCGCACGTAGAAGATCTGGGTCTGTTTGGTCTTATCGTCCTGGGCGACGATGATGGCCAGTCCGGTGTCTTTGCCAGCTTCCGTCTTGCCGAAGAAACAAAATGCGCCAGCACCTTGTACTGTGGAAGTGGCATCAGTGCTGCTGCCCGTGCAGCCACCTGTCTCTGTCGTGTTCCACCCACTGGCCTTCATGCGATCAACCGTATAGAAGTTTTGGACATCTTGAGCAGTGTGGTTCGTAGTAAAAGCAATGAACTCCAGTTTACCCTGGAAGATGGCTTGGACGGCAATTTTGGCAGCCAGGGGAAGATCAATATTGGCTTTGGTAGCTCCCGCAAAGGGCGGTACGTCGGACCATAAGCTGCCCACTGTACCCGCGCTTCCTCCGGTCAGGATGTTTAGGGCGCCACATGCCATTGTCAGAAACATCGCCACAGTCAACAATACAGCAATCGTCTTCCTTTTCATCGCAATACCCTCCTGGAACAACATGGCGTAAACAGGTATATGGTACCATCGAAAAACACCAATCTGGTGATCCTTTCCGACCGCACGTTGATAGAAAAGCCTATATCAGACACGTTATGACAGAAAGCAGCTCGCAATCCAATACAGACCTCCAGCATGTGGCAACAAATGACGAAACGCACGGCCGTGCGCGTATTATGTTGCAACTGCCAGTCAGCATTGGTGTATTTGCCTGCATTCTTATGTGCATAACCATAGTATTGGTATTTTATGCACGATCACTTGCACCAACCATTAATGGCCCACAGCGAAAGACCGTCACGACTGCCGCTGTGATGGCATCTCCACCAGGTTATGTCGAGCCAACCTTGATTCAAAGCCAAACTGCCATACCGGTATCCAACCCTGGCGTGACCTCATCAGCGAACGCCATCAGCGACATAAAACATACCATTACACCAGTGGTGGTTTTTAGCGCAACGAGCCCTGCCACGTTTGATGCAGGAACGGCCCCCGTGAAACCGGCCAACTCCATCCCGGTGACAATAAACACGGACGCACAAGATACAGCCTCTCAATTGCGTATCTTTGATGATTTATGGCAAATCGTTAACGATGATTACCTTTACACCAACTTTAACGGTCTGGACTGGCCAGAGGTGCAAATCTCAACTGAAAAACAAATCCGCGCTGGTATGACATTCACCCAGTTTTATCGACTTATGGACAGCGTTATGACCAGTCTGAATGATGGGCATTCATACTTCCTATCTCCTCAACAGGCGAAAGATGAAGAGAAGGATTATCAGGGCAGTGGAGAGTATGTGGGCATTGGTGTAATAACCGATATCAATAAGCAAAAACAATACGCTTACGTCTTGCAGGTATTGCCCAACAGTCCGGCGCAACGGGCAGGCATCCGAGCGCATGACCACATCATCGCCATTAATGAGCAGCCATCTGTCGATGCTCAAGGCCAGACCTATATCGCATTGTTGCGTGGTTTGGTAGGAACGAGCGTCACCGTTACAGTGCAGACGCCGGGCGCCACCCCGCGCGACCTGGTCATGCTACGCGAAAACCTGCCCACACAAGATCCAGTCGAGTATCGTATCCTGACTGACACGAGCCGCATCGGCTATATATTGATCCCCACCTTTTTTGAAGAGACCATGGCAGACCAGGTGCGCACAGCACTGAATGCACTAAGCAAGGGAGGTCTTCTCAAAGGGCTGATTATTGACATGCGCATCAATAACGGAGGTTCTTATCCGGTTCTTCTGACCAGCCTGGGCTTCTTCACCGGCGGAACAATCGGTTATATGGAGGACCGTCACGGTGTGCGGCTGGCGGTCACACCACCCACGGAGCATACTGGCAACCTACTGAAGGTTCCGCTGGTGGTGCTCATTGGACCCGCGACGGAATCCTATGCTGAGGTATTTGCCGGGGCTTTACAGGCTAATGGCCGCGCCAGCCTGGTCGGTCAGAAGTCAGCGGGTAATATCGAAACGCTTCACGGGTACGATTTTGAGGATGGCTCCGAAGCGTGGATTGCTGAGGAGACGTTTCATCTCCCCAATGGAGGTAATTGGGAAGGCAAAGGCCTGACGCCGGACATCATCGTGGACCGTAATTGGGACGACTATCCATCCAACCAGGACCCGGTTATTGCCACGGCAGTTCAGGTTATAACTGGCTCTCGCTAATCGATCAACTATGCGATCGCAGCTGTTCACCATGATCGTAACGCCAATCTACATATTCCAACACAACCATGATCTGTGACTATGAAGGCTCCGACTACAAGACGCGTTTCTGGAAGAACTCGGATCGAGTTTATGAAGATGCGTGTGAACGTGTAGCATTACGCCGTCTGCTTCCACCTCACGGTAAACGCCTGGCGGACTTTGGCGCCGGGTTTGGCCGGCTGGCTGATTTATACGCCGGCTACGACGAGGTCATTTTGCTCGACTATTCCCGCTCGCTTCTGGAGGAGGCACAGGAACACTGGGGACATGACCCCCGCTTCCGCTTTGTGGCCGCCGATATCTACCACCTGCCTTTTGCAGGCGGTGTGCTGGAAGCGGCGACCATGGTGCGTGTCATTCACCACATTGCTGATGTATCCAGGGCGCTGGGCGAAATTCGGCGCGCGATTGCACCTGGAAGCCATCTGGTACTGGAGTTTGCCAACAAGCGTAACCTGAAGGCGGTGTCACGCTTCGCGCTACGCCGGCAGGATTGGAGTCCTTTTTCGCTCGAGCCCGTGGAATTCGCCACACTGAACTTCGACTTCCACCCGCGTTGGATGCGAAGGCAGTTGGAGGCAAATGGTTTCAGGCTGCAGCGGATGCTGGCGGTGTCATACCTGCGATGGTCAGCGCTGAAACGCAGTATGCCTATCAAGGCGATGGTGTACGTTGACGCACTCCTGCAACTGACATCACGCCTGGGTGTTCTGTCGCCGAGTGTATTTACCCTGAGCGAAAATGCAGTCGGGATGGATGATGGCCAGGAATTGAGTGGGGATGCAATCTTCCGCAGTCCCCTTTCCGGATTACCGCTGCGTCGCGACGGCGATACGCTGGTGTGCGACGCGGACGGTACGCGCTGGCACGCACAGGGAGCTTTTTATGACTTTAAGGAACCCATGTGAGGTTCGCTGACAATGTCTGGGTGATGTGCTGCTGGCGGCATTATTTCCTGGCGATCACATAACGCGGGTCACCCGAGACCCAGCAGTCGCCGGCTCTGCCGTTGGCACACAACACACGGTACCACGTGCCATCCGCATTGGCTCCCGTCACTTTTAACACGCGACCAAAATAGTAACGTCCTATGACACGATAGGTTGTTCCAGGACCGTTACGTATGAGGAGCGACCTGACACGCACCACGAGTGTCTTGACAGAAGTTGCAACCATTGACGTTTCGGTCACTGGTGTAGTGACCGAAGCAGTTGGAGTTTCCTCGGCGCTGGCACTTATCGCACTGGTCGTGGTCACTTCGGTTGTCGGGGTCACGGCAAGTGTTGGTGTTATCTCAGACGTGCTGGTCCCCCCCTGCGCAGGCGTGGATTCAACATTGGCTGTGGTCGGTGTCGTAGAAACGGTATCGGTCACCACACCTCCTGTGATACCAGTCACAGTCGGCGTTAAGGGTTTGGTAGGAGAGGTACGCGGGTTCACCAGTGTGCATGCGCCGAGCAACAATGTCCCACCGATAATGATGCCTGCAAGTACTTTAGCGTTCATTCTTCTCCATGCTCCTTGCATCGTGCGCCCGTACAATGCCAGCCTGCGATGTATTCTCATCGAACGAAGCCAGTGCATCACCGCACGGCGGAGTCGCCCTATGCTCTCTCATCCTATCTGGAAGCTGTAGAGCTTGCCAGGTGTGTTCACATAAATGGTATTTCCTGCTGCGTCCAGGGACATATCTTGCATGCCGACGAACTCGTCGTTCGTACCTCGTAGTTGCTTGACAAAATCTCCCGTCTTCGTGAATACCCAAATGGCGCCGTTTTCGCTGTCGGCAACGTAAATATAGCCTGAGCTCGGGTCGTTGCCGCTTGCCGCAATGGCTACCACCTTGCCCATCCGTTGGGGCAGGTTCGACATGTTGAATGGTTGAGCCAGACCACGCAGGTATTTAAGAACTGTACCGTTCTTCTGCAAGGTATAGATGGCTCCGTCAATCGTCATGTCGATGGAATCATGCAGCGGTGTCGCTCCAATGCGGAAGTAGGGGTCCATTTTAGTCAGCTTGTCGCCTTCCATGTTGTAGCGCCAGATTTGACCCATGCCGGGATCGAGCAGGTAGGCGGTATTGTTATACAGGTCGCCTGCAGCCACCTGTGACGGGCCGCCCGTAAGACTGGCTGGCAGGCTGAGCATCGTCATCTGTGCGTTTGTGGAGTTGTACTCGTAAAGAGCATTTTTGGTGAAAAGCACAGCTCCTTCGACGCGCCAACGACTGCCATTAGTGCTGGCCCAAGAGACGTCGGTCAGTAACGCACCGCTGAGTGTTACGCCTTTTGAGGCGGCCAGAGAGATAGGTTTGCCACTGATACCGTTACGTTGTGGAGAGAGTACATCGTACTGAGCGTCGTGATCTGTCACATCGAGTATGAAAATACCCATGGGGCTTGCCGCAATGCGACGCGTTACGCCAGGTGGGTTCAGGTCGATGATGGGCGTTGCCACGACCCGCGTGATCTTTCCAACCTTATCCAATTGGGTTTGTGCAAGGCGTTTTGCATCGGCGAAGGTGGATGTATCACTCGGGTAGTGTGCCTCGTAGTCATTGATCATGGTAACAGCTTTGTTCCAGCTATCAGCGCTATTGGACGCTTTAGCCTGCTGTACCTGTACCAGGGCTGCATTGATCAGCGACTGCCTGGCAGCTTCGCCACTAAACTGCAGGTAGCCAATCGATACCACCAGCGCCACGAGAATGGGTAAAAGAATCGCCGCGGTAGCAAGACCGAAGACCGTTGTACGCGGGCGCTGAACCGGCATAGCTTGCGGCGGCGAAGCGGGCAGCAGACGCGCGCTGAATGCACCCAGTCCCTGGCGTATCCTACCTACAAATTGAATAAAGTGACTTGCCCTGGACACGTGTTCTCCGGCCAAGGGTTGACCGAAGTGGCTCTCTGCACCTTGAGCGACCTTACGCTGCTGGTCGGCATATCGGGATGTCATTGGCTGTGAAGACACACTGCCTGGCGTCGTGCTGGCTGTCTCAGTGGTAGAGATCGCTGCGCCGCGAGCAGACCACGCCGATGCGGGGGCCGCTTCGGTCGCATGTGATTGCACGGGTACGGCCAGGGGCAAAGTGACAGGCTCGCCGTCCACTGTAAATGCCACACCGGTCATGCGTCCCTGCTTCACATTGGCGTTCAAATAACCTGCGACGAGGCGCGCATCTCCTTTGCTCATACAGGCGCTCACCAACTGGTCGCCTACTCCCCGGCAGGAGGTTTCGCCACTGAGCACAAAGGCGTCACCCTGTTTCCAGGCGTAGTGGGTGAAAAACGCGTCAATGGTATGAGTGGTGCCTGCCGGAGTCAGCTCGCCGATAGGTGTGACGCGCTCAAATGCACCTGTTCGGGCGCGGGCAAATGCAATCGCAGGTCCTGTCTGTGCAATGACGACACTCTCGTTGTTAACCACGGCGCAACTGATCGACCCGGTAGCTCGCTGTGCAAGTGGAGCGGCGCGATTCAACTCTACGAGCCGGTCGTTCGCCAGTTTGATTGCCAGGCGCAGTGCAGTAGTCAGCCCACCAGGAGCGTGTGCATAGCCTTCGCTGAAGGCATGTGCCACATCCGCGCACATTGAGCTGGAAGCATTGGGCATGTCGAGGAACAGGATCAGGGTCTCACCGCTGCGTGGGCTGCGCTTGCCAGACGGCTGCACGAACACCTGGGGCGTGTCCCCTAACTCCTGCCCGTCTACGACATGAATGGACGAAAATATAACATCAGCCATGTTCAAAGAGGGCCACTGAATAAACCTGGCCCCGCTGAGGTTTGGATCATGTCGAACAAACTAACATCGATAGTTTATCAGTTTCTTTGCTGCATGAGTACGGTCAGCAGGCAGTGCCCTACCATCGGTTAATACGTACCGTATGCATCCATGCGATTGTCTCTTGGGAGATATCGCGCCTCAGTTCGACACCTGCTCTGTTCGTCTCACTCACGGCGGAGAAGGCTCGATCTGAAAGGTTTCCCTATGATATATGATGCACGAAATGAGTACTGCCACCCTAAACCTGTTTCACCTGGTACGCCAGCCGGAGCTGCCCGAGCCATCGGGTTCAACGCCAGATCGTACTCCGCCCCCTTTGCTCATTCTGCTACATGGGTTGCGCAGCAACGAAGAAGACCTGTTTGAGCTCAGGTCATATCTCGATGAGAGATTTTTGATTCTCAGCCTGCGGGCACCACTCGAGCTGGGTCCCGACCAGTACGCCTGGTACCACGTTAACTTCAGACCCGAGGCCATTGACCGCGACGCCGAGGATTTCGAGCGTAGCCGTTTGCTTCTGGCGCAGTTTATCGTCGAGGCGGTGCCAGCCTATGGGGCTGATCCGAGGCGGGTGTACCTGATGGGCTTCAGTCAGGGAGCGATTATGAGCGTGGCAACGCTGCTCACGCGACCGGAATTGCTAGCTGGAGCCGTGATTATGAGTGGAGCACTCCCCGACGCAGTGCTGCCGGCCGGAGCGGTCGGGGAAAATCTGCAGGATTTACCAGTCCTGGTGGTGCACGGTGTAAATGACGACGTGCTTCCCATCGCCGATGGCAGGGCACTGCGCCGGCACCTGGCACAACTGCCAGTACGACTGGACTACCGTGAATATCCTATGCGGCATCAGATATCCACAGAAAGTCTGGATGATGTATGTGGTTGGTTAGTTGATCGCTTGAATCAAAAAGGCCGGACAACACAGCCTGATCCGCATCCACGTGAGCACCCGTTGCCAGACGCAAGGTGAGATGGTGTACCAATCACTCTTGTTCAACCAGGAACCGCTCACTGTTTCAGAGCTTACGACGCATGTGCGTGAATTGCTCGAGACTGACGAGTTACTGGCTAACGTACAGGTGACCGGAGAAATCAGCAACTTGTCACGCCCATCATCAGGGCACTGGTACTTTACATTGAAGGATGCAGGCGCGCAGGTGCGATGTGTTATGTGGCGTTCGCAGGCAGTCAGGGTACATTTCACACCGAGTAGTGGTGACGCGGTCATAGCTAGCGGGCGGATCGGAGTGTATGAGCGTGATGGAGCCTATCAGCTTTACGTTGATACACTGATCGGGGCAGGCACCGGCGATCTGTATGCTGAGTTCGAGCGTCTGAAGCGAAAACTTGAGGCAGAGGGCCTGTTCGATGCGACGCGTAAGCGCCCCTGTCCTCCCTATCCACATGTGATCGGCGTGGTCACGTCTCCGACCGGTGCGGCGATACAGGACATCCAAAATGTGCTCCGGCGCCGCTACCCCATTGTGCAGGTTCTCCTTGCTCCGACTCAGGTGCAGGGTGAAGACGCCCCAAAGCAGATCATTCAAGCACTCCATGCACTGGATGAAACAGGTGTTTGCGACGTCATCCTGGTAGCGCGCGGGGGTGGCAGCCTGGAAGAGCTGTGGGCTTTCAACGACGAGCAGGTGGTGCGAGCTGTCGCAGCGACACGGGTACCGGTGGTGAGCGGCGTAGGTCATGAAACCGATTTCACATTATGTGACTTCGCTGCAGATATGCGAGCACCTACTCCCTCGGCAGCTGCCGAGATGATCACTCCTGACGTGGCTGATCTGCGGCAGAACCTCGATGGGCTCACTGCCCAATTGAGTGCTGCCATGCAGGATCAGGTTGGTACCTTGCGGACTGGATTGGAGTCGCTTCGACATGCCCTCCGCCTGGCCGGCCCTCTTTCACAGGTGCGCAATGGCAAGCAGCGAGTTGGTGAATGGAAAGTCCGGCTTACAAATGCCATGCTTGTACATTTAGAGCTGCAGCGCGCTCAAATGCGTGGACTGAATGGGCGATTGAACGCCGTGAGTCCGCTTTCCACTCTGGCACGCGGCTACGCCATTGTGCAACGCGAGCGTGATGACTTTATCGTGCGTTCAGTGCAGAATGTGAGTCCCGGCGATGGCCTGAGTATCCGCGTAACGGATGGCATATTCCGGGCAGAGGTCCCCAAATAGCACTGTGTGCCAGGCCGAAGGGTCATCCAATTTTCACGGTAACCGGAATGCAGAACACCCGCTGAGGGTTACATGCAATCGCCTGGGCCAGACTGGCGCCGTGCAGGCAGGGCGTGCATGGAACGCGCATCACTTAATCGCCTCAATAAGTGCGGTCCGATGTGAGTGATATAGAAATCAACCTGGCGATCACCGTGATCAGTGTGGCGGCTAGGTCGCTTCGGCGTGGTGAATGCGACATGTCTCACACGTGCTGAAGCAGGCTTGCCCAGACAGTATGTGGCAGGCGAGAGATCAAAAGGGGTGCTCCACCTGTGTGAGAATAGATGGCAGAAATCCATTGAGGAAAGATGAATAACTAACACCATGAAAAGTATCGTGTATTTCGGTTCCGCGCATCAGGCACGCCTGGAAGGGCGGGAGACATTACCTGCCAAGCTGGATCTCATCATGGAACGCCTGCACCTGTGCGATCGAGTGAAGGGCGAAACGGTTGCCATAAAAATGCATTGCGGACACTCAATCGGTTACTCCACGGTGCATCCGCTATTCGTTCGAAGAGTGGTGAACGCTGTAAAAGAAGGTGGCGGCCGGCCGTTCGTTACCGATGTTGGCTGGGATGTGCGAGCTACCGAGGAACGCGGCTACACCACAGAAACGCTGGGTTGCCCTATCTACCCGACGTCCGGGATTGACGACAAGTACGCATACATTCACGAGCGACCGTTTAAGAATGTGAACACCTGGAAAGTGGCGGGCATGATAGAGGACGCAAGCTTTTTGATCAATCTAGCCCATGTAAAGGGACACCCCGCCTGTGGGTTTGGCGCTGCCTTTAAAAACCTGGCGCTTGGATGTGTAACGGGTGCCACACGCAGAGCCATTCATGACACGATGCACTTCGATCAATACTGGTTTGGCGAGAAATGTCCCGACCTGCAAACTCGGCAGCGCATCATCGAGTCCTGCCCATTTGGCGCTATTGTGGAAGACAAGGAGCATCCCGGCGAGTTACACATGCACTTCGAGCAGTGCAATCAGTGTGGACGCTGCCTGCAGGTGGCTCCTGAGGGCAGCCTGAAGATCGATGCTGCAAACTTCAACGCATTCCAGGAAGCGTGTGCGATCAGCGTCAGCCAGTCTCTGGGCACGTTCGCGCCTGGCAAGGCAACTCACTTCAGCCTGGCCACCCATATAACACCTGTCTGTGACTGCTTTGGATTTACTGGCATGCCCATACTGCCAGATGCCGGGGTATTTGGTTCGGATGACATCGTGGCCATCGATCAGGCTGCATTGGACGTTATCGGTAACACACGCTTGATTGAGGAGAACATACCAGTCAGCATGGAGGTGCACCCGCACGAGGGGCATCCCTTCGCCAGGCTGCACGGGCCACTTAAGGATCCCTATAAAGTTACCGAGTATGGCGAGCAGCTTGGCCTCGGCACGCGCGACTACGAACTGGTGGACGTGCTACCAGTGGAACAGGCAGCACGCCCACACGTGACATATATCTCGGCTACGTGATGGTTTTTGTCGGTCACTGGCACAGCCGTCCTGTCACGATCAGCGTGAAGCCAAACTGCCTGACGGTCAGCGTGGATGACCCGCAGGAAGCGATGGTTTTCAGTTACGACTACGCTGGCCGTATGTGGACGGCGTTGATCGATAGGATCTCATACCGGCGCGGACTGGACGGCAAGATCATTGCCAAGTGGCAAACGACTGCACGTGAGCGCGAGCGGCGGTGGCTCCCACCCAGTGAGGCGGCCTGGGTGGAGCAGCAGGCTCACCAGACGGCGGAAACGTTATACCACGCGATTTTGGCGGGTAGTGCCACTTTAGGCGAACCGCTTCCTCCAGCTGGTCACCTCGTCTTCGAGCGTGTTATTGCCTTCGATGCTGAGCGCTCGCGCCAGGATGTTGCCCAGTACCACCGCGTGTACAAGCCCGTAGGCATTCTCCCACCCGATCAGTACATGGCCGTGGTGCTTCAGGCCACGGAGGGGTGCTCATTTAATTCCTGCACCTTCTGCACGTTTTACAGGGACCGCCCCTTCCGTATCAAGCGCCCGGCTGAATTCCGCGCGCATGCTCAGGCAGTGCGTGACTTTCTGGGTCCTGGCCTCTCACTCCGGCGCACGCTCTTTCTGGGTGATGCCAATGCACTGGTAACGCCCATGCCATTATTGCTTCAGATATTCGACCAGGTGCATGCCGTGTATGACGTGAACTCACTTGGCGGAGTATACGCGTTCCTCGATGGCTTTAGTGGTGAGCGCAAGACCGTGGCTGACTACCAGGCACTGGCCGCCAAAGGGCTAAAGCGGGTGTATATCGGCATGGAGAGCGGCAATGAAGCCCTATTGCGATTTCTGAACAAGCCGAGTATGTCTGCTGAGGTGGTGCACACCGTGAAGGCGATGAAGGCCGGCGGTGTGGCCGTAGGCGTCATCGTGCTACTCGGTGCGGGCGGTCACGAATATGCCACCCAACACGTCGCCGATACAATCCGCGTCCTGAACGAGATGCCATTCGACGCGGACGATATTGTTTACTTCTCAGAGCTGATCGCTGACGAAGCCATGGAGTATACCCAGGCCGCGTATCAGGCTCAACTACGTCCTCTGACCTCGCTCGAGCGCATCGCACAAGGCGAGGACATCGAGGCTGGCTTGCAGTTCGAGGAAGGCCAGGGCATTCCACATATCAGCCGCTACGACATACGCGAGTTTGTTTACTAGCCGTGCCCTATCTGCCTGAATAGACCTTCGGCCAAAGCCAGCGATGTTTGCGCCGCGGCATGGACTTGGTCAGCCTGCCGCTGCACGTCTTCTGGCAACACCGTTTTGGCGCTGGCCTCCTGCAGCAGTCTGGCTGAATCGGCAAACCGGCTGGACGCCAACCTGGCCCGTAATGCCACATCTTCCAGGAGCCAGGGGTGCTGTTGGTTTCTGTCAGTCACCAGGTAAAAACCGCGCCGATTCGACTGCCACGCAGGTGTCATCCACGAAGCCGTGGGGATGCTCTGATATGGCACATGCGGGCCCAGCTCGAAGATACGCCGCAGGGCCCAACTGGCATCCCAGGGAAAGAATTCAATGGCCTGGGATGCCAGCTCCCAGGCCTGCAAGAGCTGCTCATGCACGGCCGCACCATAAGGTTCAGCCGCGAGACCCGCCAGTTCGTCAAACGGTGCATCCGGTGCATGGAGGTACCCACTCAGCAGACGCAGGTTAACCGAAAGATGGTCGGGTACAAAGCCGTAGTACTCCTTAATTCCTACAACGCCCGGGGCATGATGCAGCGCGTTCAATTGCTGGTGTACCAGACGCGGGCAGGGCAGGTGGGTTAGAGGAGCCACGTCCTCGCCGCTACCGCCGAAGAATCCTTCGCCGATCATCGGAATACCGCGCATGTGTGCCAGGCGCGCCAGGTTACGGAACCACAAATCGGTGGTGTTGACGAACTGCACCTCGGCGATTGTGCTGTGGCAGATCAGGCCAAAATGATTCGGGCGGATTCGCTCTGTCACGGCATAGGTCTGCCCCGCAGATAGCTCCCATGGTTCCCACCATAACCTGGCAGCGGGACGCACCGCGCAGATCGCATCCACCATCGCCTCGAGGAACGGGGTAAGGCGCTCGTGCAGTGGCACACCATGGCAGCGCGGGCAATCACCAAATTCGCTACATAGCCAGGCCAGCTGATCGTAGGTATAAATGAGTACGTCGTTCACGCTGGGGAAGTCGTGCATGAAGCGGGAAAGCCGCCTGGCATAGTTATCGCGCACCTGTGGATCCATGATGCAGGTGGTCGCGTCGGTCTGCGGTCCCATGGGCAGGCCAAAGTGTGCCAGAGCCCGAAAGCCGAATCGCTCCGCCTGCCCAGCCCGACGCCGCCACTCACCGGCCAGGGCAGGATCGTCCAGGTTCTCCAGATTGAGCACTTCGCCAGCAGGTCGCCACGACCAGGCGATGCTGAGCTGCAAAGTGTTCAGACCAATATCTTTGAGAACTTGCAGTTGTTTATCGCTCCAGGCCACGTCGGGCGTAGTAGGGTGGCCGACGATGCCAATAGTGATGTCGAATGGTCCAAGGTGCGAGCGGGTGGCAGGTGTCTGTCCGGTCAGGTGTTCCATATGTTGTATACGGTTTGTACCATGAAATGTGAATTGACGTGATAGATGCGGTTGATGCAGGGTGGCTGGCCCAACTACGCGCCGGCTACCTGTTCAACACCATCTCGCGGGGCGACCTGGTCGAACGCACGGCGTTGATGAGCGAACCAGGCAACGAACATTTCGATACGTTTCCCAACGTGACGAAATGCCAAACCACCGGCCTTGATTGAATTGCCGTGCCTGCACAATGGTTTGGTGAAGTAGCGCCACATCAGTTGCATCGCCGGCTGCACCCATCCAGGTGATCAGCCAGTTATTGGGTGACGTCGTTTCCATACCGGCAGGCCTGTGCTTGCTCTATCTGATCTGTTCGCGCTGCAATCCATGAACCAGAAACGACAAAAGTGGAGGCCACTGCACAGCGGTTTCAGTTATGATAATGTCCAGGTAATCACGTAGCTGCCAGACTAAGAGCTGGAAATTTGTCTGATCAGTTTTTGGATCTGTAAAGAAGGAGTGTCTGGATATGTGTTACGACGATAACGCCCGCCCACCTGTTCCCCCAGGTGAGGCTGGCATGGCCAAAGGTGAACTGATTGTCCTGACCGCCAAGGATGGTAATCGCTTCCATGCCTACGCAGCTTTCCCTCAAGGGAGTACGCACACGGCCGTAGTCATCTACCCCGATATACGCGGATTGCATCAGTTTTATAAGGAGTTGGCCATGCGTTTTGCCGAGGTGGGCATAGCGGCTGTGGCTGTGGACTACTTCGGACGAACGGCTGGCCTGACCAGTCGCGCAGAGGGCTTTGAGTTTGGTCCTCATGTGCAGCAAATCCGGCTGGGCACCTTTACCCAGGACGTGCAGGCTGCACTGGCCTACTTACGAGAGAAGCTTGGCCAGGACGCGTCGGTGTTCGTGGTTGGCTTCTGCATGGGTGGATCGCTCACCCTGATCACCGGCACGAATCGCGATTTGAAACTGGCTGGGCTAATTACGTTCTATGCCGGCATGACCCGTGACTTCGGCGGGTCGGGCACGGTGCTGGATAACGCACTACGCATCGCCTATCCGGTGGAAGGGTTCTTCGGCGGTGCTGACCAAAGCATCCCAGAGAGCTCTGTGCACGAGCTGGACGGGAAACTTGATCAGGCAGACGTGCCACACACCTTGACGATATATCCTGGCGCGACCCATAGCTTCTTCGACCGCCGGGCTACCGAGTTTGCCCAGCCTTCTGCTGATGCCTGGAGAAGGTTGCTCGCCTTTATTCAGGCACACCGCAAGGAACCCCAGACGGCCTGAACTTCTATCAGGTGAACCTCAAAGGTTTTACGAACCTTTGAGGTTTACGTGATCATGGACAAAGGACCACTCATTGGACGAGGGCGTACAGCCGACATTTATGCGTGGGGTGACACACAGGTTCTGAAACTCTTTCTCGATTGGTGTTCCGAGGGTATGGTGCGTCACGAGCTGGCGATCGCGCAGGTGGTACAGTCGGCTGGGTTGCCCGTGCCAAGAGTTGAGAACTCAGTCGTGGAAGTAGAGGCCCGGCTCGGCCTGATTTACGAGAAGGTGAGTGGGCGATCCATGTTAGAAAATCTATCGCGGCGACCATGGAAAATGATCGCATACGGGCGATGGCTGGCTGAGCTTCAGGCAAAGATCCATATGTGTAGGGCACCGGACCTTCCTCTATGGAGCGAGCAGCTTGAACGAGATATAAGCACGGCTGACATACTTCCTGAAATGGCGCGCCATGCTGCATTACGAAAACTGGCGCAGTTGCCCCAAGGCACCGCGCTCTGCCATGGCGATTTCCACCCCGATAACATCCTCATCACCCAGAGCGGGCCCGTAGTGATCGACTGGATGACCGCCGTGCGCGGCAATCCGATGGCCGATGTAATGCGGACGTCACTCCTGCTGCGCCAGGGTGATGTTCCATCCGGGATGGCGGGACGCAGGTTTATCATCCTGCTGCGCGAACTATTTCATTCAGTCTATCTGAGGCGCTACCTGAACCTGAGCCACGCCCAGCGTGAAGAGGTGGATGAGTGGGCACTGCCCATCGCCGCAGCACGCTTGAACGAAGGCATCACGAACGAGCAAGCCAACTTGCTTCGAATGGTCACGCGCTCCGTGAGCGGAGACGAGAGAACGAACTGAATTAAATATGCAACACAACGAAGGCACTTTCCAGGGTTATGGGGGGATCAGGTTATACACACAAAGCTGGCTGCCTGACACGGCCCCGCGTGCCCTAATCGCGATACTACATGGCTACGCGGAACATAGCGATCGCTATATGAATATGGTCAACGCGCTGGTTCCACACGGATATGGGCTGTTTGCATTTGACCTGCGTGGGCATGGCCGCTCGGAAGGTCGTCGCGGGCATGTCGATCATTGGAGCGACTATGAAGCCGATGTTAGTCTGTTTCTGGACCACATCCGGGCGCACATGCCAGACTGGCCAACCTTCCTACTGGGACATAGCAATGGTGGCCTGATTGCGTTGTCTTATGGCTTACGTGCCCCACACGACCATGCGTCTGGCTTGCGTGGAGTGATTGCGTCCGCTCCGTCTCTGGCGCCACCCAACATATCGCCAATACTCCTGACCACGGGGGCGGTGCTTTCTCGCGTGTGGCCCACCTTTTCCATGGCGTCAGGGTTGAACGCTGCCTACCTTTCGCGCATCCCTGAAGTAGCGAACGCCTACCGCGCTGATCCACTGGTTCACGACATCGGTAGTGCTCGCCTGTCCACCGAGATGACCCACGCTCGCGAATGGGTGCTGGCGCATACTGACCAGTGGCATTTACCACTACTCTTGATACTGGGTGCTGCAGACCAGGTCATCCCCCCGCAGATGACCAGGCAGTTCTATCAGCGAATGAACTATACCGACAAGGAAATACACATCTACCCCGACTCCTACCACGAAGTGCACAATGATCTATCCGCTGCACAGGAAATGGCGGACCTTGAGCACTGGATGGATAGGCATCTGTAGTACCTGCACACAGGGGGCAATGGCATGAAAGCAATACCAGGTCATTTGTGGTTGGGACTGGGCACGGGAGCGCTTGCGCTGGGAATGGCTGCCGGCCATTACCGAGCACAAAAGGCTCGCCAGTCATGGCAAGCCTCCTGCGCGGTAGCGGGGCGAAAAAAGGCACTCATCACAGGTGCTTCCAGCGGCATCGGTGCGGAGTTCGCCCGGCAGCTGTCCGCGCTGCATTATGATCTCATCCTGGTGGCCCGACGGCACGAGCGACTGGAAAGACTGGCAGCGCAGTTGAGCGAGGCGAACGGTGTGCAGGTGGAGTGGCTACCCGCTGACTTAACCCAGTACGCAGATGTCGAGCGCGTATGCGAACACATCACCAAGCTGAGCCATCTGCAGTTGCTGGTGAACAACGCTGGATTTGGTCTGGAGGGGCGTTTCGCGCAAAGTGACCTGCAACGGCAGGTGGACATGATTGAGCTGCATGTGCTGGCCAGCGTCCGGTTGATGCGTGCAGCCCTACCCGGGATGATCGAACGGCGTTTTGGTGGCATCATCAATGTTTCATCGCTGGCTGCCCTGGTTGCCTTGCCGATGCACGCAAGCTACTCGGCGACCAAGTCGTACCTGCATGTATTCAGCATGGCACTGCACGCTGAGTTGCGTTCAACCGGCGTGCGTGTGCAAGCGTTGTGCCCTGGCTTCACGGAGTCGGAGATGCACGGGCCGGCCGATAACTCGCGACGCAACGACTTACCTTCGTTCCTCTTTTTGCCTGCGAGCCAGGTGGTACGCGAGTCATTGAACGCGCTGGAAGCTGACCGTGGGCTGTGCATTCCCGGCACTTTTTATAAGTTTGCCGGGCAGGTTGTACGGATCGGACCCGTCGCAGATATGGTGACGCGGCTGATGGCTTCACGAGATTAGCTTGCGCTGCTGGCCGGTGTGCCAGAAAATAGCGCCGCGCAACGAGCCACCCCCTTACACATGCATATACCGAAACCAGGCAGCATGCAGAAGGAACACCCGTACGCATGAAACATCATGTATCCTGCATCCGGCATGCAAGAGAAGATCAGCCTGTCCAGGTGTTTGCGGCATGGCATGCACCCGTGATCACATGACAGGGAATCTCTGCAGATCTGGTTCGTCAGGCTCACCCTGATCATCCTGAGCTTGTCGAAGGACAACAGGCACAAGATGAGGCGGTTCACGTAAAATGCGCCTCTTTCTGGTGCAACCCCACGATGAGCTCTACTTCATGGCCGTGACCGAGGTGACTGCACCCAGACCGTTTACCGTCAGAGTCCAGCGGCTGCCTGGTCTGTATAGGATGAACTCTTGCGCATCGTGCGGGGAATAGGAGTAGCTCTTGCCATCGGCGTCGAAAGTGACCTTATAGGTTTCATCGCGATTACCTTCGCGCTGACCGGAGTTGAAATTCGTGCTCGGCCATTGCGGATTCGTGTCATTCCCTTTGGCAACCACCGCGTCAACCTTCACCCACTCGTTCACGGTGTAATCACAGTAATCGTCCATTACGTTATAGTGACAGCTTTGTACCACCTGCCCCGCCCCGTTACCCAAGTTCTTCGTGAAAGCCGTGCCGCACACCTTCTGTGTATTGGGTCCGGGCTGGTCCTGGGTGCGGCGCACCTGTTGCTGGCACGTACCGAGTTTTGCATCTGAGGGAACCTGGTCCTTCCAGTCTTTGTGCTGAACCGGTTTCTGTTCCATGATGGCGATGCTGCGTTGCCAGGACAACAATCGCACAACGCCCACCGCATTCGAAGTGTGCGCGCTCAGAATGAAGAACGCTGCACACGCAACGATCACCAACCCCAGGATGATGATTGGTACCACGCCAATGCCCTTGCGTGCAACCGGTGCTGCTGGCTTGGGAGCAACCGGCGCCTGCAGTGCGGCTCCGCAGTGCGAGCACTTCAACTCGCTGGCGCTATTCATGGTGCCGCAATAGGGGCATTTCAAGTCAGGCTTGGGAGCTGTGTCAAAAGCGCCGAGCACTTCGCCCTGTGTGCGTACGGCACCGCCTGTCAGATCGCCACCGCAATGTGAGCAATGGGTCGTCCCGGTCGGGTTGCGCGTGCCGCAAAACGGGCAGTGTATGTCCGGGCCGGCGGCAGCGTTCGCCAGTTCGTTCTGCTCCGTAATCAGTTTCTGTTGACTGGGCAGGTCGAATTTCTGGCTATCGCTCATAGGCGCGCCACATCCCGTGCAGGTCTGAGCCTGACCGGGATTCTTCGTGCCGCAATGAGTACACGTCCATTCGAGTTCGACGTATCCGACAGTTTCCTCTGGCATGATGGCCTCCTGTGGTGCCTGTCATCTGGTCCATGGGGAATGGCACAAGTGCCATAAATATACTGCCAAAATGGGGAGGTCACCACGGCAGCAGAAGCGAGGAAAACCAGTCTTGACCAGGTATAACCCGTGCGTCAAACCCACCAGTGGAGTGACGTCGCCAGGGGAATAACAATACGGATGGAAAAAGTGAACCCCTCGGAAAGCAGTAGTTTCCGAGGGGTATTCAAGTGGCGCTGAGCGCATCGGTCAGCTCAGGGTTGCTAGTTTTCGGCCAGAATGCGATCCACGATCTGCTGGCGATACTCGGGTGAAAGCGTCCTGAAGAACGCACTGTAGCCCGTTACGCGCACGACCAAATCAGGAAACTTACTGGGGTCCTTATGCGCTTCCAGGATCTGCTCCTTGGAGATTACATTGATATTCACCAGCGTTCCACCCGCTGCGTTGTGCGCCTTAATCAAGCCCTCGACAGCCTCCAGCCCGCCGTAGTCTTTGGCCAACAATTTGTCGAAATCGATCTGCAGGGGAGCGGAGTTACCCCAGCCTGGTTGCACATTTGCCACGGCATTGGACTTGGCGGTTGGGGCGCCACCAAGGCTGACCGCTCCG
Source organism: Chloroflexota bacterium (assembly GCA_021788625.1). GTDB lineage: Bacteria > Chloroflexota > Anaerolineae > J036 > Brachytrichaceae > CAIXPS01. Next base: position 24,198 of record JAJYKL010000004.1, read on the forward strand.
GGGGCCATGAAGCCGGGATCGGGGTCGGCAGAGTGCGCGATCGGCGCATGGGCATGCCGTCCATTAGGCGTAGCGCCCAGATTCTTGCCCAGTTGGTTGACGATGCCGTGCGAAAAGAGTCCTGGGATCACGGTATAGCCGTTTGATGTAGGCGTACTGCGAACCAGGTTCGAGTAGGTATCGGATAAGTGCTTGGCCCACCAGTCAGCGCGCGAATTCCCGGTACCGTAACGTGGGATGCTCTGCATCATCAGGCGCACCCGCTCGCCGTCCGTCCCAGCATAATCATCGGCAAGCACCTGCACCAGTTGCTCCCAGGTAATGCGCTTTTCCTTCACGACGCGCTGTTCGATTGCAGCAAAGGAGTCGGCCACCGTGGGCAGTCCGACGCCGTCGCAGGTGAGGTTGTAAATGTCCACGCCGCCGGCGGAGACATCCAACCCGCGCTCGATGGGTCCATGACAGAACAGGTTGAGCACGATCTCCGGGCTGTTACGTGCATGATGATCCATATGCCAGGCGAAGCCCTGCTTGATGATGTCGACCGAGACACCCAGGTGATGAATATAGCGATTCCACAGTTCGTCGATCAGTTTGTCGTCGGCGATGGGGTTCTCATGCATCTGTTTTGTAAGGTCGTCGATGGCGTGTAAAAGCGGCGATACCATGCACAGGCGCGTCACGTCTTGCAGGCAGTACTCAATCCCGGGCAAGGCGGTCCAGTTGCAGCCGACCTTTGCGCGCTGGCGCGCCAGCTGAATGGGCACGCCATTGCGCGCGTACCCTTTGTCCAGCCCGCCCGAGCAGGAGTAGCTTGCACCCGTTCCATCCTGGAAGAGATATTTCACAGCGGTATGCATCAAAGCGGGGTTAAGCTTATCGTGCACGCGAACGGCCAGGTTCACCGGGATGCGGAGCTGATGGACTGCCTCCAAGATGAGAAATGACATGCGACTGGTCAGATCGCGCTGGCCATCGGGGGTGGGACCACCGATCTGTGAGTAGTGCGTGTCGTTGAAGAAGAGGCTGGCTATATACCACACCACCTCCTCGTCGTCTGTGATCAAGCCGGAGGCAGTGTCGTTCTCATAATACGGGCGAAGCAATTCGTCGAGCTGGCCTAATGCTCCACCAGCGGCCCACATGCGATCTATCGACTGGAACCAGGCCAGGAACTGGCAGGCTTCGCGCAGGGTGCGCGGTGGGTTGTCCACCAGCCATTCGTTCATCTCGGCAATTTTTAGCAGGTTCTGGCTGACGAATGGGTCGGCCTCCACTGCAGCCCACTGGCGTGCTTTGACGACATGATTCCGAATCCACTGTTGGACGCCCAGTACCAGGTTCTCCTCCCCGTCATAGAAGTCGGCCATCTGCGAGCCAGGTGTTGGATGGTTCATTTGACGGTAGTGGCGTATCTTGGCCAGCAAACCGCCCCAGCCCAGGTCCAGGCCAATCTTCATATCCGGGCCGAGGTGGTTCATGCCGCCAATGCCGGTGTAGATCAGGTTGTATTCCTTTTGCAGGGCACGCAGATGAGCCGGTCGGTCTTCGGGGCGCCAGCCGCCAACATGGGGCACGTTTCTTACCCAGGCGCCAGCCAGTGCGCTATAAGGGTGGATATAGACAGGATGTACTTCCAACCAGGCACGGAAGTTCTCGCCAATGCTCCTGGCTCCGTAACTGCCGCCAGATGGATGATTGGGCTTCGCCGTAAATGGAATAGGCTCGGTCCAGGGAATGTAGCCATGATCGTCGATATCAAAAAAGCCCCGCAGCTTTAACTTCAAGTCGGTATGCTCGAGTTTCGTCTTGTGGATGGCGTCGATGCATTGTTGATACTTTGATGTGCCATTCGAATGAGCCACGGCTTTCGTCGTGACATTAATGGTGTCAGGGATTGATTGTGTCATCACCATATCTGATCATCTCCTCTAATTAAACGTCGCGTGCGGAACATCATAATACTTTTTACCATTGATCATAGAGGGGCAGCCACCCTTTTAATGCAACGGAGGGCTCGACAATCAGTTGAAGCGCACTCACTACCGTATTGATCTGGTGAAGGCTGTGGCGTATTATCGCAGTCATGATGGCTGCAACCATCTGTAACCGGGTGTTTGTTTTCCGTTAACCAATTTCCATCTGGAACGAGACCACCATTATGGAACCTAAAAGCTACCTGATCGATATGGATGGCGTGCTGGTGCGAGGGCAACACCTCATCCCCGGAGCGGATCAGTTTATTGCAGCGTTACAGAACAACGGGACCAGGTTCATGGTGCTAACCAATAACGCCATGTATACTCCGGGCGACCTGGCACATCGATTGCAAATCATCGGTCTGCCGATTGACGCCAATCACATTTTCACCTCGGCCATGGCAACGGGACGGTTTCTACAGTCACAGCATCCGAAAGACGGGGGCACGGGACTAAAAGGTGGGACCGCATTTGTCATCGGTGAGAGTGGACTGACTGAGGAAGTCCATAACGCTGGCTATGTGATCACGGATGTGGATCCCGACTACGTTGTACTGGGCGAAACATTTACTTATAACCTGGACTACATTACACGCGCCATACGCCTGGTGGCAGCGGGCGCTCACTTCATTGCCACCAACCCTGACCCTACCGGACCAGCCGAACATGGGATTGTGCCGGCATGCGGCGCCATGGCTGCGTTGATTGAAAAAGCCAGCGGGCGGAGCCCATTCTTCATCGGCAAGCCAAACCCATATATGATGCGGTCAGCGCTGAACCACCTAGGCGTGCACTCCGAGAACACCGTCATGATTGGTGATCGCATGGATACCGATATCGTCGCTGGTATCGAAAGTGGAATGGAAACGATCCTGGTACTCAGCGGCGTGACACAACGCGACCGGATCGCCGATTATCCCTACCAGCCGCAGCGTGTCGTGGAGTCAATAGCACATATACTGGCAGGGTGATAGCCCGGAGCATGGCTCACTAAAATTAACGGACAGCGCCAAGGCATGGCACAATAGCGGGCGGAATGGAGAGCAGGATGAAGGAGCACAATGCCAAATCGGATTCGAGAGTTCAAAGTCGGTCAACTGGATGTAATCGTATACCCGGATAATGAGTCATTAGGTCAGGCAGGAGCAACCCAGGCGGCAGCCATCCTGCGAGCAGCCATCGCGGCACGAGGGTATGCCAATGTGATCCTGGCAACCGGCAATTCGCAACTCACTACACTGGCTGCCATGCGGCATGCAAACGTGGATTGGTCGCGCATCTTCCTGTTCCATATGGATGAGTACATCGGTCTGCCACCTGAGCATCCGGCCAGCTTCCGTCATTTTCTGCATGAGAAGCTGGTTGACGTGGTACGCCCAGCCGAGTTCTACGGGGTGGAAGGCGACGCGCCGAACGTTGCGGAAACCTGTCAGCACTACGCGGAATTGCTGCATCGCTTCCCGGCCGATCTGGTTTGCCTGGGCATCGGCGAAAATGGCCACATCGCATTTAACGACCCTCCCTTCGCGGACTTCCACGATCCGGTGTGGGTGAAAGTGGTGACGCTAGACGAGGTAAGCCGCCAGCAGCAGGTAGGCGAAGGGCACTTCCCCTCGTTGGACGTGGTGCCGGCGCAGGCGATCACCCTGACCATACCGGCACTCATGGCGGCGAAGCACATGTTGTGCCTTGTGCCGGAGAAACGTAAAGCTGTGCCCGTTCTGACGGCACTGACAGGGCCAATTGTAGAGAGTTGCCCAGCTTCAATTCTGCGTACAGCACCGCATGCAAAACTGCTGCTCGATCAAGACTCTGCCTCGCTTCTATAGAATTTTTCATCTCAAAACCGCTCAGTAGTTGCTTTACTGAATAGTTATGGTGGTCTGCCGTGAGACGAGCCCACTGGGAGGCTGGATGGGTTGATCGCCTTCTGGAGTTGCGGTTTTTGGTTTGACAGTCGAAAGGCCATGTTTTACACTAATGTTTGTCCCTTTCCGGGGCAGTTTGACAGAGAAGGATTGCGGAGTACTTTTGCATCACTTAACCAGCACCAAAATCCTGTTTCCATATGCATGCATAAAAAGTCATTGAGATACCTATGCAGCGTATAGGAGGATATCGTATGTACAACCGTCTTGTGTCGATCCTGTCCATGTCCGCCTTTATCCTGGCGTTGGCAACACCCGTTATGGCTTCCACCCCAAGTGCTCCTGGTGGAGTGCAAGGCCAGCCAGTCTGTCCCGGCCCGGCGGCACCCGGCACGGCACGCTGCCATGCCTGGGTAAAACCGCATGCCAACTCCGCTCCTACCGGATTGAGCCCGGCGAATATTAAGCTGATATACAACTTCCCCACAGATTTGACCATCGGTCAAGGTCAAACGATCGCTATCGTTGACGCCTATGACGACCCCACGGCCGAGAGCGACCTGGGTGTGTTCAGCAGCCAGTACGGCCTGCCTGCCTGTACTACCGCAAACGGCTGCTTCAAGAAAGTTGACCAGAAGGGTGGAACGAAATACCCACGCTCCAATGCAGGCTGGGCGCTGGAGATTTCATTGGACGTGCAGTGGGCACATGCCATCGCACCTGGTGCAAAGATCCTGCTCGTGGAAGCAAGCAGCAACAGTTTCACCAACCTGCTGGCAGCCGAGGACTACGCCAAGGCGCATGCCCAGTACGTCAGCAATAGCTGGGGTGGCAGCGAGTTTTCAGGCGAAACCGGTTACGATTCTCACTTCATCCAAAGTGGTGTGAGCTTTTTCGTCTCTGCCGGAGACGCAGGACTGCCGGCTGATTACCCCTCATCCTCACCGAACGTCATCTCCGTTGGCGGCACGACGCTGCATTTTTCTTCCAGTGGTACCTTTACTGATGAAACCGGCTGGAGTAAAGGTGGTGGCGGCTGCAGTACGTACGAGACAGCCAACTCGGCTCAATCCAGCTTCAGTGAATACAGCCAGGTGAGCTGCGGTGGAGCGCGCGCTACACCGGACGTCTCACTTGACGCGGATCCCGCATCTGGTGTGTCGGTGTACGATTCGACACGGTATCAAGGTCAGAAGGGTTGGTGGACAGTTGGCGGTACGAGCGCCAGCTCACCCATGTGGGCAGCTCGCTCTGCTGATACGGCTACGGTTGTTGATGCATCGTACGTGTATGGCAGTAAAATCACTTTCCGCGATATTACGAGCGGTAACAATGGTGCACCATGCCTGGTCGGCTTCGACCTGTGTTCCGGTCGTGGCAGCTGGACTGGCGTAAATCCCTGAGCAACAGTAATAAATCATGTAATGCAAGCAGAACCCCGTACTGGTACGGGGTTCTGCTTTTTTATGAGCCCAGGCAGCTACGAGCACGCGAGCCCTGCCCCTTTCCAGGGTGGAGTGGGCATGCAGCGAGACCCATCAGTCCGATCATCAATGAGTCAATGCCGGTACGATCCGGTGCAAAACCTGGCAACAGATCAACCGGCACACGTAATCGCACCGTTTCAACGAGCATGAGACGCTTGAGCGAAATATGTGAAAAAATAACGCCAAAGCTTGGTGCAATCGCGGCCAGTGGAATGACTGCATCGTGAATGTAATGCTCTGGCTGATCAGAACTTTGTAAGTGGCCTGCCAGGTCGTCAAAGTCGATGACAGGTTTGCTATGCAAATCCCCGTCGTGCAAACCGTGCCTGGCATTCTGATCACCCTAGAGCACTGGAGCCACCATGAAATTGATTCGCAACCTGGGCCTGGTATTGCTAGGATTATGGCTTATTCTGATCGGCCTGACGCGACTTCTGGCGATCGTCATGTCAACGGGAGGCCTGTTGCTTGGTCTGCTGGCCATTGCTGCAGGAGGTGTGTTGCTTTGGAGTGGTGTGGGGTCACGCCCGCGTAGTTTCGGCTTCATGCTCCTGGGGGCGTGGCTCGTCCTGAACGGGCTGGTCCAGATCACGCCCTTGCAGGTGCCGGGCGTCGGTGTCATCCTGGGGTTACTGGCGATAAGCGCGGGCATAGTGATGCTAATGGGCGTGCGCGGCCGAGTTTTCAGGCAGCATCCCGGAATCAGCCTGCTCGCGGCGTGGCTCATTATCAGTGGGTTATTGGAACTGGTAACCTTCAGACTGCCGGTGCTCGGAGAGCTACTTGCATTCCTGGTGCTCGTGGCCGGTTTCTTCATTCTGCTGGAACGGTAACAGGCCGTAGCATTACATGTCGCAGCCAAACCACATCCTCAATGTCAGGACGACTCCGCCGTCGCTGGCAGTCTATGTGAAGGTGTGCGCCGAGACGGTTATGGCGTCACCTGGCTAAACCGGGGCACAGTAGCCATCACATTCACGCATGACCAGCAGCCAAACTTCATTGTGCTGGATCTGCGCCTGCCGGATCTTTCCGAACACGATGTCTGCCGCCAGATGCGCCAGCTCGGACTGCATCAGCCCATCCTGAAGCTGACAGTACTAGCTGAAGAGATCGACAAGGTGCTGGGGCTGGAGATAGGCGCTGACGACTATATGACCAAGCGCTATAGTCTGCGCGAGTTGCTCTCGCGCGTGCGCGCACTGCTGCGCCGGGCGTATGGAGAGGTATCGACCGCGGCGCCCGACGCTGACATGCTCTCCATACGTGACATGCTGAAGACTTGCCTCAACTCTTCAACCGCTACCATCGCGGTCGCAATGCCCCTGGCAATCCTGGAAACGGGTTGGGTCTGGTGATCGTGAAGGCGATTGTCGAACGCCACGGCATAAAGGTAAGTGTCGAAAGCTCGCTCAACGGCACCTGTGCGCGGGGGCGGTTGCCGGAGCATAAGGTGGATTAACTGCACTGCAGACCAAGCCAGCAGCATAGTATCCATCCGCATACAATGCCAGTATGGTAGAAACGATCACCAGCCTGCAGAACCCGCGCGTCAAGCAACTGGTCAGCCTGCGCGAGCGGCACAAGCGCGATGCCGACGGCCTCATGCTGGTGGAAGGGTACGACGAACTGGGGCTGGCGCTATCTTCCGGCAAGCCGGTCGCTCTCTACTACTGCCCGCCTCTGGTGCGGCAGCCAGAGCAGATGCGCCTTCTGGATAGTGCGCGGGAGGCTGGCGCGGAGCTGGTACAGGTGAGCGAACGGGTTTTCGAACGAATTGCTTATCGTGATAACCCAGACGGTTGGCTGGCCACATTCCCCCTGATTCATCGCGGGATGGACGACCTGCAAATTGGCGCGAATCCCCTGATCGTAGTGGTGGAAGGAATCGAGAAGCCCGGCAACCTGGGCGCGATCCTGCGCACAGCCGACGCCGCTGGTGTGAGCGCACTCATATTGTGCGACCCCGTCACCGACCTGGGCAATCCAAACGTGGTGCGGGCGAGTAAGGGGGCTCTCTTCTGCGTCCCCGTAGCCGAAGCATCAACGGCAGATACTTTACGCTGGCTGCGCTTACGACACATTCGATGTCTGGCTGCCACGCCGCAGACGGATCATGGTTATACCGCCATCGATATGCGAGGGCCTGTAGCCATCGCCGTCGGAGCCGAAAAACTAGGGCTTAGCCGCTTTTGGCTGGAAGGCGCGGATGAAAGGGTGAGTATCCCTATGCACGGGCGCGTGAACTCGCTTAACGTCTCCATTGCGACCGCACTACTCGTATATGAAGCACTCAAACAACGCGACGTCATCCGGCATCCCTGAAAGAGGCACGAGCAGTCTTACATCGAGATGTGAAAGGGGCATGGTTTATACTGCACACGACAATGAAACCAATCACTTATGACAGCCTGTATAACATTGTTTATATCGAAGAAGTAAAGGTTTCCTCCAGTGGTACCCATGCCGCATTCGTTCGCCTGAGCATAGACCGTTCGGCAAACGAATACGTGCGCGCTATCTGGTTGCAAGACCTGAGCACGGCGGAACGACGGGCAGTGCCCTTTACTGCTGGCCGTAAAGACAGCAGCCCGCGCTTTACAGAAGACAGCACCCGTCTGGGCTTTCTATCCAACCGCAATGGCGAGGGGCAGGCGCAGGTCCATGTGATCTCACTGGCCGGTGGCGAGGCGCAGAGACTCACCTCGCACCCCAGCGGTGTGAACTCGTTCGAGTGGTCGCCAGATGGCAGACGGATTGCCTTTAACGCATCGGTACGAGTCGATGAGCGCATCCAGGAAGATGAGAAACGCCGCGTGCCGAATGAGGAGCCCGAAGCGCAGGATCCATGGGACAAGAAGCGAGAGAAGGATCAGCACGAGCACGAAGATGCGCTTCGCTTCGATCCCAGGACGGTGCGCGAATTCCCCTACCGCACTGGCACTACGTTCGTGAATGATCGCTGGAACCACGTCTACGTGACCGACGTGCCCGAGACATTTTCGGATGGAAACAAGGCTCAGGCTGCACGCCTGACCGATGACAACCTAAATTATGGCCAGCCAGCATGGACGCGCGATGAACAGGCGTTGATTTGCAGCAAGAGCCGGCGCCCTAGCAACCAGAATGAAATGATCGAGTTTTGGGACGATCTGGTGCGTATTGGTCTGAATGCCGATTCGCGTGCCACCACGGTCCTCCTCTCGAATCAATACAGCTACACTCATCCGCGCATTTCACCCAACGGTCGATGGGTGGCATTTGAGCGTCACCTGGAAGACCTGCCCGAATTCCGAAACACAACACTGGCCATCCTCCCTGTCGAAGGAGGTGCTGTGACGGACCTGACCGCGCACCTTGACCGTGAACTGGGATATTTCACCTGGGGCCAGGACAGCGCGTGGCTTTATTTCACTCTCATTAAGGACGGTTCAGAGAACCTCTACCGTGTGAGCATCGATGGCGGGCAAGTGGAGCAACTGACTGACGGAGCACAGGAGGTCACGTCGTTCGATGTGGATGCGCAAGGTCGGGTGATCTACGCGGCCAGCACCATGCAGGATCCGTCGGCACTGTATCTGCGTGACGTGGATGGCCACGTCGTGACGCTTTATAAGCCCAACGAGAAGTTTTTGTCGGAGCACGAGGTCCGACCGGTGGAGGAGATCCGATATCCATCTGATGGATTTCAAATTCAGGGTTGGGTAATGACACCGCCTGATTTCGATCCGGCACGCAAATACCCGCTGGCGCTCGAGATTCATGGCGGACCGTCAGCCATGTGGAGCCCGGGCACTCGCAGCATGTGGCAGGAGTGGCAGGCGCTGGCGAGCGCTGGTTATGTGGTGTTTTTCTGCAACCCGCGCGGATCGGGTGGATATGGCGAGAAGTTCCTGATTGCCAATCGAGGTGATTGGGGCGATGGCCCGATGAACGATATATTGCGGGGCGTTGAACAAGTCGTTTCGCACGGCTATGTGGATACCGCGCGCATGGTAATGACGGGGGGCAGCTACGGTGGATACCTGACAGCCTGGATCGTGGGGCGCGACCACCGCTTCAAAGCGGCGGTGGCACAACGTGGCGTTTACAACATGATCTCCATGCGAGGTGTGACCGATATCCCGTGGTTTAACGATCGTGAGGCGGGTGCCTCACCATGGGAGGATGTCGGAAAGTTATGGGCCATGTCTCCGATCTCGCTCGCACCCCAGGTACAGACACCCCTGTTACTGGAGCACAGTGAGCAGGATTACCGTGTGCCCATCAGTCAGGCTGAGGAATTGTACTTAGCCTTGCGCTCATTCAAGAAGACTGTAGAGTTAATCCGCTGGCCGCGCGAGGGGCACGAGCTATCGCGCAGTGGCGAACCCAAGCACCGTGCTGAACGAGTCCAACGCATTCTGGAGTGGTTCGGTCAATACGCGGGCGATAACGCGAACTCAGGAGCACAAAAAGGTGAACCCATGGGTGCTTAGAACGAGAGGTACATGAGGACCGTAAAATCATCAAGGTTGTACTCGACTGCACAGGCGAACCAGTATGAGGTTAAGCGCTTCATCAAGTTCACCCTCACTGGCTTCAGTGGCCTGATCGTCGACTACTCGCTCCTGAACATTCTGACTCATTTCTTCGGAGTTGCATCGTGGCTGGCTGTGGCGGTGGCATTCACCGTCGCCGCAATCAATAACTTCGTCTGGAATCGTTATTGGGTCTATCCTGAATCACGCCAGCATACGATCTGGAAACACTTCCCAACCTTCTTCATCGTCAACGCCGTGGGGCTGGGCATCAACGAGCTGATTTTATTTCTATTCCTGGTTTCGATCACCGCCCTGGTGCATAGCAATTTCCTGGGACTCAACCTGACCAAGGCGATCGCTGCGGTCATCGTAATGCTATGGAATTTTGTTGTGAACCGCTTTGTCACCTTCCGCGATGTAAAGTGGCGCCTGGCCACGACGAAACCGGTAATGGCGTCGGCGACTGAGTCTGAAGAAAGTACAGAGCAGTACGAGAGTGCGCTGTAGGGAAACCCGGCTGCCTAAATACGCCAGTGGATATCAAGCATGGCGCGCATCACGGTTGACTACACAGCGGCCATCTGGCAAAGCGCCGGTATTGGTCGATTGACGCGCGAGCTGGTGCAAGCGCTGCTAGCTCTGGATGACTCGCATGACATTCGCCTGCTGTGCATGGGTGGTCCAGCACAACGTCCCGCGGACGTTCCCATCCATCGCGGCCGGCCAGTCGATTTCGTGCATGTGCCTCTGACCGATCGCTGGCTCTATCGCCTGTGGTTCCGCGCTCACCTGCCGCTGCCGATCGAGACCTTTGCTGGGCGCAGCGACCTGTACCATGCCACGGATTTTGTCCTGCCGCCCATGCTGCCCGGCACACGAACCGTGCTCACGATACACGATCTGACTTTCCTGCGTGACCCTACTTCTGCACAACCCCGCCTGCTCACCTTCCTGACTAACATGGTAAGCAAGTCGGCCCAGCGAGCGACTCACCTGGTCGCAGACTCGCTTGCGACCGCACACGATTTACACGAGCTGTATGGCTTGCCGCAAGATCACATAACCACCATATATTCAGGCGTAAACGAGCGCTTCAATCCGCGACCGCTCGACGGCGAAGCGCAGACCCTGCGCAAGAAGCTGGAGCTTGATCGGGCGCCCTACATCTTGACGGTGGGCACATTGCAGCGCCGGAAAAACCATTTAACGCTGGTGCGCGCTTTCGGTGAACTACTGCACAGGGAGGGGGTGCCCGAGGGCGTGCAACTGGTCGTCGCGGGCAGTAAGGGCTGGCTATATGATGAGGTGCTGGGAGAGGTGAAGTCACTCGACCTGGAGAGACAGGTGCGATTCATTGGCTTTACGGATGAAGTTGACTTGCCGGCACTTTACCGTAATGCAGCCGTCTTCGCCTTTCCGTCGCTCTATGAGGGATTTGGCCTACCGCCATTGGAAGCGATGGCCAGCGGTGTGCCGGTTGTGGCGTCCAATGCATCGTCGCTGCCGGAGGTGGTGGGTGACGCCGGGTTAATGGTGGACCCACTGGACGTGCATGGGCTGGCTGCGGCGCTATTTCGGGCGCTGACGGACGGCGACTGGCGCGCCGAGTCCATCCACCGGGGACTCCAGCGTGCCGCGACGTTCACATGGCGCCGTGCGGCAGAACAGCTGCTGGGTGTCTATGAGCGCGTACTGAGCGCCTGAATTGAACTTTGTGCTACTGTATTGACGTGGCATCATGAGTACGAGCGACACACGACCCGAGCAATTACTCCCCAACCTATATCGCTTCGCTGATAGTTGTAATGTATACGTCATCCGCAAGGGTGACCGAGCCATCGCGGTCGACTTCGGCTCCGGCAGGTGGATGCAGGCGCTGCCAGGACTGGGGATAAACCAGCTAGAGCATGTCTTCCTCACTCACCATCACTCCGATCAGTGTGCCGGGTTGCAGGCACAGGAGCACTGGCCATTTACCATTCACGCTCCAAGCGGGGAGGAGAAGTTCCTCTCACCGGAAGGACAGCGTCGTGGCACATTCGATCGGCGCGGCCTGGGATGCCCCGACAGCTATGCGGTGCTCAAGGGTGGCCTGCAGGACGTGCGTTACGACATGGCCGGTTTCGGTGACTTCATTTGGAGAGACGCACGCATACGCTTCCTGCATACACCTGGGCATGGACCGCATGCCTGCTCGGTGATCGCCGACATCGAAGGCAGGCAGGCAGCTTTCTGCGGTGACGCAGCGCACGCAGGCGGCACCATCTGGCAGCCTTTCCATCTGGAATGGGACCATTGGACTGGCCAGGGAGCATTGGCAGCCTGGGAGGGAATCACCCGTTTGCAGGCGGTCGGCCTGGATCTGCTTTGCCCTGCGCACGGGCCTGTTATCGCCGATCTGCCGCGAAATGTCCTGGCGAAACTGCAAACTCGTCTGATGGCATTCTATCTTGCCAAGGGGCAGATCTCGCCGGGTGAAGCCGATAACTACGTGTCGCCCACATTACTGAAATGCGGTGCCAGACTGGTGCTGCCAGGCCTGTACCAGTTCGGCACCAACGGATACCTGTTGCGCTCGCGAATGGGCGAAGGGCTGGTGGTTGATCCGCAACAGCCCGATCTGCGCGAGCTGGATGCCCTGCTTTCCGAACTGGGCAGCATAAAGGTCACCGTCGCGACGGCGACGCATTACCATGCCGATCACTGCGATGCGCTGCCGTTCGTGCGGGAGCGTTTCGGCGCGCGGGTGGTGTTGCACCCCATGGTGGCCGAGCCGCTACACGATGTACAGGGTGCCGACGTGCCGTGGCTGCCGGCACAATCCATTCAGGCTGACGAGTTGTGGCCCGAGCGCGGGGTATGGAACTGGAACGAGTACGAGTTTGACATTGCACCGTGGCCGGGGCAGACGCACTGGCACTGCATCTTCATGACCAGGGTGGCCGGGCAGAGCGTTGGCGCGCGGCGCGCCGCAGGCCAGCGCGCGGCATTCGGCGGCGACTCGTTCCAACCTTCAACGCGCTGGAATGGCACCGGTGGCTTCTGCGCCTACAACAGCAGCCGCTTCGAGGAGGGCTTCGTTCGCAGCGCGGAGCTGCTGCTGCGCTGGCGACCCGACGTGCTGGCCTGCGGTCACGGCACCTACTATCGCTTCAAAAGGTCGAAGTTCCACAAGATCATTACCTGGGCCCAAGTCGCGGAGCGCGCAACCCGCGAGCTGTGCCCATCCGGCGACCTGCAGCAGGATTACTACCTCATCGGCCTCGACGCCCGGCAGCGGATCGAGACGCCGGGCGCTTTCTTCTGGATCGAACACGCACAATAGGAGAACTGTTGATGAACATAGATCTATCGAATAAACTGGCCGTGATTACCGGCGCGTCAGGCGAGCTGGGGCGGGTGATCACCCGCACCTTGGCCGGCTGCGGCGCGGATGTGGTCATCCACTATCACCGTGATAAGGCGCACGCCGAAGAGTTATTGGGGGAGGTGCGAGCCAGGGGCGTGCATGCCATGACGGTGCAGGGCGACATCACCCGCGCGGACGATGTGCAGCGCATCAAAAGGGAGATTGCCGGCACGCTGGGTGACCCATCGATCCTGGTGAATAACGCCGTGATCCAGTATCAGTGGACCACCGTTTTGGAGCAGTCAGTCGAGGACTACGAGGGGCAGTTCCGATCTTGCGTGTTGCAGAACGTGTTGATGGCCAAGGCATTTGTACCAGCGATGATCCAGCACCGCTGGGGTCGTATCATCGCCATCAACACCGAGTGTGCGATGCAGAACTGGCCGAGTCAGTCGGCTTACGTGGCAGGAAAGCGCGGCATGGATGGCGTTTTGCGAGTGCTGGCGAAGGAGATTGGCGAGGACCAGATCACGGTGAATCAGGTCGCGCCAGGATGGATGATCAGCGACAAGTATCGCGGAACGCCCGCAGAACATCAGCCGGAATATGAGAAAAACGTCCCATTAAAGCGGCGCGGCAACGACCAGGACATTGCCAACGCCGTGGCGTTTTTTGCCTCAGACCTGGCAGCCTTCATTACAGGCGCTTATATTCCAGTTTGTGGCGGGAACGTGATGCCGGCCATATAAGCTTATTGCTTTCGATAAACGCCTATCAGGTGCACGCGTGCCGATTGCAGAGGGGGGTGGTCGATCAGACGCTCCAGGACACAGGCGATTGTGAAAAGTGGGCGATTGATTCCGACGTAGGTTGGGTCACCGTTGTAAACGGCCTCCACGAAGCTAAAACCGAGGCCGGAGAGGGTACGCTGGATTAGGCGCAAGGTATTGAAGCGATAACGGACCGGGTACGTGTCATGCTCCTGCCGCCCCTGCAGGCGGCGCGAGAGCCGGTCGTGCAGTGCATGCGGCGCGAGCCGGATCAGCCAGGTGGTGTAGTTCCATGCGTTGGGCGTGAGGAAGAGCACATGTCCGCCCGGCCGCAGCACGCGATAGATCTCGCCGAAGGTGCGAGCCGGGTCGATCAGGTGCTCGCACAGCCACGCCGAAGTGACGACGTCGAAGGACCTGTCGCGGAAAGGCTGGTCTTCGGCCAGCGCGGCGATGCGCTGCCGTACAGTGGTGTTCAGGCGCAGCGCCTGCTCGTCGGCGTCCAGGCCGCAGGTGAGCCCGGCGCGTGCGTAGACGGGCGACAGGAAGTCTGCGTGGCCGCAGCCGATATCGAGGACGGCGGCGCCAGGGCGCATGTAGCGATCCACCACATCGCGGAAGACGTACAGACTGTGTCGCCAGCCGGGCTTGCGCCGGGCATACAGTTGGCGGAAATACTCCTGCCGGTTGGTATCGCGATGAGGAGCCGCACTTTCCGACGGGTGCGCTGGCGATGTTTCATGATCGGTTGATGGATGCATAGTCAACCTGATCATTGTACGGGTTTCAACCTAGTAAGTTGATCAACACGTTGCGGTCACTCATCACCCCACCAGGGCTCGCCATCGGCGAGGTTGGCCTTCAGGTATTCCTGGTCGAGCACAATGCCTAAGCCGGGATGAGTGGAGATGAGCATACGACCGTCGCGGATGACTGGTTTGTTGCCGGCGGCCTCGGGGGCCTGGTCGGCGTTGCGAACACACTCCATGCGTGGGCAGTTGAAAACGGCCGCAGACCATTGCTGTGAGGCCATGTTCAACACATAGCCACTGACGTTGTGCAGGCTCACCGGGATGCGATAGAGTGCGGCGATGTCTGCGATGATATGTGTGCCAGTGATGCCGCCGGAGTTGATCAGATCCGGTTGCAGACAGTCGATTGCCTGGTTCTGGATGAATGGCAACGCCCCTTCGGGCAGCTCGATGTTCTCGCCGGTCATGATCGGCAGGCGCGTGGCGTGGCGCAGCGCCATCCACGCGTCAGAATAGACTGGCGCGATGGGATCTTCCAGGTACAGGGGTTTGATCGGCTCCACGGCCTGAGCCACCTGGATGGCGCTGGGCAGGTCCAGCTCGTTGTGGCAGTGCACGATGATGTCGATACCGTCTCCCAGCGCTTCGCGCGCCAGGGCGTAGGCACGGCGCACCCTATCCACTTCCTGTGGACCGAGGTTGGGAGTGTACTGCTGCATGGGTGTGCCCAGGATATGATGGATGTCGATCTTGTAAGCCTTAAAGCCGTGCGGATCGTCTTTGAGTTGTTGAGCTCGAGCGCGCCACTCGTCACGGCTTAGGAAATCCCCTCCTGCACAATGCGAGTATAGGGGAATTTCCGTACGGAAATTCCCTCCCAATAACTTCGAGACAGGCTGACCGAGCAGCTTGCCGGCAAGGTCCCAGAGTGCAATATCTATCCCGCTCAGCACGCGCATCTGCCTACCGCGCTGAGGGTAAGCGTAAAACATGTTATGGTAATGCACCTGAATTGCCAGGGGATCCTTACCGATGAGTCCCAGGTGTGGCAGGCGCGGGCCTTCGAGTCCTGCTATGGCGGAACGTGCAAGCGGGCCGGTTGCTCCACATGCACCGTAGCCACAGATGCCGGCGTCCGTTTCTACCTTGACCAAGGTAGTTCCATGCCGGGGCTGCATGGCCTTTATGGCTGTAATTTTTACCTGCCCTTGTACTGAGCGAGCTGCCACGTTTAGTGGGTTTACTGGCTGGGCAGGATCGCTGGCGGATGGGTTAGGCGAAGAAGTGGATGGCAAAGGATTTTGAGACATATGAAACCTTCCTGGGTGGTGCGATATTGTTTAGTGATCATTGATTGAAACATGCGTAAAAGGTGCGTTGTTGTCAGAAGTTTTGAGTGGCTCAATGGTGGTTCGGGTGCTTTGCGGGTGGAGTGTGGTTGGGCGAGCGACAGCGAATACAACATGGCTAACTCCCTGAATATGATGGTCCATTTCAGGCCAGGTGTGTTATGGCTGATCACATTGGGATTATAGGCAGCATACTTCGGAAAAAACAGTAACAGGTCTGCTGCTGCATGTGAATCATTGTTCATGGGTGATTGTTAAGATCAACAATGGCGAAGTGGTTTAGAATCCTCTTATATACCCCCAAAGAGCGCACTGACATATATAAAAATAGCCGAAAAAAAGCAAAAAAGCATTTACAACGCCTACCTTTAGATTTATACTGCTAATTAGTGATAGAGGAGCGCGGAATGGGTTGGGGGAATTATGACAACTGTGTTTCGGTCGCGCGCTTCGATGGATGGTGTGGCGCGGAGATCAAGGCACGCTCATAACGATAAAAGGCGTGATAACCTATATCTTCCAGTGCAACCCGCACTGGCTCTTGAACACCGTCGGTTACGTTGGATCAGACTGATCATTATCTCCGGTGTTTGTTTGGTCCTGGCAATGGTTTTCCTGCAGCATCTATACCTGCCGGTGGGGCAGGGAGCGTCTGTAAACGAGGTCGCAGGCACACCTGTTGTGACCGTACAGTTTACTTCTGGAACTTCGGTACCATCAGCCAGCAACGTGGCACAGCCGGTGAGCCGGCAAATGCCCGATCAAGCAACACAACCGAGTTTGACAGTCGTCAGCGACCTGGGGTACGTGAACGTACGCAGTGGACCTGGCGTAGAGTATGGGCAACTCGCTACGCTTGCCAGTGGGACACGTGTGGTGGTGACAGGGCGGAGTGCTGACGGAACATGGTGGCAGATTACATTCAGCGGGAAGACGGGTTGGGTATTCGGTCAACTAACGCATTTCGACGGTGATTTGTCGCAGGTGCCAGTGGTCACGTCACCATAGGCCCTTAATGATGCCTGCAACCCCTGGAACATCGCAATACCCTGTATCAATCCACGCGTTATTCTGAAAGTTAAGGCGAGCGACAGGAAAACACCGCATTGACGATCGGTTAGCCCTTCCTGAAACTTGCCGATGATCGCACTGCGCATACCCTCCTCGCAAGAGAGATACTACATTCGTAATCTGTAATACCAGAATTCATCAGGTCACCATTGCCCACAAAGCAGGTGCATAATCGCGTCTACGTTGGGAAACGACTCACTTGACCCGCGCCAACTAGTTGCCCTGATGCGCTCGGTGCTACCTGCCATCGCATCGGCGCACAGTGCGGCGCATGAACCGGCACATGAACCGGCGCATAGTGATATTCGCTTGCAGGCCATTACGACCGGCAAGTTCAATTCCTCGTTTTACGTCTGCAACGCGGGCGAAGAACTGGTGCTACGAATCGCTCCACCTAAAGAGCAGGTGTTCCTTTTCTATGAGCGAGACATGATGCGTCAAGAGCCACCGTTACATGCTCTGCTGCAAAAGCACACTCAGGTACCTGTGGCTACCATCCTACTCTTTGACGACACGCATTCGCTGATCGATCGCGACTTCATGCTGATGCAGCGGCTGCCAGGTCGACCGCTCTCCAGTGTAAGTGGCGTGGACGTCGCGAAGGTTCTTTATCAGGTCGGACAGTATTTGGCGCAGGCACATGCATTGACACGCGAACGTCATGGTTACCTGGGCGCGCACCATCCCATGGAACCACAGACAACCTGGGTGCAGGCGTTCGAGGTGATGTGGAATAAACTGCTTGACGACATTGTTAGTGTTGGTCACTATGATGCTCGTGAGAGTGAGCAGATGAGAAATCTGTTCCAGACCTATCGGGAGATGTTCGACCGGCCGGTGCAGGCCAGTCTGCTGCACATGGATGTGTGGGCACAGAATATCCTGGTGGATGAGAGAGGAAATGTCAGCGGGTTATTGGACTGGGACCGGGCATTATGGGGTGACCCGGAGATCGAGTTCGCCGTGCTGGACTATTGCGGCATTTCGGAGCCAGCCTTTTGGGAAGGGTATGGTAAACAGCGCGACAAGTCGCCCGAGGCGGAGGTGCGGCGCGTGTTCTACCTGTTGTATGAGTTGCAGAAGTACATCGTGATCGAGCAGGGCCGGAAGCACAACACCTCCGGGGCACATCGCTATAAAGAACAGGCTATGCAAATTGTGAGGCAGGCTTTATGATGATGGCGTATCTTGCTCTTCGAAAAACTGCCAGAGAGTTGGTCAACTGATTGAATTACCACTCGAAGCGGAGAATGCTGTATTACGATACCAGGCAAACCTCACAGCCCCGAGCCAGGATTCACGACGCAGCCCACCTCAACGGCCGAGCAACTATACGTGGCTGATTCGGGTTCAGGTACCAGATGGGACCATACATGACGGAATTGACTTGTGGCGAGCGCGTGGTGCGCTGTTTCATTGGAGAAGATATAGACCGTGTGCCGTTTGGTGTTGGCCTGGGCTGGGACCCATGGGGCGAGACACTTGACCACTTTCGCGCCCAGTCCGGTATTGTGAACCTGGACTTGCGCGAGTATTTCAGGCTGGATAAGAGCTTCGCACTGCCTGATGTGCATTACGGTATATATCCAGAGTTTGAGCCCCTCGTCCTGGAGCAGACGCCCGAGTTCATCGTTCACCGTGATGGCCGTGGCATCACCATGCGTGACCGGCGTGATAGCGGATCGATGCCGGAGTGGCTGGACTACCCAGTGAAGACCGAAGACGACTGGGAGCGTCTAAAGAGTGATCGATTGCGACCCGGTGACCCCGGTCGCACTGCAATCGACTGGGATGCATTTCGCGCCCGTCTGAAGGAGACAGGCGAAGCTGTACAGGTCGGCGTGTTCCCTTACGGTGTGTTTGGTACTCCGCGCGACCTACTCGGCGTGGAAGAGTTGCTAATCAGTTTCTATGAGCGACCGGCGCTGGTGAAGGATATGATGCAGCACCTGACCAGCGTGTGGCTTGCGGTGTGGGAGCGTGTGGCGAACGAGGTGCCCATCAGTCATATTCATATTTGGGAGGATATGAGTGGCAAGGCGGGTTCGCTTATCTCGCCGAAGATGGTACGTGAGTTTATGATGCCATGCTACGACCGCATTGTCGATTTCGCCCGTGCGCATGGGGTGCGTGTCGTTTCGGTGGACACCGATGGCGACTGCAGCCAGCTCATCCCCGTTTTTATGCAGCATGGCATCAATATGATGTTTCCATTCGAAGTGCAGGCGGGCAACGATGTACGCGAATTTCGCCAGCACTATCCCACTCTGGGTATTATGGGCGGGCTGGATAAACGGGCCCTGGCAGCCAGTCATGTCGATGTGGATCGAGAAGTGCAAAAGGCGGTTGACATGGTGCGGTGTGGCCGATATGTGCCCAGTTTCGATCACCTCATCCCACCGGACGCCATATGGGATAACTACCGCTATGCCGTATCGCGGCTTCGGCAGGTCTGCTGGGGTACGAGCACCTGAGAGAAATCGGTTTTCGTGCTACAAACAAGGCTGAGTCCAGACCGGCGAGTAGCGTAATCCACCTGCAGAATATAGCCGGCTCCATGTGGGCTGCCTTATGCTCGACGGCATAATCAGGCATGGCCAATCATCCTATCCGGTAAATAGTTGAGTTCATTGACGATTATGGTTCATTGAAGCTTGAAAGCCCGCCATGCTACCTTGCAACGATCGGTGTCATAATGAGGTGGGAAGCACTTGGCCGATCGTTTTTGCCGATGAGGTGGATGCACATGTCTGACATATTGCAGAATTCAGACAAGCTGCTGTCATGCAGGACGCGGTATCAGGTGATACTCTTGTCCCTCGAATAGAACACAGATACACATTCATCGTAATATTTTAGGTAATGCTGCTGGAGGAGCGAACCGACCTATGCCGCACCCGGTTATTAGTTGGGAGCACGAGGCACCTGTGCCGAACGATTACCAGTTTAACGATTTTCTCTGCAATCATGACGGCCGACTGTATTACGAAGATCTTGACCTGACACAGTTGCTCATCGCAGGGCGGAAAGATCAGGGTATGGGCCACACGCTGAGCAGCCCGCTGGAGGTTGTATACCTGCCGAAGGTCCGCCAGAAAGTGACGCAGCTCAGAGGTATATTCGCCGAAGCAGCACAGGCGCTGGGTTACACGGGGCAGTTCCATTACGCCTACGCTTCGAAAGCGAATACCGCCGAAGAAGTGGTGCAGGTTGCACTTGAGGCTGGTGCGCACTACGAAATGTCATCGCAGGTGGACACGGTCATCGCACAAATGATGCAGGCGGCTGGCCAATTACCTGAAGGTCGCATGGTTATCGCCAATGGATTCAAGCCGGCTGGCAGTAGTTACGCGCGCAGTCTGGTGCGCATGAAGCAGGTGCATGATAACCTCATCCCTGTTTTAGAGGACCTGGTGGAGTTGGCTCCTTTCATCGAATCGGGTGTGCCGTTTGATGTGGGCTTGCGGTTGAAGTGTTATGGACATCGCAACCATGGCACCAAAACCCCTGTCGATGCTGGCAACTCCCGCTTCGGACTGACAGTGGAGGACCTGACTAAAGCAGCAGATATTATTGCCGCAGCACCTACGCTAAACCTGAAGCTCTTCCACGCCATGATCGGAAGCCAGATCGCGAGCGAACATGAGTTCGTCAGTGCGCTGAAACCTGCCATAGACCTGTATGCCCGTCTGCGCCAGCGCCATTCCACGCTGCACATTTTTGACTTTGGTGGCGGCGTACCGGCACCGATGACACTTAACTTCCATTTCGACTATGTGGAGTTTGCGCATCTGTTGATGACCTCGCTGCTGGAATCGTGCGGGCATTACAACGTGCCGGTGCCCGATATCATGGGCGAAATGGGTCGCTATACCACTACCGAACATGGCGTGCACTGCTTTAAGGTGCTGATGGTTAAGAACAACGGATCCACGCTGCCCTGGTATATCATCGATGGTTCCATCATGACGTCGTTCCCCGATGTTTGGGCTTTGGGCGAGCATTTTATCGTCCTGCCGCTCAATCACCTTGACAGACCCTTTCAGCGGGTGCAGTTGGGTGGCCTGACCTGTGATAGCGATGACATCTACCCACCCAAGATGAGTCTTTCACCGCTCTACCTGCCCGTCGAGACGAAAGACCTGTACATCGGCTTTTTCAGTGTGGGAGCCTATCAAGAGATGCTCGGAGGCGTGCGCGGCAGCAAGCATTGTATGCTGCCCGAAGCGTGCGAACTGGTGGTGGATCGTAATGGCAGCGGAGCTTATCAATTCCATACCATTCCAGGCCAGACGGCTAATGACGTGTTACGCAATCTGGGTTACCCGGTGAGTTGAGGTTAGTATCCAAGCGGGTGAAGCCAGGCAGCCTGGCGACCAGGTGATCTATATGAACCGTGATCAACTCAGCAGGGGGATGCAGGAGCAGGTACGCAAGTCCCTGCTGTCATACTCCATCTTTCGACCGGAGAGTGCAGCGGTCATCGCACTGACGCTTATTCTGGTCACGCTGTCGGTGCTGGGATTGTCATGGTTTCCCGGCACCTGGTGGATGTGGCTCGCCTTTGGCTTAGTGGGAGAGGGGCTGGTAGTTTTTAGCAGCCTGCGTGATCCCCGGTTTAACCAGCAGGTGATGGACGAAGTGTTCCACGAACGATTTGACGTGCGTCGTTTGCACAATCCCGACCTGCGCCAGAAAGTGAACAAGGCTCTTGATTACCGTGAGCAAATCGCTCAAGAGATTGACCGTAAGAAAGATGACGTACTGGATGAATACCTGCGCGATACGGCGCACGGATTGGAAGATTGGATTGCTCAGGTATATCGCCTGGCGCTGGGCCTGGATGACGATAAAGATGCCATGATCGCACGCGAGTTGCAGTCAGTGCAACAGGAAATCACGCGTTACAAGGCGGAACTTGTCAGGCAGAAGGGCACTGCAGTTCAGGAGGATATCGAAAAAACCATTAGCCTCAAACAAGCGCAACAGACCGCATTGAGCAGCCTGCGCGACACGCGCGAGAAAGCGCGCTTGCAGCTGGAAGACACACTCTCGGCCATCAGTACCGTCTACACTCAGGTGGTGCTGCTCGGTTCGAAAGACGTCAATAGTGCACAGGCACAGCGCCTGCAGCAAGATATGGTTGACCAGGTGCAGGCACTGCAAGACACCAGCGATGCAATGGATGAGGTGTATCAGACATCGGGGATGCAACCAGCAGTGTCAAAGACCACTGGAAAGACAATAAACAAGTGAACGGGTGGGGGATGATCGCCCCATGCCGTGTATGAGGTAATGACGATGCAAAGGCTTAGTTCCACCCGAACCATCTTTTTCCTGATCATTGGCGTCGCTCTGATCGTGGTATGCGTTGCTTTGGCGAATACCTTTATCGTAAATAAACTGACTGCTACGCCCACTGCTGCACCGCTCGTGGTGTCGTCAGCGGGTGCACAAACGCCGCAGGTGAACCTGCAGTCACCCGCGCCGGTGTTCGCCCCAGGCACCAACACTAAGGATGGCCTGCCTACGTATATCTGCGGAGCTGATTCGTTTGGCAGTTACTTTACGCTGCAGCAGATGCAAATGTCCGGCAAGGATGTAGCACATGGATTCCACCTGGGGATAGTGCCATTCCTGCTGGACAATAACACCGCCTACGACGTCTCGGAGGAACAGCGCACAGCCCTGTTAAGTGCGGGCAAGTGGAATTGTCTGCTCACCACGCTGGATTCGGTAGCCCTCTCCAGCCCGGGCATCATTACAGCCATCATCGATGAGAGTGCAGGCGCGGATCAGTTATGGGGACGTGACATAAAAACAATAAATGACCTGAAAGGCAAGCGCATCGCTTTTTCGCGCGGCAGCGTGAGTGAGTACTTCGTCGATTACACCCTCTCCATCGCGCGCCTGAACCCGCATACCGACGTGACGCTTATGCCGGAAGATACAGTCGACGATGCCGTGAAAGCATTCGTCGATAGGAAAGCGGATGCTGTGGCTGCCTGGGAGCCAAACATCTATGATGCCAAACAAGCTGGCGGCACACCGCTCCTGAGCTCTGCCCAGATGCGCATCGTGATTGATGTGATCGTGACCTCACGCCAGTCCATCACCACGCAGGCTGACCTGGTGCAGAAGTTCCACGACGCCTGGTTCGATACGCTCAAAGTACAGGAAGACAACTTTGACAGTGCGGCCGCCCAGATCGCGAAATGGGGCCACAACGACTGGTCTGGCATTAGTGTAGCGACCGCCAGCCAGGACCTGAAGACAGCATTGCAAAGCGTGGCACAGGCTGATCTGGGTGACAACGCTTACGTGATGAACAACACTGCGCCACTCATAAACCGTCTGGCGACCGCACGGCGGGTATGGGCAGCCTCAGGTGAGACAGTCCCGAATGACAATGTAGCCGACCTGGTGAACCCCGGCTACGTTACGCGCTCGGCTGCTCAGGCATCGCTGCAAGCCAATGGTAAACCGGTAAATGATACGTTCTCCATGTCCACAAAACTGGACCTGAGTGGAGTGAACACGACCGATGCGGCGACGCTCGCGGTACTGCCGTGCCGTTCGTTCACATTCGTTCCAGAGTCCACGTCACTGACGATCGAATCGCGCCGCATTCTGGATGATTGCGTGGTACCCACCATGCAACAGAGCGTTGGGTTATTCCTGCGTGTCAAGGGGTCGGCAGCATGGCCAGGACCTCAAGGTACGTACAAGCAACAGGACATTCTGTCGATCGCTCAGGCGCGCGCACAGGCGGTGGTGGATTATCTTGTTTCACAGGGCATCGATCGCAGCCGTTTTATCGTTGAAGCAACACTACCCCCTAAAGATCATTGGGAGACCGAAGACCCCGACATCCAGGCCCAGGATCGCTATGTGGAGCTGACACTGCTCACCGTTGGGCGGTAGACAGTTTATATGGCCGGCGTCAGGCTCCATGGTTACATCGTTCATGGCTGCCGATATGGACAGCCTGTTTGATGAAGGTGGGTGAAGCATGCTACGAAAAGCTTCAGGCTTGCTCAGAATTCTTTCATTCGTCACGGTGACAGGCTTATTGGCAACGGCATGCGAGATGAGTGCTGGCGATGTGCCGAGTAATGCGGCAGTTGTCAAGGTGGTTGCCAATACCAACCTGACTCCTTGGCTGAAGGGGACTGTTGACCAATTCAACCAGGCAAGCGTAAAGATCAGCAATGGCCAGCAAGCGTACGTTCAACTGCAGTCGGTTGATGCAGGCCAGGCGGCGGCTGACATGACGAGTGGGACATCTTTACCCGGCCTGTGGATCCCCGACGACGATGCCTGGGTAGCGGTGCTGGCGAGCAAGGGGCAGGCGGCGTTCCAGGGAGATTGCCAGAGTGTGGCCAAGAGTCCACTGGTGATCGCTATATGGCGCCCGATTGCCGAGGCGCTGGGTTGGCCAGGTCGTGCGCTGGGCTGGTTGGATCTAGGCACCCTGGCAGCCGACCCTTCGTCGTGGGCCTATTACACGGGTGGCCAATACGGGGCAACACTACGCGTTGGTCACACCCACCCAGGGCTTTCGGGTAGCGGCAGCGATACCCTCCTGGCTGTGGTGCATGCAGCCAGGAACAAGACGTCAGCCTTGACGGCTGCTGACATCAACGACCCCGTTGTACAGGCTTCTGTAACAGCCTTTGAAGGCACGGTGGCTACCTTCAGCCAGTCGACCGAGCAGCTCGGACAAACGATGGAAACACGAGGGATCAAGTACCTGAGCGCGGCCATCATGTACGAAAGCACGGTTGTGAATGACGGGGGTGGCGGTGCAGATGGACTGGTAGCGGTATACCCTTACGAGGGCACCTTCATGTCCACCAACCCAGCCTGTGTGAATGGTACGGCGAGTGCTCCGGTGCAGGAAGCGGCGCGAGCTTTTCGCGATTTCCTGCTTAAGCCTCAAGCACAACGAGCTGCGCTAGCTGCCGGGTTGCGTCCCGTGAATAATAGCGTGCCTCTCAGCTCGCCTATTGACGCTGCTCACGGTGTGGACCCCGCGCAACCAAAGGTGCTTTTTAGCGCCCCGAATGCCGAGTCGGTGTTGGCGGTGGGGCAGTTATGGCAGGCTGCGCGTAAAGCAGTCAACCTGTTTATGCTGATCGATACGTCGGGCAGCATGCAGGGCGAAAAGATCGACGCTGTGCGTAACGCAGCAGAGCAATTTGTCAAGCAGATGGGTGATAGCGATTACCTGACACTCATTACCTTTGCCAGCCGCACTAATGTATTGATCGATCACCGCAAAGTGAGTGACGTCCGTGACAGCGCGGTGCAGCAGATCGATGGAATACAGGCTGGCGGTAACACCACACTCTACGACACGATTGGGGAGGCGGCAGACCTGATCGCCAAAACGAACAGTTCGCAGACCAGTAATGCGATCGTATTGCTGACAGATGGCCAGGACACATCCAGTTCTCACTATGAGTTTAACCAGGACCTGATCGATAAAGCCGCTGCGAACAATACCACCGTGTTCACTATTGCTTACGGAAGCGATGCAGACACAAATGTGCTATCTCAACTGGCCAGCCAGGGGCGCGGCCAGTTTTTCCAGGGTGATCAGGCTAACATTGCCAGCATTTACCAGCAGATGTCGGCAGCCTTTGGTGGATCCGTTGGCATCGGACGATAACCAGCCCCCTTGCAAGGCGAAACGCAAGAGCTATGTCTTTTAGAGCGCTGGTAGTCAGTGAAGGTCCAACAGGGCAGTACGAACGCCATGTGACGAGGCGCACCCCAGCCGAGTTACCTCCGGGTGATGTGTTGGTGCGTGTGCAGTATTCATCGTTGAACTATAAAGACGCGCTCTCTGCATCAGGTCACCATGGCGTAACCCGGCGCTATCCCCATGTTCCGGGTATCGATGCGGCTGGCGTGGTAGTGGAATCGACCAATCGGCAATACAAACCGGGCGATGCGGTCATGGTTCATGCTGCCGAGTTTGGCGCCAACGTGCCGGGTGGTTATAGCGAATATGCGCGTATGCCGGCGGAGTGGCTGCTGCCTCTACCGGATGGACTGACATCGCGCCAGTGCATGGCCATTGGCACGGCTGGGATTACGGCGGCACTATGTGTCAGGCGATTGCAGGAGCAAGCGGTGCAGGCTGCCGACGGCGAGGTTCTGGTTACCGGCGCGACGGGCGGGGTGGGTATCTTTTCCGTGGCGTTACTGGCACGTCTGGGTTACCGCGTGGTGGCCTCTACTGGCAAGCCCGCCGCCCGCGATTTGCTACAACACCTGGGCGCAGCCGAGGTAACCCACCGCGCGAGTATGCAGGATTTCAGTGAAAAGGCACTCTTGAAGGGGCGATGGTCTGGTGTTCTCGATACGGTAGGCGGCGCGAGCTTATCAACGGCTATTCGTTCCATGCACTATGGCGGTGTCGTGGTGTGTTGCGGCAATGTGGCCGGTGCCGATCTGGTGTTAACGGTATATCCGTTTATCTTGCGTGCCGTACGTCTGATCGGGGTCGATGTGGCGAACTGCCCCCAGGACCAGCTTGCTGGTCTATGGACTGACTTTGGTTCTCTTTGGCCACTCGATCAGTTCGCCCAGTTCATACGTGAGTGCACTCTGGAAGAGCTGGACGTCGAAATTGACCGCACCCTGCATGGCGGGCGAATCGGGCGGACGGTGGTGCACGTAGCGGGTGCACAATAGGTGTATATGGACCTGACAACAATCGATCATCTGCTGACCACCACACGAAGTGTGCGATTGCGACTGGACCTTAAGAAACCCGTTGAACCGGAGATCATCCAGCGGTGCATTGAGATCGCTATCCAGGCACCGACTGCCAGTAATAACCAGCGCTGGCATTTCGTGATCGTCTCCGATCCACAAAAACGTGCCGGGGTCGGAGCGCTCTACCGCCGCTCTTACATGATTTACCAGGAAGCGAACCGCGAGCAGGACGCTGTGTATCGCTCGCGGCCGGATGACCCCTTCGCTGTCCAGATGCTGCGTATGCGCAAGTCGGCGCTGTACCTGGCCGAGCATATGGGCGATGTGCCAGTGCTGGTCATACCGTGTCAGGAGGGGCGGGTTGAGAACGCGGGTGCCCAGTCGCAAGCCTCCTTTTATGGCTCCATATTGCCAGCCACCTGGTCCTTCATGCTGGCATTACGTGCGCGCGGCCTGGGCTCGGCCTGGACTACCCTGCACCTGCGCTACGAGAAGGAAGTGGCCAACATCCTGGGCATCCCCGATACTGTGACCCAGGCCGCCCTGTTGCCAGTGGCTTATTACACCGGCGAAGACTTCGTACCTGCCAAACGACTACCCATAGCCGAACGCCTGCACTGGGATTCCTGGTGATAACGGCGAGTAGCCTGTGACCGTACTCTTGCCGCACACCAGGAAAAACGACCTGGGTGATGCGGGCGCAGAGTTTGCGAGCAGGCTGGCCGTCTTCACCTGCGTTTCGGCTCAGTGCAAGTCATCTTCCCAATCAGATCATTGCAGACCAAACACGTAACTATGATGTCTAAAATCAGAGTGAAGTTCGATCTGCTGTTGGGCCACCGAGTGGGCCAGATCGTGCAAACGACGGCGCCCTGGCTGGCATTGCTGGCTATGCTGCTGTGGGGCTGGCGTGTGACCGATTTCTTTCAGCGTATTCCTGCCTATGGTGATGCGCTGGAGGTAATCTGGGGCATACGTCACTATCACGATGCGCTATTCGCAGGTAACGGATCAGCATTTTTCACACCTCTGGTGTTTGCGCCGAACGGCTGGCATACGACCACTCTGGCCCACACCCCCCTGTTATTTCTTCTGGCTCAGCCTCTCAATTTAATCGGCGGCGCCGCATTTGCCTACAATGTACTCGCCCTTGTGCCATTTGTCGTGGCGTATGCAGGCTCACTCAAGCTATTACGGCGATACACGACTGCGCTTCCAGCTACGGCGGCTGCGCTGGTATTCACGTTCTTCAACACACGCTGGTTCCGTATTAATGGACACCTGCACATATTATGGGCGACCAGTTTTTTGCCGTGGCTCCTTTCAGTATTACTGACCCTTGGGCAAGATCACCAATCCCGTACATCGAACCGGCGTCTGTTAGTGATGGGTGGACTGATATGGGGTTTAATGGTGAACTTTTCGTACTACAGCATTTTCCTTGGGGCGATCCCATTCGCGGTGTGGGGCAGGCAGCTCTTCAGTCGTCGGCGACTTAGCCAGGTGATAGCCATTGCACTGATCGCAGCATTCATCAGTGCGCCGACTCTGATCTTGTACGAAGTGGGCAACCGGCAGGATCACCTCGTTTCCTGGGATATCAACGGACTGCAGATATGGGGAGCCAGCCTGAATAGTCTGCCAGATGAGAGCGCCACCAATCCTATCGCGACTATCCGGCAGTTATCCAGGGCCATCTACTCAGGTCCATGGGACGAGACCTTCCTCGATGAATTTGGTCTGGTCACCACACTGCTGGCTGCGATTGGCACCGTGTATCTGGTGAGGCGGCGCAGTACCATGACAGGGTTGCTCTGGCTGGCAGGGTTGGGGTTCCTATTATCTCTGGGCTTGCTATTGCGCTGGAACGGCCAGGAAGTTAGCTCACAGATATTCAAACCCCTAAACGAGCTGATCTGGCAAATCGGGAGGTTTTTAAAACCAGACATCTTCACAGCGGCGAGTCCTGGAATACCCTTCGATATGGGTATTCCACTGCCCGGGTTCCTGCTGACGGCCGTGGTGCCCTATTACGAGTCGGCGCGGGTTATGGCGCGTTATGCGATCGTAGGTGGGTTAGGTCTGGTTGGACTGGCTGCCATCGGGCTGCAGCGATTACCAACCCTGGGGCGCTGGATACTCGCAGGGGTTTGGATCGTGGAGGTATTACCCCTCCCCACTACTGCAGGTGTGCCACTTACCACGCTCCAGCCTCATCCAGCTTTTGTGTGGCTGAGTCGACAACCTCTCGGCGCAGGCGAGAGCATTGTCGATATTACTTACCCCACCATCATGATTGGCGGCGAGGTCATTACTGAAGCCCAGTTCACCCATAAACCCACACTATCTGGCGTAGGTTCCTTCATGCCATCCCCTGTGTATTATCTATGGCAGTATCTTATCGATGACAGCGTTTTGCACGGCGGACGGGCAATGGAAGAGCCCGGTGTGGTGAAGATACTCGCGCAATACGGCGTGCGCTACATAGTATTCCACTTCAAGGTTAAAGGGACGCAAACCATGTGGGATCAGGCAGTGCAGAACCCGCTGCTGAAGCCTGTGGGGTGCTTCGATCCAAATAAGGAACAGTCTCCGTGGTACTACCGTATCTGCATAGCAGAAGTACGATCGCTGAATATTAATATTCTAACGACACAGGGCTGGTCACAATCGGAAAGCTGGGGGACATGGGCTGAGGGAAAAGAGTCACAAGCGGAGTGGTACGCTACGGCACGGAGCGAGTACGAATTAACGTTAGATGCCTTCCCCTACTGTGCACCGCATGACCGTACGACAACGCAGGTCGTGCGAATCACCGTGAACGGCTTTCTCCTGGCGGAGCACGACTGGGTAGCATGCCAGGTGTGGCACGCTGTTATATCCATCCCTGCAACCGAAGTTCGTGTTGGGGTGGCCAATAAACTGATTTTAAATTACGCTCAGGCGACCCAACCAGCAAATCACGATCCTCAAAGCGGCGACTTGCGTTCACTGAGCGTAGGTTTTACGCATTTGCGCGTGCAAAGAAAGTGAAATCGGTATACAAATAGAAACTGGAGTAGTCCGGCGCGGTGTCGCATCGGGCAAGGGTACCACTATGAAAGTCATCATGATCTGCGGAAGCCGTAACCCAGACGGACAGACGGGACACGCTGTTGATGCGCTAACTGATGGCTTCCGAAGCAGCGGGGGAGAAGCTGAGAGCTATTACTTACCCACGTTGAAAATCGATCATTGTATTCAATGCGAAGATAACGGCTGGGGGATATGTCGTAAAAATGGAGTCTGTCTGATCGAGGATGATTTCGCAGAACTGGTCGACGACATCCGCCAGGCTGATGCAGCGGTCTTCGCTTCACCGGTCTATTGGGGTGATCTTTCGGAGAGCATGCGAGCATTCACCGACCGTCTGCGACGAATCTGCACGTTCGAAGGTGCGCGAGTGGGCATCGAAGACAAACCGGTCATGGGTGTGTGCGTAGCCGGCGGGGTTGGAGGGGGGTCGCTCTCGTGTTGCATGAGCCTGGAGAAGGTTCTCAATACCTGCGGATTCGACGTGCTCGATATGATCCCCGTTCGCCACCAGAACCTGAAGGCGAAGCTCAATCAACTACGCCTGGCCGGCGCCTGGTTGGATACATTGTTGAAGGCCAGACAGGAACGTGTATAGCGAGCCATGCATCCCATCCTGCTGGAATCGCTGAAAAGACTACAAGAGTATTACGCTCAGGATGAACGCTGCCTGGGGATGTTTCTCTCAGGATCAATCGGCGCGGGCACGACCGATGAATGGTCGGACGTGGATGCTGATGCCGTTTTCCGCGATGAAGAATACTCGACCATCAAGGCAGAGATACGTGCCGTATGCGAGGCTCTGTGTGGCCCGCTCCTGGTGTGGCTGCCGGAAGGTGAAAGTGAAGATAACGTAAACTATGCCTTCCTCTTTGAAGCTGGAGGTCGATCGCACCTTTTTGACTTCGCTGTATGCCGCGAGCGTTATATTCGAAATGCCCCCTGGTTGCGTCCTCAGCGCATCCTATTCGACCGCACAGGCCTGCTGGCCAAAGCAATGCAGCGCACACCCGTGCCGTGCTTTAACCCGACCGACCTGTTGCACCAGATAAACATCTACTATGTGTACGCCTACCTGAGTGGCAAGTATTTCCGACGCGGCGATGTTTATAAAATGATGTATGTGCAGCAGGTGATCTTTCAGGCTCATTTACGCGTGCTGAATGCTTTTTATCCCAATGCCGAATGGAACTGGTGGGCGCGTGACATCCATGCCCTATCGCCAGAGCAGCAGACTGAATTGCTCGTTTATTTTGGCTCGAATCAGTGCCAAACGATTGCGGGCGCATTGCAAAATGAGATGAACTTATTTTCGCGCGACGCGCAAGCAGCGTGCAAGCGATACGCGCTACGCTACCCCGTCGAACTGGAGCGGGATGTACGCGAGCACTTTACATTAATGGGCCTCACCACACAGGACAACTACTAGATAGGGCGAGCACTTGACCTTCACCATCTTCATCGACATTATCCTGCCAATCTTCATCCTGATCGGAGTAGGGGCGATCGTGGACCGCGCCTTCCATCTGGATCTCAATACATTGTCCAAGCTCAACTTTTACGTGTTTGTTCCGGCGCTGGTATTCGTGAAGACGCTGGACGCAAAGTTGTCGCCGGCGCTGTTTGGGATGGTGGCGCTGTTTACCCTGCTGCATATCACATTGATGTTTGGCATCAGTTGGTGTCTCTTCGGTGCAGGACACTTTCGTGCCGAGCGTCCGGTGCTCTCGCTGGCTTCGGTACTCTCCAACGCTGGCAACTATGGAATACCGCTGGCGACACTGGCCTTTGGCGCACAGGGTGCCAGCGCCATGGCGATCGTGGTGCTGGTACAGAACCTGATGACCTTCACCGCCGGACTGTGGGTGATGGACGGTGGCCGCTCGCACTGGCGAGACATGCTCATCGGTTTCCTGAAGGTGCCGGTAGTCTGGGCCGCCACGGCGGCCATTGCGTTGCTTGAGCTTAAGGTCCAGGTCCCGGCGCCTATCCACGATCCACTTGCTTATCTTTCCGACGGTTTGATTCCAGTGGCGTTGATCACTTTGGGCGTTCAACTGGCTCGTAGCCATTTGGGAGCACACCTGCGAACGGTCAGCCTGGTAACCGCAATCCGGCTGCTTCTGGCACCACTGGTCGCTACGCTGATGGTG
This sequence comes from Chloroflexota bacterium, assembly GCA_021788625.1. GTDB lineage: Bacteria > Chloroflexota > Anaerolineae > J036 > Brachytrichaceae > CAIXPS01. The sequence continues at coordinate 56,300 of JAJYKL010000004.1, forward strand.
GTCGCGTGGACAGCGATTGCACCCGGCAGCCTGGGTGCTCTGGGACCGGTAATGGTGATCGCGGCCGGCATGCCTGTGGCGGTCAATGTCTATATCCTTTCAGTGGAATACGAACGTAACTCGGACCTTGCCTCACAGATGGTCTTTCTCACCACGTTGCTCAGTGCCGTGACCCTGACGGGTTGGTTGGTGCTTGTTAAGGTAAGTTAAGGAGGTGGCACAATGCAGTATCGGATTTTAGGTGACACAGGGGTGTGGGTGTCTGCTCTGTGCATGGGCACCATGACCTTTGGCCGCGAAGCGGACCGGACTACCTCAGCGGCTCTCTATCGCCGCTGCCGGGATGCAGGCATCAACTTTTTCGACTGTGCGGATGCCTACGCCGGTGGGGAATCGGAACGCATCCTGGGTGACCTGGTTTCGGGGCACCGTGATGAGGTGATCCTAACCACCAAGGTGTTTGCCCCGACTGGCAGTGACCGCAATGCGCGCGGTAATTCCCGCCGCCATATTCTGTCCGCGGCGGAGGCAAGCTTACGGCGCTTGAAAACCGACTGGCTGGACGTGTACTTTCTGCATGGCTTTGATCTGGCGACTCCGCTCGAGGAGTCACTGCGTGCCCTGGAAGATCTGGTAAGGCAGGGCAAGGTGCTCTATACAGGCGCGAGCAACTTCGCCGCCTGGCAGGTGATGAAGGCTTTGGGCATCAGTGATAAGAGTCACCTAGGCCGGTTCAAGGTAATCCAGCCCATGTACAACCTGGTGAAACGTCAGGCTGAGGTGGAGATCCTGCCGCTTGCCTTTGCGGAGCACGTCGGCGTCATTAGCTATAGTCCGCTGGGTGGTGGATTACTGACCGGAAAATATCGAGATGCGTCATCTGGTACCGGCCGGATTAATGAGAACCAGACCTACATTAAACGCTATGGCGATCTACGGGTGCGTCAGGCAGCTTCAGACTTCGCGAGTTTCGCACAGCAGCATGGTTTTGCACCTGCTGCTTTAGCGGTTGCCTGGGTGGCAGTGAATCCAGCTATAACGGCACCCATCATCGGGGCGCGTAATGTGGAGCAACTGGACGAATCGCTGGGCGCTCTGAACATACCGATGAATGCACAGCTGTATGGTGAAGTTTCGCACCTGACGGTGGCACCTCCTCCCGCGACAGACCGGAATGAGGAGGTACGCGGGACGCCGCCCCTGTGGCCATGGCCGTAGAGATCGTTGAGGCAGGGCAGAACACAAATTCAATAAGCCATATCGAAGGACACGGATGGTTTTCACCATAGGGTGGCACTCAGTTGGATATACCAATTGGAAAACAGACGGACCATTGATGATTGGCCGGTCCGGTAGATTCTGTTGATAGAGTGTCGAATAGTCAGTAGACTCTGGGAAGCGAGCAGACACCCGGCGTGCCTGCGCGTAGTGGCGACACGCTGGATGGTGCGGTTCGATGTGAGCTGTTACCGTTCGCGGTATTACTGATTGTTGCCGGTCTGGCCCTGTTATTCGTCCTATTGGCAGGCGAGGTGCTGCACGGCGACACCACCACCTTCGACAGGGCGATCCTGATGGCCACACGCGATCCCGCGAATCCCAGCCAGCCGTTCGGTTCGCCCACCGTACAAAATGTGGCGCGCGACATTACCGCCTTAGGCGGTGTAGCATTGCTCACCTTTATTACGCTGGCAGTGGTGGTTTATCTGCTACTGATCGGCAAGCAACGCGTAGCACTGTATGTGATTGTTGCCATTGGCGGGGGAGCCATTATTAGCTATGTACTGAAAACTGCAATCAACCGACCGAGACCGGAGCTTTTCCAACATCTGGCGTATGTGACCACGGCAAGCTTCCCCAGTGGTCATTCCATGTTATCGGCGACCACCTACCTGACACTGGGCGCACTGCTGGCAAACCTGCAGAATAACCGGCGCTTAAAAGCTTACCTGATTGGTCTGGCGATCTTCATTACCATTGCGGTTGGCCTCAGCCGCATCTATCTGGCTGTGCACTGGCCAACTGATGTGCTGGCAGGCTGGATGGCCGGTGCAGCATGGGCGCAGGTCTGCGATTTCGTCGCTTATACGGTGAAACGCAGCACTCGCATCGAATAAGCCACAGACCTGCCCGACACCTACATCGACGCCGTTACGTGAACAATATGGTCAATTGATCTACTTTGGTATTGCTGCCGTCTGCCAGAAGGAATCATGTCAGATATGCACGAAATGAGAGGGCTTTTATGTAACAAGCCAACCAATTTCGACTAACTTGCTGATGTACGGCGAATTTCCCATGGGCGCGCCCTGCAATAAAGGCAGCGCAGCAGGCCAGTCCTGCTAAACGACGGTTTGATTCGGCTCAACCTGAAAACCACTATTCTTGCAAATGGACAGACGCTGTGGCTGAGTCCATCCAAGAGACAGAAGCACACCCTGCCAGTCAGAATCCAATTGCCAGTATGTCTGGAAAGGCGAGCCTGACTATACCAACCCACATCGTTACCATGCGGACTGGATCTTCATCCGAATATGGGCCGGTGTTCGCGTATAGCTCTACCTACGATGCGTGATGGCCTAAAGGTGGACGTCAATGATAAGGACTTACTGTGGACCTAACGTACTGAGGTGATGGCAGCGAGGTTACCAATCTGTGGAGACCATCGGAATCGTATCTGGTGGGGCAGTTAGTACCTGCCACGGACATGACCTTTCAGGGTGAGGTGATTGCAGTTGGTGCACAGCATGCGCTCTACGCAGCGTTCTCCGGCACGGTAATCCTGCATCGGCAATGCGTGTCGGAAATGTTAAGTGCAGATGCTTCAACCTTTAAGAACTGGTGAGATTCATCCTTATGCTGGGGCAACGTAAGGGATTGTCTGCGGTCCCTCGGGCAGGACACATACAGTTGCGCCAGGTCCCATCTGCTCGCGTAGTTTGGAAACGGTAGTAATGATATCGTGACAGGGCTTGAGCAGGGCGGACGTGATTTGTTCGTCATTAAGGCCATCGCTAAACAGGTGGACATCAGCCTTTAGTTGAATCTGTGCCTGGATCTGAATCTCCCACTGGTCCTGCTCCAGGAAACCTGGTACGTTGATCCGGTCCAGGAGCTCGCGTGGGTTCGAAGCCTCGCGCAGCATTCTACCGTAAAGGCCATGGTCGGGGATGCCTTCGCTGCATGCCGAGGCCACCACAATAGCTCCGGCTGGCTTAACCACCTGAGACGCTGCGCACATGCCTTTCACCGTCTGGTACAGATTCAGGTCCAGGGGGTAACCGGAATTGGTCGTGATGACGACATCATATGCGTGCTGCACAGGTTGCATGGCGGTATCCCTTACGAACGCACAACCACGCGCGTGAGCCTCATCCAGGTCGCCAGCGAACACGCCGGTGATCTGTTTGTCTTTGTTGAGTGTGACGTTAAGCAAATAGAGGGAGGTGACTTCTGATGCAACCTTAAAGGTGCTCGCGAGTTTCGCAGTCTGGTTTACCATCCATGCCGCCTCGCGGGCTTCCTCCCAGATGGGGTTGCCTTGCGTGACGCCCCAGGTGGCGTTGGGGTGGCCGATCATTTCAGCATTATGGTTGCGGAGCACCGTGCGCAGACCAGCCATGCCGGGCATGACGGCCTTGCCGCCGCCTGAGAAACCAGCAAAAAAGTGCGGCTCGATAAAGCCTGTCAAGATCTTCAGGTCGCATTGCACCAGTTCACGATTCAACCAGATTTCGTGACCGCGACGGGATGTGCCCACGTACACCTGAGTGGCAGATTCGAAGGCATCATTCTGTACGATCCGGTAATGATCCACAATGGCATCGCCCAACATCAAGCGCAATTCCGCCTCGGTATTGGGGCGATGCGTACCGAGTGCATTGAAAAGTGTTACGGAGTGGCGCGGCACGCCGATTCGAGCCAACTCGTCCAGCACAACAGGCACAATAATGTGGTTGGGGGTGGGGCGGGTAATGTCGCTGAAAATGACCCCGACCTTAAGCCCCTCATGGTCGGCCGCAACGAGTGCATCTCCCAACTTGTGGACTGTCTCATCAAAATGATGCTGCCGCAATTCCTGCCTGATTGCTTCGAATGGATCCGGCAGACCTGTAATATAACGCGGCTCTACGACGGTCGCATTCCATTCGTCGGGGAGCCTTAGCGGCAAGCCCTGCTTGCCATAAGCGAGCTTGACATTCATGATTAAAACAATACCACCGCTCTTTAGCCTGATGCAGTTGAGGAAACGGCTGGTCAGGTGCGAGGAGACAGGTCAATCTGTTTCACGCGCTGCACGATTTCACGCAACTGCTGCTCGAAGCCCTGTTGGGCTTTAAACTCAGTACCACTAATCACGAGGGGAGCGCCAAACACGACGATTTGTGCGCCCATTTGCAGTGTCTGGATGGCCTGGTCAATGCTTAAGCCTCCTACAGCCTGCACGGGTATCGTCACAGCCTGCAACACGGCTGGAAGGTCGTCAAGGGGACTGAGACCTTTGATCATATTACGCTCGTCGAAGCCAGTGTGCACAATGATGTAATCCACCCCCAGTTCCTGGGCACGGCGCGCGCGACCAGGCTTGTCGGGACACAGCATCACATCACACATCACTTTGCCACCGTAGCGTTTGGCCATTTTCACCTGCTCTATGATGCTGGCATCATGCGCCTGGCCCATGACTACGACCATATTCGCTCCGGCCTTGAACATCACCTCGGCCTCCAGGCCGGCACCGTCCATCGTCTTGAGGTCTGCTACGATGGGCACATGGGGGAACTCGCGGCGGAACAGTTGCGCACCGCGCATGCCTTCAGCTAAAATCAAAGGCGTGCCGGCTTCCAGCCAGTCTACGCCAGCCGCTACTGCTTCGCTTGCCAATCCAATCGCTTCATCGAGTGTAGTTACGTCGATCGAAATCTGGATTATGGGCTTCATCTTGTTCCTCTACTGGGAATGAAGTGGCTGAGTCACGACAGCGATTTGCATTCGTTAATTGAGCATCGTCAGAACGGATTTGACATTTGCCCCGTCTGCCATGCGTGTGAAGGCCTCGTGCCAGTCATCCAGCGGGTAGATCCCGCCGATCACAGGTGCCAGGTTGATTTGCCCGGTGGAGAGCAGCCCCAGGGCACGCTCCCAGGTGGGATAGGTGTGACTGAAGGAGCCCTGCAGCGTCACGGCCTTGGCCACCAGCGGATCCAGGCTGATGCCAAGCGGCTGGGGACCCCAGCCGATCTTGGTGATGCGCCCATTGGGACGAACCAGCTCCAGCGATTGTTGCAGCGCGCCACTCACGCCAGTGCAGTCCACCACCAGGTCTGCGCCATAGCCGTCACTCAAAGAGCGAATCAGCTTGACCGGGTCATCGTGCTGAATATTCACTATATACTGCGCGCCGAGCTCCTCAGCCACCTCCAGGCGGTGTTTATCTACATCTGTGCCCAGGACGATTGATGTTCCGGCACCACGCAGTTTAGCCATCTGTAATGCCATGATGCCGATGGGTCCAGGTCCCTGAATGACCACGACGTCGCCGGGTTTGATGGCCGTCTTTTCCACCAGTGCGTTATAAGCCACGCAAATGGGTTCAGTGAGCGCAGCGTGCTCGAATGGCACATTGGCGGGGATGCGATGCAATATCTGTGGACGTGCCACGACATAGCGCGTGAAGGAGCCGTCAGCCAGCGCCCCGTAACCCAGACGGTGTGGACATAGATTGTAATTGCCGCTCAAGCAGTAAACACACTGGCCGCACACCTGGTACGCCGTTTCGCAGGCAACACGCTCGCCGACCTGGAAACCACTTACCCGCTCACCCACCTGAGCCACCACACCGCTAAACTCATGACCTAGAATGAGTGGCAGCTTGATCGCCCAGCTTTGGTGTTCGCGCCACATATGAATGTCACTGCCACACACACTGGTCGCTTTGACGTCCAGCAGCACTTGGTCAGGGTTAATGGCTGGTTCGGGCACGTCACGTATCGCCACGGCGCCATCTTCATGAGCGAACTTTACTACCGCCTTCATGGTCACCTCCTACTGTCGTATCTTACCCGCTGTGGCGGATATTGGCGCCGATAAATGGTCGGCACCGGTTCCAGCTTTTGTAGTGTGATGATGGTGCAGGCATAGTAGCGTCAAAATCGTAAAGCGTAAGGCCTTTGCCACGGTAGCCTCGTAGCGCATCGATTATCTATTAACACCTCGTCGGACGTAATACTACGAGTTCCCAGCACTTATAAATGGGCGTCGACATCGACTGGTAATCGAGAAGGGGGTAAGAGCAGACCAGCGGCAAGTTGATGGACACGTAATGCAGGAAGGTGCAGTTCCACATCTCGCTTGTGCTCTCCATGCGCGGCAAGATGTGCGATATGGCATGGGGCGTCTTCAGCCTAATGTGGTGTACGAGCCTAATGTAGCCGGAGTACTGGGCCGTGGTGGGGGCCGTCTGACCGTGATATCGATTGGAGAGAAGTTTTACATTTCGGTGCCCACTAGATCGCCGATGGAATGGCGTAACGGCCGGTGTCTCGCTTCATGACCATGTGTACGATATCGTCAATGACTGCTAACAGAGCAGTCGTGGCTATGGCCGCTGTGTTACCACTCCTTGATGAGCCGTCTGGGTTCATCGATATTTGCCCGCGGTTCATGGACACTTATGCCGGGGCGAGACGGAACTTGATTGTCTGGATCTCATACGGGTGCAGACTCAACTCCACGCCGTTGTCACGAACGAGGAGCGGGGTTCCCGGATCCTCCATAAGGTTGACCTCCTCGGCAGATACAACGCGCGCGTCCAGCCTGATGCGCACGCCCTCAGTCTGTTGTCCCGCAGCCTCATACAGGCGTAGCACCGCGCTGCCGTCACTGCCGGGTTTCATAGCGGAGACGATGACGTTAGGGTGGGAAATCTCCAACAGGCCCCAGCGCTGCAGACCCCCACCTGCGTGCGGGGATGCTGTGCGTACGATGAGCGGGTGGTTGAACTCCCAGCCTGTGCGGTAGACAGCAGCCTGGCGCCAGTCGCCAGCGTGGGGGAGCAGCGCGTAGTCGAAGACAAGCTGCTTACCCAGCTCCAGGCCACTGTCAGAACCCATGCCCGGTTCGTACCCTCCACCGTAACCGTAAGACACGATACGCGTGCTGCGCAGCAGCGAGAGCATTAGCGTCCCGCCAGAGACGTTGTTGCCGGGCAGCCCGCGGTTGAACAGCGTGACGCCCTTTACGCCGTCGCCCACTCCTTCGGAGTAGTCGATCCAGTTCTGGGCGGGGAACTCGATCTCCTCTGGCCGCTCGATGGCGCCAAACGGAATTTCGTCGGTGCGCTTACCCGAACGGATGGACGTAGGGAAGAGAGCACGGTAGCGTACAAATTCGTCGTTATTAAGGATGCGTGTGCGAATGTCGACGCGGGGCAGGCCCGCGTAGATGCGCACAGTGGTGGCGAAATGGCTCCGCTCGCCGAACGAGTGCTCCACCTTGAACTCCGAGACGACCGGCCCGCATATCACCTTCGCTGGAACGCCCTGTTGCTGGGTGCTGAAGGTGGCCTGTCTGGGCTGCGGGGGCGGATGGGGCGTGTCCATGGCGATGGCCTGCGCACCGTTGAGCGGGTGGTATGGTTCCCACAGGTCGCCGTGGTCCTGTTGCTGTGCCACGACGTTCGCCGGGGCGCTGAGAACTTCCCAGCCAGTAGGTTTGTATACCAGACTGGTGAGAGCGCCGGTGGAGGGATCGAACGTGACGCGGATGGAATCGTTCTCGAGGGTATTGGTTAGGACTGTCAACGTTTCTGCTGTGGTGCCGACCTCTGCCAGCGGCGAGACATGGTAGACGGCGTGCCCCAAGGCGGGTACGTCTCGTGCAAGGAAAGCGATTTCGGCCTCCAACAGCGCGCCGTTCTCGTGGCGGCGAGCGCTCATGATCTGTACCGGCACGTTCTGCCCGTCGGCGTCCACCAGGCGCAGGTTCATCACGCTTTCATCGCTGAAGCCAACTTTCGCGAAGGCGATGTCGGTGCGTGGCCACCCAAGGGTGTTGTAAACAACCAGTGGCGTGCCCTCGCCACGCGTGTCGATGTGCGGGGCGATCTGCCGCAAGCGCTCATCTACCAGCGCCTGGCCAAGGCGCCTTGAAAATTCGTAACTGTGCACGACGTCCTCATACACGTAGTCGGTCATCACACCCGACATGAGGTCGTGCGTCTGGTTGAACAGGGCCGGCTCCCAGGCGCGCCAGACGACCTCGTCATCGACAGGTTCCCCCAGCCAGCGCAGCAAGACTCCGAGCTTCTCGGCGGTGGTCAATAGTCGCTCGATTTCGCGCGTGTGCTGCTTCAGCTCGATGCGGCTGGAGTAGGTGCCCTGAAAGATTGGATTGAGCTCCCCACTGACGACTGGCCACTCGGCGTGCGGCAATAGCGCGCTCTCGTACTCGGCGGGGGTGGATAGGCGCATGGTGAAGGACATACCAGGCTGCTGGTTGAAGTGTTGCTCCAGCACCGGCACGTGGTCTTCTGGAGGGGTCACGTCCGCTCCTGAAAGTCCTAGTCGCACAGGGCCGGACGCGGTGGGCGACATATCATCCCACGCACGACGCAGGAAGGAGGTGAATTCAGGAAGCGTCCTGGGCGTGTTGTAAAGGGCGCCGTAGCCATAGAGCCAGAAGGCGATGATCTGGGAACCGTCTATGCCTTGCCATATGAATTCGTGCGGATTGGTGGGGCTATGGACACCTCGACTGAAATAAAACGTCTTGTAGCCAGCCAACTTGAGTAACTGGGGTGTTTGAGCATTGTGGCCAAAAGTATCCAGTTGCCAGGCAACAGAAACATCCACCCCCAATGTTTTGCGGAAGTAACCCTTGCCATAAAGAATCTGGCGTACGAACGACTCACCGCCGGGCATGTTGTTATCAGGCATCACGTCCATGCCACCGACAATGCCCAGACGACCTTCGTCTACGAAACGCTGGAAGGTATCGACCTCCTGTGGGTAGCGCTCCAGGAACGGTTTCACATAAGCAGCCTGATCAAGAACGAACCGGTAATTGGGGTAGCGCTTGAGTAACTTCAGTGCCCATAGAATGTGGGGCAGACCCATGTCGAGATAGTCTTCGCGCGTCTTGAAGACAGCTCCCTCCCAATGCGTATGAGGGACGAAAAAGAGCATACCCTTTGTCTGGGACACATCACCTGTCATGTACCGTGTACTCCTTGACAAACTTCGTGTGATTTGCATCATGCGTAGAACGCTAACGATCTGACGAATGATGCTCTGGTTTAGGGTCGATTGTAATCTCCAGTTATCCTGGATAAGGGACACTTGAGCCGTCTCATCACAGTTTGACCTGTATCAATCTATGGCGACACCATCGCGTTTTCTGTATTAAGGACGTAATATAATCAGTAACGCGTAATAACTTTTCGCCTCGCGCGGAGGAGCATTCTGGACCTATGATTACAGCCGGTCAAGTCCTCCAAAATCGTTATCGTATCGATGCCCTGCTCGGAAAGGGCGGTATGGGTGCTGTTTTTAAGGCGTTTGATCTTTCCCTGCATCGCACAGTCGCCATCAAACTGCTCGCTCCGCACCTGGTGTGGGAGACGGATTTTGTAGAGCGTTTCATGCGTGAAGCGCGTGCGGCTGCTAACCTGCGCCACCCAGCCATCATCGATATTCATGATGTGGGGCAAGATGGCGATGACCATTTTTTTATCATGGCGTACCTATCGGGTGGCACGCTCAAAGCCAGGATTCAGGCGAGTGGACACCTGCCACTGGATGAGGTACTACGCATCCTGCATCCCATTTCTGATGCACTGGATTATGCGCATGCCGAAGGACTAATACACCGTGATGTAAAACCCGCTAACGTGATGTTCGATCAACGGGGTCAGCCGGTATTGACCGACTTCGGGATCGTTAAGGCAGCGCAAGAGACCAAGCTCACAGCGACGGGCACCTCTTTGGGCACGCCACAGTACATGGCGCCTGAGCAGGTACTGGGTAAAGGGGTCGATGGGCGGAGCGATCAATATGCCCTGGGCATCATCGCATATGAATTATTGACCGGGAAGGTTCCATTCGATGGTGAATCTACAACTGTCATCCTGCATAAACAAGTGTACGAGCCTCCCCCGTTGATATGCTCCCTTGCACCCGGGCTACCTCCCGCTGTGGACGATGTGATAAGACGTGTGCTGGCCAAGACACCCGCAGATCGCTATAACTCGTGCAGTGAATTTGTAACCAGCCTCGAGCATGCACTCAAGCCGACTACGCTAAAGATTGCACCCACACCGCCACCCGACATTGAATCAATGCTCTTAGCGAACACAGCGCCTGAAACGCCTGCACCAATTGCTACGTTCGTGCCAGAGAGCATTGATCATCCTGACATTAAGAAGCAGTTCGAGCCGGACAAGAGCCATGATGACCTGGCAGGGGCGACCATCCCTTTGGATGCTAACAGGCAACCTGTTGTGGAACACGAGCATCAGGGGGCCAAGCAACACGAGCGCGACGTGGTTGAGCCACCAGCGCAGGATGGAAGCACGAAATCATTGGCCGAAACGCCGGGTCCTTCTGCGGTCGAGCCGCCGCGTCAAGAGGCCACGAGTGAGTCACATCCCGCGCTTCGGAAAACCTCGCTCAGCAGACGTGCAGTCCTCATTGGCATAACCGGTCTCGCAGCGGGTGGAACGCTTTACTGGCTGCTGGCGAACCGGGTGCCGTCAACTCAACCACCATCCACCGAAACGGAGGTACCGAGCGAGCCGACTCCTGAACCGACCTCGACGAAAGAGACTGAAGCTCCCACCGCCACGGGTTCCACGAGTGGAGATGTTGCTGAAGGCGAGATCAAGGTGGCGATCATTGCTCCTCTCTCGGGTTCGGAAACTCCGCTGGGCGAGTCGACACGTAATGGAGCGTTACTAGCGATTGATCAGTGGAACTCCCGTGGTGGTGTATTGGGACGGCGCATTCAGCCTATCGTAGCGGATGGGCAGTGCGCCGCTGACGCTGCCTTAAATGCTGCACGCAAGGTGGTCGAGCAGGATGGCGTGAAGTTCATAATAGGAGAAGTATGCTCCAATGCGTCCATATCAATATCGGACTATGCCACCTCCATGAAGGTCATACAGATCAGCCCTGCCTCCACGAATCCTGCAGTCACGGTTGATCCCAGTGGTACGGTGAAGAATTATGTGTTCCGCACCTGTTATACAAATGCCTTGGAAGGCACTGCCGCTGCCTGGTTTGCTCTGGACAACCTGAAAGCCAGAACAGCTTTCATTTTCGATGAGCGCGATAACACGTACATGATCGGTCTGGCCGACTATTTTGAGAAGGCTTTCAGTAATGGAGGTGGTCGGGTAGTTGGCAGGACGAGTTATGCGGGCGGCGATACTGACTTCACGGCTAATCTGGACGAGATTGACCATGTGAAACCTGATGTAATCTATCTGCCTGCTGACGCAAGCGTCGCGAACCTGATGACCAGGCAGGCTAAGGGACGCAGCATGACGATACCTTTCGTGGGCAGCGAAGGCTGGTACACACCAGACCTGGACCTTGGGGCGGCTGAAAACAATTTCTTCACTGCCCATTACGCAAACGATGATCCCCGGTCCGAGGTACAGGATTTCGTTCACGCGTTCACCCAGAAATACCGCGATGATAAGCAGCAACCACTGATGCCGAATGAGTGGGCTGCTTTGGGTTATGATGCGGCTAGCATGCTATTCCAGGCGATCGGTGAAGCGGGCAACGACGATCCAGAGGTGGTGAAAGAAAACTTCGTTAAGATTGAATATACGGGAGTTACCGGCGTCATGCAGTTTGATGATGCACATAATCCGGTAAAGAGCATCGTGATTATGCATGTGCGGAATGGGATGATCTCGTATGATACTTCCATAGGCCCACACCCTGTCGCGTCACCTGGTGGCAACGGAGAGCAGGCTCTCACATCACTCAAGGTAGGCCTGTTGGCTGATGCGGGTGATATGACCCAGCAGTCCTACAACCGGGTTGCCTGGAGTGCAATCCAGAGGGCAGCGCAAGAGTTCAGTTTTATAGTCAGCAATATGGAGGCAAAGCAACCTGCCGACTATGAGATCATCATCGACCAGTTCGCAGCCGATCATTGCGGCGTAGTCATTGCTGCTGGCTTCAGGATGAGCGATGCCGTTGCCGTGAAAGCGATCCAATATCCAGATATCCAGTTCGCGATTGTTGACCATGCCTATTACCCGACTAGAGGCGCCTCCGTCTGCGACGAGACCAAGAAAGACTGTTACGCCGATGGAGGACTGAATAACGTGACCAGCTTGATGTTCAGGGAGGACCAGGCAGGTTTCCTGGCAGGCGTGGTCGCTGCGGGTGTATCCATGAAAGGCATGGTATGCACGGTTGCTGGCATGGAAATCCCGCCGGTGCAACGGTTTGTAATGGGCTATGAAAATGGCGCAAGGTGGATAAAACCTGATGTGAAAGTACTGCACATCTACGCGCCTTCGTTTACTGACCCAGCCTGGGGTACTAAGGCGGGTAACGACATGATCCAGCAGGGCTGCGATGTGGTGTTCGGAGCAGGAGGCGAAACCGGCGACGGTGGCTTGATGGCTGCCATGCAGGCCGGTGTGGCCGCGATCGGGGTGGATGTCGACCAGTACGAAACCTTTCCTAACGTGAAAGAGGCACTGATTACAAGTGCAATGAAGAATGTAGAAGCTGCGGTGTACGAGTACCTTAAGAGTGTCCATGAGCAAGCCAATCGGGCTGGTATCGCCATGGCAGATCTTCGGAACGGCGGAATTGGTCTCGCTCCTTACCATGACTGGGAATCGAAAGTGCCTACACTGGTGAAGGCGAAAGTAAAAGAAGCCATCGATGGGTTAATAACCGGCCAGCTATCGACTGGTGTTCCCTTTTAAAACTGTTGAGGAGCGTCCTGATCTATGCTGGCCGCTGGCCAAGTCCTAGCCAATCGTTATCGCATTGACTCTCAACTTGGGAAAGGCGGTATGGGCGCGGTGTACCAGGCATATGACCTGACACTCGGCCGTACGGTGGCGATTAAGCTGCTAGCCCCTCAACTGGCTTGGGAAACGGAATTCGTCGAGCGTTTCCAGCGTGAAGCCCATTCCACTGCCAGTCTGCACCACCCGAACATCATCGACGTGCACGATGTGGGTCACGAAGGTGATAACTACTACCTCGTCATGGCCAACCTGCCAGGCGGGACGCTCAAGCAGAGACTTTCGAATAAAGGTCATCTGCCACCAGACGAGGTGATTGGCATCCTGCGACCTATCGCTGCGGCGTTGGATTACGCCCATGCGAAGGGGCTGGTGCACCGTGACGTAAAGCCCGCCAACGTATTATTCGACGAGCTGGGTACACCCGTTCTGACAGACTTTGGCATCGTCAAAACCGCCCAAGACACAAAGCTTACAGCGACGGGAGCATCCATCGGCACGCCGCAGTATATGGCACCTGAACAGGTGTTGGGTAAAGTAGTAGATGGCCGCACGGATCAATATGCTCTGGGCGTCATTGCGTATGAGTTACTGACGGGGCGGGTTCCGTTTGCAGGTGATACAACTACCACGATCCTCTACAAGCAGGTTCATGAGACACCTCCACCCGTTCGCTCGTTTGCTTCGCATCTACCAGCAGGCGTAAACGGCGTATTGAGACGCGTGTTGGAGAAATCACCGGACAAACGCTACCGAAATTGCGCTGATTTCGTGGCTGATCTGGAACGAGCGCTCAAGCTCCCGAGAACCAGGGAACAGGTGCTGCCGGAGCCTAAAGTTGATACGACAATTGTGTTGCCCGACGCGACGCTGCCAATGTCTCGCCCACAATCAGGCCAGGCAGGCATAGTTCCTGACGGCTCATTACAGGCGGCACCACACAACCTTAAGAACAGAGGATTGACGCGCAGAGCTTTCCTGATTGCGACGGCGGGCATCGCAGTAGGAGGAGGTGTGGGATTATTCCTGATCATCCGCCCAGTCAGACCAACTCCGGGCGTTACCCCAACTCTGCCAGCGACAGATCAGCAGAACAATACACCCAGCACCACCAGCATGTCGGAGCCAACGGCAACCCTGATGCCAACAGATACCTCCAAACCGACCGAAACCACTGCAGCCCAGCCAACCCCGCTGGTTCAGGTCACACGGGTGAATGACCATGCTGTCATGCTCCCCCTCGCAGCAGGTGTAGCACTGGAATTCTTACGTATACCAGCCGGGGCATTCCTGATGGGCAGTGCAGACACGGACAAGGATGCTCTGGCAAATGAGAAGCCGCAGTCGACCGTGTTGCTGGGTGAATACTGGATCGGCAGGTATGAGGTGACGAACGCACAGTTCCGGGTATTCGTCCAGGCGTCTGGTTACCGGACAACGGCGGAGCAGAATGATTCGTCAGGTGCGAACTGGCAGCATCCGGGTGGTGCTGGCAGTGATCTGACCGGCAAAGACAATTATCCTGTGGTACAGGTTAGCTGGGATGATGCAGTGGCTTTTAGTACATGGGCAGTTAAGCAGACCGGGTATGAGATTCGACTGCCAAGTGAAGCCGAGTGGGAGAAGGCTGCCCGTGGTACGGACGGGAGATTGTACCCCTGGGGAAATAACGTGCCAGGCCTTACTCTCGCAAATGTTGGCATGAATGTTGGAGCTACCACACCTGTAGGCAAGTACAGCCCGCAGGGTGACAGCCCATATGGGGTGGCAGACATGGCAGGCAATGTCTCGGAGTGGACGAGTAGCCTGTATATGCCCTATCCCTATAAGGCTAACGATGGGCGGGAGAACCAGCAGAGCCGTGACCTGAGGGTGATAAGAGGGGGGAACTATTTTCTGGGTGCGAAGATTGCCCGCTGTGCGGCACGGAGCGGAGGAGATCCGACAAACTCCAGTAGTTATTACGGCTTCCGAATCGCTGTGACCGTCATTTAGCCTGGTGCTCGTCACACCACCGGTAAGGTGAACGAGATGGTGGCTCCAGAGTAGGTGTTCTGCTCGAAACCAATCCGCCCGCCGTGGGCTTCGACCAGCCCCTTGCAGATGGCGAGACCCAAACCGGCGCCTTTTGTCTGTCGCGCACTTCCATTACTGCCCCGGCGGAAAGCCTCAAAAACGAACGGCATATCCTCTGGAGCGATGCCCAGGCCTTCGTCTGCCACAGTCACTTTCACCGCATCGCCTTGATGCCGGGCTGTGACTCTAATGGTAGTGCCGGCTGGCGAGTATTTTGCAGCATTACCGACCAGGTTGATGAGCACCTGGGTGATACGTTGGGCATCGACCCGTACGACAGGCAGATTCATCGGGAGGTCAATGCTGAGCGTGTGGGCTCTGGTGAGTAGTTGCAGTTGGGGCTGTGCAGATTCCACAATAGGAGCCAGAGTCTGGTCGTGTGGATCGATGCGGAGCGTACCAGCTTCGATACGACTCAGATCCAGCAACTGATCGATCATATCGGTGAGTTTATCTGCCTCCTGATCGATAATCCCTACATATTCGTGCCAACTCGTCTCGTCCCACGTCACATCCTGGGCCAGTAGAGTCGTGGCAAAACCTTTAATCGAGGTGAGCGGGGTGCGTAGCTCGTGGCTGATCATACCCAGGAAACGCAGACGCAATGCTGTTTGGCGTTCAGCCTCCTGCTGGGCCTGTTCCGCCTGCCTTCGAGCAGCCGTCTCCGCCATAAACAGGCGCTCACGCTCCTGTTCAGCTTGTTTCCGTCTGGTGATGTCGATGTTCATCCCCACCCATTTATAGATCGAACCATTGGGGAGTAGCAGCGGAGCTGCATGCATGTTCGTCCAGCGCCAGCCACCCATGGCACTGCGCAGACGGAATTCTGCGTTGACCGGCGTGCCGTCGCGCACGGAGTCGCGCCAAAGCTGTTCGGCGTACGCACGGTCCTCTGGATGAACAGCGGCACTCCAGCCCATTCCGAGCCATTCATCAACACTCTGCCCCGTATATGCGCGCCAGCTTGGCGAATCGACTACCGCGTTACCCTGCGCATCGGTTTCCCACACAGCCTGGGATAATACTTCCACCAGAGCACGGAAACGCTCTTCACTTTCACGTTGCGCATCCTCGGCCAGTTTAAGATCTGTAATGTCCAGGAATGCACCAATGGCTCCTGCTGGGTGACCCATAGCATCCTGTACAGGTATGACATTGCCCTGGAGTGAGTGCACTGTCCCATCGTTGAACACGATTTCCATCGCGTAATCGAGCAAGGCCTGCCCTGTGGCTGCTACACGCTGCATGGGCATGTCAATGGGCGACAGCTCGACTCCGTCATGATGAACCCGGTAATGCGCAAGGCGCCCGGTCTCTGTTCCCGTCTTGGACAGGTTGGTGCCCGGTCCGACTCGGAGTAGGTCTGTCGCATCACGATTTCCAGAGATTTCACGACATTCACTATCATGCGCGATCCAGATGATAGCTGGCGTAGTGTCCAAGACCGCCTGCAGACGTGCCGTTTGCTCATGGGCCCGTTCCTCGCTTATTCGAAGGCGTTGTTCGGTGTGACGCTGTTGTGTGACATCATGCCCCACTGCCACTGCACCGGTCAGGCTACCCTGGTCATCAAACAAGGGAGCGGCATTCCAAACGCAGTTGATCTCGCGGCCCTCAGTGGTGCGTTGGACGACTTCGACGTCACGCACCCATTCACCGAAGAGAGCGGCGCGCTGCAAGGGCAGATCCTGCGGAACAAAGAGTGTGCCGTCTGAGCGGTAGAGCTGGTAAAAGTCGGATTGAGTATCCAGGTTCTGATTGAGGTCTATCGTACGGTCGACAAGGTTCGAGTAAGCGGGATTCATGTACACCGATCGCCCCAGTGAGTCGCATACCGCCACGGGATCCGGCATGTTTTCGACCATGGTCTGCCAGCGTCTGCGTTCAGTGGCAAGGTCCGCGAGTAAACTCTCCCGTTCGTGTTCCGCCTGTCGGCGTGAGGTGATATCGTGATTAACCACTACATAGCCAGTACAGATGCCATGGGCGTCGCGTAAAAGGATCGTGTACACGCTGATCGTTAAGCGGCGATCGTCGCGGGTATACAGAGCCAGCTCAGTGGATACGGAATGGCCCAGCTGCAGTTCCCGCTCAATCGCGGAACGCTGCTCATCGGGTAGTTCAGGGCGCAAGATATCTGTCAGGCTCTTGTTAAGGACCTCTTCTGCTTTCCAGCCATACACCTGTTCAGCGGCTTTGTTCCACGAGGTAATCTGGAATGACAGGTCCGTAGCGATGACTGCATCATTGATCGCATCCAGGATGCTGGCCTGCAAATGGAGTTGGCTTGTTGAGCGCTTATGCTCGGTGATGTCGGCGAACATGAATACGGCGGCACGGAGAGTACCAGCCGGAGCATACACAGGTGCGATCGTTACCGTGGCGGGAACGGACATACCGTCCGCGCAACGCAGTTCGCACTCTCCGCCCCATATACCGTTCTGTTTGAGTGTGGCGATGATGAGGGTAGCGGGTGTGGAGTCGGCACAGTTCATCACGAGTTGCTCGACCTGCTGACCGATCATCTCCTTAGAATGCCAACCGAACATATGCTCAGCCGCCTGGTTGCAATAGATGATCGTACCTTGGGGATCTGCGCCGAGTACAGCCAGTCCGACTGCATCCAGCAGTTGAGTGGATAGCGCCGGTGTCGTGTCAATGTTGTGCTCCTTCACCTGGTCGCGACTGGCATCAACAGAAAGGGAGGCAGTCTGCCGAATGACCTTATCGACTGAATCCGAATGAATGAGTGCATCCGGTGTGCCCGGCATATCCGGAGTATTCCCAATGTCCATACAATGGCCTCGGATTTGTATATTGCTCGCACAAGTGACTTCAAACGTAACCGGCTGACCGGTGGGTGGCGTGTGTTCTGTGATACAGACTGCTTCGATGAGATAGGTTGGCCTGTAGCTGGAAAAGATTATAGCAACAAGGCTGGCGATAACCAACATAGAATAGGCTAAAGTGTGAACCATGAGTGACAGACAGGATGTACTCAAAGTTCTGGTGACTGGGGCGTATGGGCTGATCGGTAACCTTATCTACGCGCATCTCGCAGCGCAACCGGATCGCTACGTGGTATATGGTTCCTCTCGCCGCCCTCATCCATCGTTGCGCGCCAGCGGGATGACATACCATGACATACCAAAAGACAAGTTACGTCTGGCTGAGTTGACTGATATTGGCGCAGTGCAGCACGCTCTGGAAGGCGTGGATATCGTGGTGCATATGGCAGCGGATGCCAGCGGCTCCGCCGGATGGGAAAGTGTACTCCACAACAATATCATTGGAGTGCACAACCTCTTTGAAGCCTGCCGGCTGACCGGCGTGCGGCGTGTGCTATATGCCAGCACGAATCAGGTGGTGTTTGGCTACCGTGATACGGAACCTTATAAATCACTGTTCGAAGCCCGGTTCGACACGCTGGATCCCGCCACCATCCGACCGATCGAGCACGTCCAGCCTGCACGGCCGCTGAATGATTACGCGTGCAGTAAAGTGTACGGCGAGGCGCTGGCCCATTACTATGCGCACGTCCACGGTCTATCTTGCATCGTTTTGCGCGTCGGCTGGGTGACGGCTGACAATCGTCTCCCCCGCCCAGCCGCACGGGCTCTATGGTGCAGCCAGCGCGACTGCGTCCAGCTGGTCGAGCGGGCCATCAACGCCCCGGCAGATCTGCATTACGATGTATTTTTTGTGCAATCAGCCAACACCTACAACCTTGTAGACATACAGCACGCTCGTGCTGTGCTGGGCTATGCACCGGAAGATGGCGTATAGGCTTACCTACTACATGGAGACTTATGAACAGAGAACACGTGAACAATATGCCGCAGGTGCGAACGGCTCTGGAGGTGCTCGATCACCACGTGCAAACCCTAGGTGAGGGACTGGTCGATGAAGTGGTTTCCGACTATGCGCCGGACGCCATGATTTTGACGTCTGACGGAGCGGTGAAGGGACGCGACGCGATCAGGCGGTTCTTCGCAAATTCGGTGGTCAATGTGCTTCCGCCCAGCAGCACTCTAATCATGCATCACAAGTGGGTGGAGGGAGAGCTGGCTTTCATCATCTGGACGGCGGAATCGCCGTTCTACTCGTTCTCCTTTGGCACCGATACGTTCATCATCCGCGATGGACTGATCCAAGAGCAGACGTTCGCCGGCGTAATGGTCAAGAAGGAATCAAAATAAAGGAGAGTCAATGTGCGAATAGGTATTGGCACGCAACTTTGGTTGATGGACAACCATTATGAGAACTTCTACCGCATGCTTGATGAGCTGGCTCTAGAGGGTTACGACGGTTTCGAGTGCTGCTACCCTTTCCTGGTGGATTGGTACGAACGTCGTCCGGCAGAGCTCAGACGCCTGCTGGCCATGCATGGGCTGGAACTGGCCAGCTACTACACCGGAATCGGTTTCGCCCACGCCGGGGTTCGCCAGCGAGGGATTGAGGAGTTTAAGCGACGATGTCGTTTTACCAGTGAAGTGGGTGGCCACACTGTTCTACTCGACGGTGGCGAGAAGGAATACCGGGATGAGTTCAACAGCCTGGATGAGTATATCCGGTGCATCGCTGAAACTGCAAATGAGCTGGGCCACTATGCGATGTCGCTTGGCCTCAACCTCGCCTGGCATCAGCACTGGGGCAGCCTCTTCGAGGTGGAAGCCAATCTGGATCGACTCATGGAATTGACCGATCCATCGGTCGTGGGCTTCTGTTGCGATGTCGCGCAAATCACCCTCTCTCATATGGATGTGTTGTCGATCATGCGGCGCTATATAAAACGGATCACGTTTATGCATTACAAAGATGTAGCGCCAAACTATCGTAGTGAGGGCGAGTTATGGCCTGGTCATCAAATGCCGGGCGACGACGGTGCCTATGGTGTTGATTCAAAATGGCGCATGGTCGAGCTGGGCAGGGGGGTGGTACCATTTCGCGAAGTGACAGACCTCCTGTTGGGCGCTGGATATGATGGGTATTTGATGGACGACTTTGACTACTCGGGATATGCCGCGGCGGTATCGGCCAGGGCCTGCAAGGAGTTCGTCAATTACGGGTTAGGGATATGGGGAGAGCGCGATTTGCGCGAGGGATGCGGTGGTGCGAGACGCAACTCAGGAGGAATACGATGAACCAGATCATTACCTGGCTTGGTCATGCTACGTGGCGTATGACGACACCAGCGGGTACGCTGATCTACCTGGACCCGTGGATCAAGGGAAACCCGGCATGCCCTATCCGCCTGGAAGACATCAACCGGGCGGACATCGTGTGCGTCACGCATGGGCATAATGACCACCTGGGAAACGCCATCCAGTTAGTGAAACAAACTGGTGCTGTGCTGGTCACACTGCCGGAAGTGGCGGCCTATTGCAGTTTACATGGCATCCCATATGATGACCGAGATGGCTGCTTGCAAACAGGTGGCAGCGTCCGCCAGAAAGACGTGCAGATCCACGCTGTGTTTGCATTGCACTATTCCGACATTTGGGGTGAGGAGTACGACCGTACCGGCCAGGTTACGGCTGGCAGCGGTGCGTGTGGAATGATCATCGAACCTGATGCGGGCCGACCGGTCTATTTCGCAGGCGACACGGGCATCTTCGGTGATATGGAACTGATCAGCAGGTTATATCACCCTTATGTGTCGGTGCTTCCGGTGGGCGGCAAGTACACCATGGGTGTGCTCGAGGCCGCTTATGCAATTCAAATGCTGGGCAGCGCCGTGATGATTCCCGGACACTACAACACCTACCCGAGCCAGACGATCGATCTGAATGAGCTGTCGCGCCAGGTCAAAGAAAAGGCTCCCGATACACGACTGGTGGTGCTCAAGCCGGGCGAATCTTTTGATGTGGGTTAAGTGAGTGACTGACCTGTGTGCAACGGCGCTTAAGGTGTTGCCGGGTTTGTGAACCACATCGATCTACTTTGGCTACCCATGTAATGGGGCGCATAGAGGCTCGATATTCGCGTGATGTGCCCGTGTATAACAATTTCATACTGTAGGTTGGGAGGAAAATCTAAATGGAGTATCGGCAACTGGGGAAGTCGGGTGTGCGTGTGTCCGTCATCGGGATGGGCACGAACCAGTTTGGTGGGAAGGTCGACCAGCAGGGAGTGAATAGCATCGTCACGACGGCGCTTGATCTGGGTATTAATTTCTTCGATACGGCCGACGGATACGCGAAAGGGCGATCGGAAGAAACTTTAGGCGTGGCACTAAAGGGGCACCGTGATCGAGTGGTCATCGCCACGAAAGTGCGAAGCAGGACGGGCGAGGGCACCAATGACCAGGGCGCTTCGCGTTACCACATTTTAAATGGCGTGGAAGTCAGTTTGCGCCGCCTGCAGAGTGATCATATTGATCTATACCAGATCCATAGCTGGGATGAGACAACACCTATTGAGGAGACGCTTCGTACGCTCGATCAGTTGGTGCGCTCGGGCAAAGTGCGCTATATCGGTGCGTCGAACTTCGCAGCCTGGCAACTGGCCCGTGCCAACCTGCTGGCCGATGTAAACGGTTGGGAACCGTTCGTCAGCATCCAGCCGCACTACCATATGCTGGAACGCGGGATCGAGAATGAACTGGTTCCCTATTGCAATGTCTACAACGTCGGAATCCTGCCGTACTTCCCACTGGCTGGCGGCTTTCTCACTGGCAAGTATCACCGTGGGGAAGCTGCGCCAGCTGGTTCGCGCGGTGAGAGCAGCCCGTATGTAAAACGATATATGACCGATGCCAACTATGAGCGGCTCGAGAAACTGGAAGCATGGGCAGTGGAGCGAGGTCACACGATGGGCGATCTGGCGCATGCGTGGCTGTTGGCTCAGCCACAGGTCAGCTCTGTGATCTCCGGCGCAACCAACACGGAACAGGTGCGCTCCAACACCAAAGCGGCTGACTGGAAGCTGTCGCGAGAGGAGCATGTACAGGTGAACGCGCTACTGGGGTGAGATAAACGCCCACCCTGTGGTACCGAAGTCCTAAGAGGATACAAGGCATCCAGTCAGATGCCTATGTGTCCCTCTACTCAATCTTTATAAACGGTAAAATGTGACACCGTTGTCGTGGAGCAGGTGGTGCAGTTCGTCTTCTGAGCAACCAGACGTCGCCCACAGCAGGGCATCCAGCCATTGTTCATATCGCGCTGCCTGGAAGGCTACCGGCCAGTCTCCACCGAAGCAGGTGCGTTGGAAGCCAAAACAAGCCAAAACGTGGTCGATATAAGGGCGTAGATCATCACGCGTCCAGTGCTGGTGGTCCGCCTCAGTCACCAGGCCCGACATCTTGCACCACACATTGGGGAATCCAGCGAGCGTCTTGATCTGCTGTCGCCAGGGATCGAGCACGTGATTCCTGATGTTGGGTTTGCCGATGTGGTCCAGAATAAACGTCGTGTTTGGACAGCGACGCACCAACTCGATGGTTTGAGTCATCTGGGTGTAATCAATACAGATGTCAAACGTCCAGCCATATTCTGGCAAAATCTGCACACCACGAACGAAATTGGGTTGCAGGCAGAAATCCGGGTCGGGCTCAAACTGGATGATACGCCGTATGCCTTTGATACGCTTGCCGATCTCAGCGAGTGAATCGAGGAAGGCCCGGACGCGTTCACCGTATTCCAGAGGCGCCCATGGCACGATGCCCTTGAGCCGTGGGTCTTCACCGGCGCATGCAGCGGCCCAGCGCGCTTCCAAAATGGCGTAGGGTGTTTCCACCTCCGTCTGGATGTACACCATGGCTTCGACATTCACACCAGCACTATGCTGGCGATACTCAGCCAGGCCATACGTCTTGTTCAGCAAGGCATTGTGGTCCAGCCAAGAAATGCGGAAATGGGCCGGGTTCCAAAGATGTAAA
Organism: Chloroflexota bacterium; assembly: GCA_021788625.1. Taxonomy (GTDB): domain Bacteria; phylum Chloroflexota; class Anaerolineae; order J036; family Brachytrichaceae; genus CAIXPS01. Next base: position 79,258 of record JAJYKL010000004.1, read on the forward strand.
TGCGTATCGACGATGGATGGAGTCCGATCGCGCCGGGTCGTCTGCGTCATGATAGGGTCTCCTGATGGGCTAATCGAAATGTCAGACTTATAGATAAGTCTGACAGGTCACTCAGCTCTCCTTGCCGAGCGCAGCATTCACGATGGCCTCAGCTTCCTGCTGGATGAGATGCAGGTGCTGCTCGCCATTAAAGCTCTCCGCGTATATTTTGTACACGTCTTCGGTGCCCGATGGCCTGGCTGCGAACCAGCCGCTTTTAGCAGTTACCTTCAACCCGCCAATGGGCACGTCGTTGCCGGGTGCGCGCGTTAGCTTGGCGGTGATGGGTTCTCCTGCCAGGTCGCCAGCGGTCACCATCTCGGGGGAAAGACGACCCAGGATGGCTTTCTGTTCGGTCGTAGCGTGTACGTCGATGCGCTCGTATACCGGCGCACCGAATTGTTGTTCCAATGCCTGATAGTGTTCATCCGGGTCGCGCCCGGTGACGGCTGTAATCTCGGCCGCAAGCAGGTCAAGAATCAGGCCATCTTTGTCGGTAGTCCAAACGGTGCCGTCTTTACGCTGGAATGAAGCGCCAGCACTCTCTTCACCCCCGAAGCCCAGTGTGCCGTCGAGCAATCCATTTACGAAATACTTGAACCCGACGGGCACTTCGTAGAGCTTGCACCTCAGGTGCTCTGTGACGCGATCGATCATGGAACTGGACACGAGCGTCTTGCCAACCATCCGAGTGTTGCCCCAGCCAGAGCGGTTCTGGAACAGGTACCAGATTGCGACAGCCAGATAGTGGTTGGGGTTCATCAAACCGCCACGATGTGTGACGATGCCGTGTCGATCGCTATCCGGGTCGTTTCCAAAGGCGATGTCGAACTTGTCTTTGAGAGCGATGAGCCTCGCCATCGCGTACGGTGAGGAACAATCCATACGGATCTTGCCATCGTAATCCACTGTCATGAACGAAAAGGTGGGGTCGACTTCACGATTCACGACATCAACCTTCAATTTGTAGCGGTCAATGATGGGATCCCAATATGCGACGCTCGAACCACCCAGCGGATCAACGCCTAGATGAAGACCAGCAGCACCGATGGCGTCGAAATTGATGACTGTGCCCAGATCCTCTACATAAGGCGTGATGTAGTCATAGCGGTGGATCACACCTCCACGTAGAGCGCGGGTAAAGGGCACACGTTGTACCGCCTGTAGCTCACCTGTCAAGATGGCATTGGCTCGGTCCTGGATCGAAGCCGTGGTACGCGTGTCAGCAGGACCGCCCTCGGGTGGGTTGTACTTGAAACCCCCATCGGCGGGAGGATTATGGGATGGAGTGATGACTACCCCATCGGCCAGGCCGGCAGATCGGCCACGATTGTGTGTAAGGATAGCGTGAGAGATGACTGGTGTAGGGGTGTATCCCAAACCGAATTGGATCATCGTATCCACCCCGTTCGCGGCGAACACCTCAACGGCTGTAGCGAGCGCCGGCTCCGATAAGGCATGCGTATCCATTCCTAAATAGAGCGGTCCGTTAATCCCTTGTGACTGGCGGTGCTCGCAAATAGCCTGGCAAATGGCAAGGATGTGATCTTCGTTGAACGAATTCTTGGGTGCAGAACCGCGATGGCCGGATGTTCCAAAGTTTACACGTTGACCAGGAATGGTCACATCAGGCTCGCGTGTGTAATATGACGATACGAGACGAGGCACATTAATAAGAATCTCTCGTGGTGCAGGTTTACCGGCCAGTTCAGAAGTACTCATATCATCTCTCCCCCTTTAACCTTCTCGCATGCGGACCGACCCAAACCTGCTTATAGCTCCACAATCCTCGTGTGCCATGGAACTGATGCGAGCAGGTGTCCGGCCTGTACACGTGAACATCAGGTCACTGCCCAACTGCTGCCAATTGGATACTGACCTAAATGAGTCGAAACATGGGATTTCCAAGCCATCTGTATTATGGCTCACAACAGACGCGCATACGTTTCCATGCCTGCGTGTGCAGTTCGAGCCCGCCTCAATGAGAGCTGCCTGGGCTGGTGCCTCCTTGGATTCTGAGGTCGATAACAGTCTGAACAGGTCTTTGTCGAGCACTGCCTTTTGCAGTGAACGCTCACCGTGCTCGAATCCATGTGCGGCAACACCCGCCATATTCACACTCCTTGTACACTACATATTCATAACTCGCGATAAGGTAATCCATTCAATTAATACCATCGAGTCCATTCGGTGGATCAATGCGTTGATGGTGCAGGTTAGGATCGACCATGCTGGCCATTTTATGTTCATCCAGCCATCCGCCGAGGAACATGTTGATATTGTGGACCAGCACCGAGGGTGAATGCACCAGCTGCGCGTAGTCGATGTACAACACTGGCATATTTGCCTGAAGAGACAGCCAGTGCTCCACATGTTGAAGATGGCGCGTAAAAATAGCTTCCATGGCCGCATCGCCAGTTTTGTCATCGTGCTCGCCACGGTGGTTTAGCATGCGACGCTGCGAAGTCAGTATCTCCTTCAGGCTGCGTTGCATGAACAGGATCCTGTATCGGTACTCAGCCGGCAGCTCAAGGAGCAGAGCTGAAACGATTTTCACGGCTTTTCCTTGCGCAAGGGGCAACCAGGAGTGATTCGTCTTGAGTTTCTTGACTGGCTCGAATTCGAAGTAACCTCTTGGGTTGTCGTCATCGGCCTGCCGAACATCGTCGACCAGGAGAGGAAGGCCACCCGCAAAAAGCATGCTCATCATAAGCGATGTACCGGAACGAGGCAGGCCAGACACAACAGTAATGGTGTGTATGTCTTTTTCGATCATTCATACATCTCCCTCAATACACCACCTCAGCAGAGCAATAGAGCGGGCTAATTATGCTGGAGAAATGCCAGTTATGGTTTGGTTGCAGTGTATTGTCTTTATTAACCTTGGCAGTGTAGATGGTTTTGGAGCTATTCATTGCTTAAGGTATAGCATGATACCCCAGTTGATGCGGATTTTTACGGAAAGTAAACATATCTACTTTGATGCTATACGTAATTATTTGAAGGTAATCGCAATTCTATATTGATACTGATTTATGTAGAGATCGCAAATATCACATCAATCAGTGCAAATTTATGAATATACTCTCATTAATGATATGCTATATAATTGCTATTATAGGTGATTTCTAATTAACATCTATGTACATTCTGCAACCTAATGATTGTCCATTTCTAAATTTAATGGCCATAACTAATATAGTGTCGTAGTAAAATATAACTAAATAGTGGGCTTACAACTATGTACCACTTGCTTTAGCACAACGCATAGCATATAATCGCCGATGCAGTTAGGTGGGTAGCCAATTACCGCGAAATGAATAATTATTACTTTGGCTACGTGTATTGGGGTTCGTGGTTGAAGGTCGGTGTAGACTCTCTTACCCGGCGGAATCGTACTACATCGATCGTGCTTCGTTTGAATAGCTGATGGGAGATTTTGTGTAATGGCAATCAGGATTAATGTTGGAAGCCGATTCATCGGCTGGCGCGTGCCCAGAGTTCACACACAGAGTGTGAGAAGCCAACTCGGTTGGAGAGAACCTGCTATAACAGTGGTCATACCAGCACTCAATGAAGCAAAAAACCTGCCGATCGTTTTACCTCGCATTCCCAAGTGGGTTAGGGAAGTTATTCTGGTCGATGGTTGCTCTACGGATGATACGGTGACGGTGGCTCGCCGGTTACGCCCAGACATTCGCGTTATCGAGCAGGAAGGTAAGGGGAAGGGCGCGGCGCTGCAAACAGGCTTTAAGGCGGCTACATGCGATATCATCGTCATGCTGGACGCTGATGGATCCACTGACCCGGCTGAGATTCCCGCCTTCGTCGATGCATTACTGGCCGGGGCCGATTTTGCCAAGGGATCGCGTTTCCTGAAGGGTGCCGGTACGGCCGATATGCCGCTTTACCGGAAACTGGGTAATTGGGGGTTCGTCGCCATAGTGCGTCTTCTCTTTGGAGGGCACTACAGTGACCTGTGCTATGGCTATAACGCGTTCTGGAAGCATGTCATTGCCCAGCTCAATTTGGACGGCAACGGATTCGAGATCGAGACAATGATGAACGTTCGGGCACTCAAGGCAGGTTTCAAGGTGACCGAAGTGCCAAGCTTCGAGGATAAACGCCGCTATGGTGAAAGTCGATTGCGCACATTCCCCGACGGATGGCGTGTATTGCGGACTATTGTTAACGAGTTTACCCGGCATGACTGGAAGCCATATACCAGGGCCGTACACGATCGACATACGCAGCAGGCGAGTCTTTTTGATTACGTGGCTGGTGAAAGCCTGAGCGACTAGAATAGAATCGGCTGTTCCAGACACTGAGCTGACTCCGGTGCATTGCTTTGTGGGGTGGTATAAGAGTATTACACCGATGTTACCGGCACTGTCGTCAAGGCCACCTTGAATCCAAGTATTTCTGTCGTAATCTGCACGTACTCCTGCGAGCGCTGGAATGATCTGTGCGCGGCTGTGACATCTGTTCATAATCAGACGTATCCACCGAACGATGTCGTTGTCGTAATTGATCACAACCTCGATTTGTATAACCGTGCACTTGAAAGTTTGTATGACACGCGTGTGATCGAGAACAGCGAAACGCGGGGGTTGTCAGGAGCCCGCAATACGGGTATCAACTCTGTGTCTGGAGAGATTGTTGCCTTCCTCGATGACGATGCTGTTGCCACGACCCATTGGCTTGAAAATCTGGTAGCGGTCTACACTAACCCGTCCGTCATTGGCGTGGGAGGTGCAATTGAACCTATGTGGCAGACCAGACGTCCCCGATGGTTTCCTCTAGAGTTTGATTGGGTTGTTGGCTGTACCTATACTGGCATGCCTCGCGAACGGGCGTCTGTGCGGAACTTGATCGGGGCTAATATGTCGTTTCGCCGTGATGTGTTCATCAAATATGGTGGGTTTCGTAATAATATGGGTCGAGTCATGTCCGTACCAACTGGGTGTGAGGAAACGGAGTTATGCATCCGTATTTGCCAGTACGGGTCAGAACGCCAACTCCTTTATGAACCAAAGGCTCGTATCCTACACCGTGTTCCAGCCAGTCGCGCACGCTGGTCTTACTTCCAATCACGCTGTTACTTTGAAGGTCTTTCCAAGGCTCAAGTGTCACGCTTGGTCGGTAAGAGAGATGGCTTGGCGTCCGAACGAGCTTATACACTCCACACGTTGCCATCTGGCTTTTTGAGAGGAATGTGTGATTTCGTATTGCATGCTGACATAAGCGGCGTTACTCGAGCAGGGGCAATTATGGCAGGTCTGATACTCACGACAGTAGGTTATTTGAAGGGTTCTCTTTTCGGATAGTGCGTATCTGATCAGAACCATCATCGTTACCAGACGGATTCATTCGTCGACATGATAAATACTGCTGTATCGACCGCACAGGTACATACTAATCGAATAGTGTACGCGGCTGGCGAAGCAACAGCCGTCCACCATCGAGGCACCTTGCGCGTGGTAATGGTCACCCCACGCTATCTCCCGCACATGGGTGGTGTGGAGCACCATGTACATGAAGTGGCACGCCGTATGGCGCAGCTTGGTATTAGCATTACTGTATTAACCACTGAGCCAGGGGAGCAGAAATCAATTGTTGATTGCTCCGATGGAGTCACGATTGTTCGAGTACCAGCATGGCCGAAAGGTAAAGACTACTATTTTGCCCCAGGTATTTATCGCACTATCAGGAGAGGCGCCTGGGATATTATTCATATTCAGTCCTATCACACACTGGTCGCGCCACTGGCGATGCTTGCGGCCTTCAGGTCCAGGACTCCCTATGTTGTCACCTTCCATGGAGGTGGGCACACATCGAAACTACGGAACTCATTGCGTCACGCTCAGTGGATATTGCTACGCCCACTGCTGGCGCGGGCAGATAAACTGATTGCCATTGCCAGGTTCGAAGAGGCTTACTATGGGAAACCTTTGCACCTTCCGCCTGAGCGCTTCGTGTTGATCCCGAATGGCTCTGATTTACCGGCAGCCTCTATGGCTGCAAGCACGTCAACTGATGCAGGTACCCTGATCGCATCAGTTGGACGGTTGGAGCGCTATAAAGGGCATCACAAAGTAATAACGGCTATGCCCTATATTCTTAAGGAAAGGCCCGATGCACGGTTGTGGATCGCCGGCACGGGTCCGTATGAACCGGCGTTGCGTGACCTGGCCAGACGGTTAGGTGTGTCAGAGCAGGTTGAGATACGCTCCATCCCACCGAATCAGCGCGATAGAATGGCCGACGAGTTGTCCAGGGTGGCGCTGGTCGTTCTGCTCAGCGAGTTTGAAACAAATCCGATTGCAATCCTGGAGGCGCTTGCACTGGGGCGTCCTGCGCTGGTAGCTGATACATCCGGTATGAGCGAGCTGGCCGCTCAAGGGTATGCACGGGCGATCCCCTTGCACAGCACTGCCCGGCAGATCGCCGACGCCATAGTGAAAGAGCTGGGCCAATCGCGCCAACCTGTACATCTGACGCTGCCCAGTTGGGATGATACGGCTTCGCAGCTCCTGGCTCTTTACCAGGATATCAAACGGAGCCACCCGTGCGCATCTTAATGCTCGCTCAGTTCTACGCCCCAGTAATAGGGGGCGAGGAACGAATGGTACAAGACCTGAGCAGGGAGCTGGTAAGTCACGGTCATGAAGTTGCCGTCGCAACTCTGTGGCAGCAGGGATTCCCATCGTACGAATTGGATCATGGAGTGCGCGTGTATCGCATCCATGGAACGCTACCGCGCCTGAGTTGGTTATATGCCGAAACGGAAAGGCGGCACGCACCACCGTTCCCGGACCCCGAGTTAACGTGGGCGTTGCGTGGAATCATGACCCGCGAGCGACCACAGATCGTGCATGCACACAACTGGCTGGTACACTCCTACCTGCCTCTCAAACGATTTTACCGGGCTCCGCTTGTCATGACTTTGCATGATCACAGCCTGATATGCGCTACGAAGCGTATGATGTATCGCGGCGTGCCCTGTACTGGGCCAGGCATGGCCAAATGCCTGTCTTGTTCACGCACGCACTACGGTGCTGTGAAAGGCAGCGTGACGACTGTTGGCAACTGGGTCATGAGTGCTTTCGAGCGTGGGACGGTTGATCGCTTTCTGCCCATCAGCCAGGCAACAGCCACGGCATGTGGTCTGGCTGGTTCTCACCTGCCCTATGAGGTGGTACCAGATTTCATCCCCAACGACCTGGGTGAGCCAGGTCCGGTTACAGACCCGCGCATAGCGCAATTACCAGCAGATGAGTTCATTCTGTTTGCCGGTGATATGTCAGCCGATAAAGGCGCGGACGTGATGTTGCGCGCGTATGCAGGCCTGGACAATGCACCGCCATTAGTCCTGATTGCCAAGAGTGAACTGCCCAAACCACCAGAATTACTACGCAATGTGATCATCCTGAACAACTGGCCTCACGATGCCGTGATGGAAGCCTGGCGCCGGTGTACCTTCGCACTAGTGCCATCGGTCCTGGCGGAGCCATTCGGTCTGGTAGCTATCGAAGCCATGTCTGCAGGCAGAGCTGTGATCGCATCGCGTACTGGCGGCTTGGCTGACATCGTCGTGGATGGTGAGACAGGCATTCTCGTCACGCCAAATGATTCACTGGATTTACGGCTTGCAATCAAGCGTTTATTAGGCGATCCAATCCTGCGCAAACGTATGGGTCAGGCTGGAAAGTTAAGGGTAAATCGCTATCGGGCAAGCACGGTGCTTCCACAGGTCGAGAAGGTATACCAGGCCTTGTTGGAAGCACAGGGGGGTCGCCACTAGATGGCCTGGCATGTCCTGCCTCGGATGGATACCTCAAATATCCTCGCAAACCACGCCGAGGTAGCAGAGGTTCAAACCAAAGTGTCAGACTGGGGCTGGTTGCCAGCCCTAAGTGTGTTCGCTGCTTGCGGCTTGCTATTCATCGCTTTAGCGGATGCGGCGTCGTTGCGTGCATCCAGCCTGGCTGAACCTCTTTTCTACGCGGGTCTGCTCATCGTGCTTATGCCTATTGCAGCCAGGCTAATTGCTATTCAGCCATCACGCCGTGAACGAATTGGCCTGGTTGTGGTTCTCGGTATGGTGCTCTACCTGGTAAAGGTGCTGCACAGCCCCTTTGGTTTCACGTTCGCCGACGAGTTCGTACACTGGCACAATGTCAACCAGATTCTGCAAACTCACAGGCTATTTGAGTGGAACACCATCTTGCCAGTCACCCCTTACTATCCAGGTCTTGAGGAACTGACCAGTGCTCTGGCTTCACTCAGTGGACTTTCCGTTTTTTATGCAGGCCTGCTTGTGATCGGAGTAGCGCGTCTGATCATGTTTCTCAGCCTGTTCCTATTGGTCGAGCTGGTGAGCCGGTCGGCACGTGTAGCGGGCGTGGCAAGCCTGCTGTTCATGTGCTACCCCTTCTTCCTATTTTTCAGCGCTCAGTTCTCATACGAGTCACTCTCGTTACCACTTGTTTTGGCCATTCTGTTCATTGTTGCACGCCGGGAACAGGCTGCCAATCCTGCTATTAAAACTCCGTTCACCTTGCTGGGATTATTAGTCATCAGCGCCACTGTCGTAACGCATCATTTATCGGTCTACTTCCTTGCCGCATTCCTGGTTCTGTGGACAGTTGTGGCAAGATGGCATTTTAGTGATTACCTGACGCGCCTTGTAATGTGGAGCCAGACGAGTTTGACCAGATTTCGTGCCTGGTTGGTGAAGAGGCATATATGGAAAGCCTGGCTGACTCGTGCCGTACGATGGATGCCTCAATGGATATGTACATGGCGTGAGGCGGACGATCCGGGCGACCCGAGTGTGAACCATGGACCTGTTGATCTATCAGCGTTTACGATCGTAGTGGCTGTTTTATGGCTGTTACTGGTGGCGAATCTGACAATAGGCTACCTGCGGCCTGTCATCCTCAGCGCGGTTGTGTCGGTCCTCCGGTTGATTGCCAGGGAGCAAACATCGCGTACACTTTTCGTTACGGCAAGCGGCCATGTACCACCGCTGTGGGAACGTGTAGACGAGATCGGTTCAGTGGTACTGATTGGGCTGGTAACGCCATTTGGTTTGGTTCAGGCATTTCGACAGCGTCGCAGTCATCCGCTCGTGCTAACGTTGGCTATATTAGCCATGGCTTACTTTATATTGCTGGGGTTCCGGCTCACTCCTGCGAGTTGGGAAACAGCTGCACGTGGCACCTCGTATGCGTTCATTGGTCTGTCTTTCATCCTGGCGCTGGGGTTTGTCCATGTGCTGGTGCCGCAGCGAGTTACCACACCTGGTCGCATCCTATTTAGTGTATATGTAGCAGTCGTATTCGTAGGCGGTTTCTTATCTGGCTGGCAGCCCAATATTCGCCTGGCACAACCTTACAAGATCGTCATACAGAATCAAACATTCATCCCACAGAGCTATGCCGTTGCAGAATGGACGCGAGCAGTATTGGGGCCAGGTAATGGCTTCGCATCCGATTTCGCCAATGGTGGACCGCTGCTTGCCATTGGAGGCCAAAAAGTCGCGGCAGTTAATGATCCGACAGCCAATAATCTGGTGCAAATAGTTGAATTCGGACCTGAACAGGTGAATATTATTCGGGAGCAGCATATCCGTTACATTTTGATGGACCGCCGTGTCATTAGCCGCGATGGTATGGCTGGTCGATACTTCGATCGCACTGCTGGACAAGCCGTGCCAACTGTTGCAATCCTGGAACCGGCGCTGGTTGAGAAATATGATCAGGTTCCAATGGTCAATCGGATTCTAGATAGCGGGTATATCGTCATATACGATATGGAGGCTTATATACATGCCCCGCCCAGTTCGTAAGGTGTTTGTCAGCGCTATCATCATATTTGTCGTGACGCTAGTGGTCTTTGCCGCAGTTAGCTGGCCGACTGCCCGGGTTTTCGGAGCACTGATGTTGGTCTTCCTGCTACCCGGTTGGGTAGTGGTCATGGCACTGATGCCGCGGACAACACTGGGAATTCCGCAAAGGATATTGTTAAGCATTGTCACTAGTGTGACGCTGGTCATTTTGGGTGGCCTTGTACTCAATCTCACACCCTGGGGATTACAGCCTGGTTCCTGGGTTGTACTGCTAACTGGAATCACCCTGATAGCAGGTGTCGTTGCGTGGTTACGCATGCGGAACAGTGAGATGGCATGGCATTTCCCACACGTTGGGCTGGGCATCAGGCAGGTCATGCTTTTCGTGCTGGCATTAGGTATCACCGGCATCGCATTACGCGTTGCGTTAACTCCTCCTTCGCTGCATGGCGAGCAAGGTTACACGATTCTGTGGATGCTGACACCTGACCCGAAAACCCCAAACACCCTACAACTGGGTGTGGATAATCGTGAGTTCAGCGAGATGACATACAACGTAATAGTGCTGGCTGCAGGCCGTACCATCCAGGAATGGCCATCCATCAGACTGATGCCCGATTCGCAATGGGAAACGGTGGTGGAATTGACGCCAGGTTCAGTGAAATCTGGAGATAGGCTTGAAGCTGACCTTTATAAGGCAGATGCACCCGGTATCGTATATCGGCATGTCAGTTTGTTATTTATTCCGAAATAGTAGGTTCGAGCTCGCTAACTCGCAGATTTCATTATGTAGGTTGTAGTGTGTACTTGTACGTAATATGATTATGGCGATCGCCTCTGGGCACCTTTGTATTGCTTAATCAAATCACGATCTGATAATATATTGCCTGCTTTCAAGCCCATAAAAAAGAGTCCCGAAGCTGCATCAAGCGCTCCAGGTTTGTTTATAAGTAGGTAATCGAAATATTTCAAATAAAAACCAGTCAGCCTAGTAAATGCTCCTACTATCGCTCTTGCTATATGAGAGGTTGTAAAACTCAACATAAAATAATGGTATGACCATACTAGTGCCATACCTGGACCACATACGGCTCCGCTTTCGAGCTCATCAAACTCGCGAAATAATCGCCTATGCCCCAGATATGTGAAGCGCGTGTAATCATATTCGCCCATGTGTACTTGTTGCATAAAAGGAGTTTCTGCATAAACAATACCGTTTACCTTTAGTACACGATGAAGTTCCGCGACACACCTATATGGGTCAAGAACGTGCTCTAAAACAGCTTGTATAACAACGCCATCGAAAACTTCGTCTTCAAACGGGATGTCATGGGCATCGCATATTAGCGTGGTGCGTGGGCCGAATGATACGTCGCTTTCTACCAATTCAAAAGCCTTGTTTGCGAATATATCGTGCATGCCTTTACCCGGTATGCTTCCACCCACTATGAGTATTCTAGGATGTGATGAATAATGGAGTAGTAAATTGGCAAAATGTTTGTAGTTTTCTGTCGCGCGTATATTGATGCTTATATCGGGTAATACACGCCCCAAAAAAGAAAAGAGAGTATTCTCATGTAGATTGAAAGTAGTGTTGCGATGATTTGTGAAATCATTAATAGAGAAAATACTGTTATGTTCATTAATAATTACCGGGATTCCATCCACAATAGGAAAACCAACTCCACATCTGTAATTAGTACATAATGCTACATTTTCGCTTTCAAATGCTAATTTTGAATGGCAAATGGGGCAGCGCAGTAAACTCTGTAATGATATAGATATTTTCGTGCTAGACATGAAACATATTCTAGCGCATTTGAACTACATGGTCACTAATTATGGCTTAGTGAAGATAAGTACTAGATTATGTCGTATTGGAGAGCTCGCATAAGCTTTTAATGAAATACGCACCTTTGATCAGCATTATCATCACGAGCCACAACTATCAACGTTTCCTGGCTGACGCTATTGAAAGTGCCCTTGGCCAGATATACATCTCGACCGAGGTCATCGTCGTGGATGATGGGTCAACAGACGAATCCCGTACTGTGATCGAGCGTTATGGCAATCGTGTTGATGCGGTGTATAAGCCGAACGGTGGTCAGGCCTCTGCCTTCAACACAGGATTCGCACGCTCACGTGGTGAAGTGGTTATCTTTCTAGATGCCGACGATGTTCTGCTACCCACGACCGCTGCTCGAGTCGTGAATGCGTTTTCTGTCAACCCTGCACTATCCAAAGTGATGTACCGTATGGAGGTCATCGACGAAGGCGGCAGGCGAACTGGCGCATATAAACCAGCATCGCACCTGCCATTGCTAAGTGGAGATCTTCGTCAGTATGTTCTGTCATTTGCCGATGACATGACCTGGATGGCAACGAGTGGAAATGCATTCAGTACGAAAACACTCAGACTGATATTACCTATGCCAGAGCATGAATATAGAACATGTGCCGACTGGTATTTATCACTCATCAGTCCGCTATACGGTCAGGTAGAGTTCCTTAGCGATGTCGGTGCATACTATCGGGTTCATGGTCGGAATAATTACGAGCAAATGCTGCCCACAATAGATATGCGACGTATCAAGCAAACGATATGCTATTCAGAAACCACTCGCCGTTATATAGGGCAAACCGCTGATCGGTTGAATTTGCGTGAGGCCAAATCTCGTGGGAAGGAAATTCAATCAGTATCAAGCCTGGCGAACCGCTTAATCGCACTCAAGCTGGCATCAAGCCAATACCCTATAAGAGGAGATACCGCCTGGCATCTGACCCGTTCAGGTATACGCGTTGCACTTCGACGATTCGATGTTTCCTGGCTCATGCGCCTGGCATTCATAGCATGGTTCCTATGTATGATGCTTGCACCCAAGTTCATGGCACGAAGGCTGGCTGAGTGGTTTCTATTTCCGGAAAAGAGGAGAGTCTTCAACAAATACGCCAGGTTGCTCCGTCACAGCAATAAACCAGTTCGATAGTCTATTACCAAGTGATATGGTTGGATTCGGTAAATCCAAAGATGATTCATCTATTACATGGACCGTTTACCTGTGTCATTATCCCGTTTATTGCTGCTGCATTGATGGTCAGTACCGGCTGTATAGCAACTACACCACATAGCAGCCCAACAGGAACCTCGGTACCAGAATCGTTGACACCTACAGCGGTCCGTACCTTCGCCCCTTCACCTACAGCGACCCAGTCGCCTGTGCCGACCCCCACCAAGGCTCGTGTAGCCAGGCAAGCCATCTACTGGGGGGCAATGATCGTCGACAATGGAAAGTTTGCTCCTTGGGATACGCAAGTCATTACCAATTTCGAGGCTATAGCAGGGAAGAAGATGTCTATTATGCACTGGGGGCAAGCCTGGTGGCAGTGTGACCCTAAGTGCGGTTATCTATACTTCAACTTACAAGTGGATCAATACAATTATGTACGAAATCAGGGGATGATACCCCTTGTCGACTGGGGTTCATGGGATACGGGTGCTGCGGTGACATACAGCCAGACACAGTTCTCATTGTCGACTATTATCAGTGGAACACATGATGAGTTCCTACGACAGTGGGCTACTCAGGCGAGAGAGTGGGGACACCCATTTTTCCTGCGTTTTGATTGGGAAATGAATGGGGACTGGTACCCGTGGAGCGAGCTGCGCAACAACAACCGAGCCGGACAGTTTATACAAGCCTGGCGGCATGTGCATGACATCTTCACGGCTGTTGGCGCACGCAACGTTACCTGGGTATGGTGCCCCAACGTCAGTTACCCGTGGGGTGGAATTCCAATCGATAAGCTCTACCCAGGTGATGGCTACGTCGACTGGATGTGTATGGATGGATATAACAAGGGCACCAATCCCGCCCAGCCTGAGGGTTGGAAGAGTTTTGCGCAGTTATTTGAGCCTACCTACAACATCTTGCTGGGACTTAACCCCAATAAACCGATCATGATTGGTGAATTTGCAAGTAGTGAAATGGGCGGATCGAAGGCGAACTGGATCTATGACGCAATTAAGTTCCAGATTCCATCGAATTTTCCCGATATCCAAGCCATTGTCTGGTTTGACTGGTATGCTGATCAGATGGACTATCCAATTGAGACGTCCCGGTCATCCGAGCAGGCTTTTGCAGCGGCCATCGCTTCGCCCTATTACGCCCAAAACGAATTCGCTGACCTGAACGTATCGCCTATTCCGCGTCTCAGCCAGTTGCCATAATGTTATCTGTGGTGTGAAGGAAACGGTCACAGAGTAAACCTCGTATGCAAATTAACATGCAGATATTACTCGCCGTACCTATGCCTCCCAGTTCCAAGTCACCTGGCGCCATACCAGTGTTATTACATGCCTTGCTAAAGGCCATAACGCCACGTCACCAGGTGACAATAGTGGTTCCTGTCGGCCCCGAAAAAGAACAGTGGCAAGCTGTAAAGGAACTTTGTGCACAAGGGTTTGAGGTGCACACTGCTCCTCTAATACATCAATCGCAAATGGAGCGTTGGGTCAGGCGCTGGCATCTGCTCAGTGAATGGTCAAGTGGTCACTATCCCTGGCGCTCTGCCTGGTTTCATGACCTTGCCCTTCAACGCGTGCTGGACCAATTACTTTTAAGCAGGCGTTTTGATCTGGTTCAGATTGAAGACAATGCCATGGGAGCCTATCAATATCGTACCGACGCACCTGTTTTATTCACCGAGCACGAGGTCCGACTGGCTCGGCCCATTGATTGGAAAGGGTGGCGTGCTGGTAACATCCGCAGTTGGATGTTTCGTGAGGCTGACTGGCATCGTTGGCCACGATATGAAATGAATGTCTGGCAACGCATGGATCGTATTCAGGTATTTACACAGCGCGATGCAACATCGATTAAGAACATGTTGCCCACTGTAGCAGATCGCGTGCGGATCAACCCCTTCGCGATTGAGATTCCAGCCCCTTTGGATGCGAGGTACGAGCAGAACGGACACATGGTCTTCATTGGTAACTTCACTCACGCGCCTAATGTCGATGCAGCCCTATGGCTTGGGCTCGAAATTATGCCGCGTCTACGTGAACGGGTCTCTGGTCTGCAGTTGGATTTGGTCGGTGTCTATCCTCCCTCGTCGGTTCAGGCATTAGCCTGTGATGATATACATGTAACTGGGCTTGTGCCAGATACTAAACCTTACCTGGAAAGAGCTGCTGTGGTGCTGGCTCCGGTGCGTATCGGCGGTGGAATGCGCATGAAAGTGCTTCAGGCA
Organism: Chloroflexota bacterium; assembly: GCA_021788625.1. Lineage (GTDB taxonomy): Bacteria > Chloroflexota > Anaerolineae > J036 > Brachytrichaceae > CAIXPS01. The sequence continues at coordinate 94,400 of JAJYKL010000004.1, forward strand.
ATGGCGATGGGAAAGGCGGTCGTAACAACATCGCGTGGGGCAGAGGGATTGCAGATGGAAGACAGCCAACCCCCTCTGAAGGTTGCCGATGACGTCGAAGGAATAGTAAATGCCACAACATCGCTGGCTTCTTCGGCTGACGCGCGACTAGTGTTAGGTTTGCGTGCAAGGCAATTCGTGATCGAGCACCACAGTCCTGCAGCATATAGCGATCGGCTTGAAGCGATATACAACGAACTACAACGGGGTGAGGTATCGGCGTGATGAGGATAACCGTGCCGATCTTGACGTATCAGCAGGGGACACCGGACCTAGCGCCGGATTTTCAAAAATACGCTGTAACACCGAAGCAACTTGGTGAGCAAATGCTCTGGCTGGCATATAACAGTTACACGGCGATCACGCCAGATGAACTGATTGATTTTCAAGGTGAACGAGGAGGTTTAGCAAGGCGGCCCATTATGATCACCTTCAACGATGGTTACAGTGACTGTGTCCGCTATGCAGTGCCAATATTACGTAAGCATGGCTTCAAGGCTATCATTTATATCGTAACGAGTCGGGTGGGCAAACCGAGTGACTGACTGGGAACGGAGCGCATGCTTAAGTGGCCCCTTGCGGATTGGACTGAATTACGTCACTTGTCTGATATCGGGTTCGTATGCGGGGTACATTCACATAATCATAACCTGACTTGCCACCCAGCCGCCTAGCCACATATCGAGAACGCCAGCACGGCGAGGAAAGCCTTGAGTTCGACGCCGCGCGCCATGATGGCATAGATGCGCTTGGCAAAGTGATCGGCCATCTGGCTGAACGAGGTTTCCATGCAGTGACGCACGTGCGCACAGATATACCGAATGCACTCGTCCAAGGGCCGTTGGCTGTTGCGCTTGCGCAAGGTGGTCAACGCGAACATTGTATCTTCGTTCAGCACATCCTCGCAGACATAGTAGGTGTACGCCTTGTCGCCGTACAGGGTGGCTCCCTCCGGCAGGTCGAGTTTAAGGCGGCGGAGCACCGTGATGTCTACATCGGCACCGGGCGCGATCACCACATCGACAGGCTGGCCGTCCGCCGTCACGATGACATGCACGCGCAAGCCGTAGAAGTGGCGCTTTTTGCTGGCTATATAGCCCCGGAAGGCGGCACCCTGGTACAGCCGGCAGCGCCAAATGCGGTAGTTGTCACACACCGGCAAGGGGAACTGTCTACGCTGTACTCCTGGCTCGGGTTCAGTTGCTTATGGATCTGGGCCAGCACGTCAAACAGCCCCAGCCATACCCACCCCCTCCGGGATGGCATACAAGGGCCGATTCAGCCGACTTTCCTTCAGCATATGCGGCATGTAGCCCTCTTCTTGCAAGCAGCTATCGCCTGCGCCAAGCAATTCTTGTGGTCCTGCGCCGCCACCAACGCCGTAGTCATCACCTCGGCTGTTGTAATTCGGAGCCCTGGGCATCAGCGCGGTAGCCGATCGCCTTCAAGTATTCGTCACAGATCACATAAAGCGTGAAAATCTCATCTTGCACGACTGCCTCCGTTACCCTTTGAGCTTGGTTACCCAAAGTGTAGCGGGTCGCAGTCATGCGTCATAGGTAGCAAGATAGGTTAATCATATCCTCCTCATGAAGTTGGACACCCCAACATGTAAGGTGGAACTAAGCAAACCGCGCCAGGAATTAGAAGAAAGATTAAATCAGTCGGTATATCATATGGCATATCCATATGGCTCCTGGGATGAGCGGGTGCGAGCCTTGGCGATAGTAGTGGGTTACCAGACAGCTTGCACCACACGGATAGGTCATTCCAAACCAGATGATGATCAGATGGCGCTACATCGTGTACCTGTAAATGGTCAAGAGTCACTGAGTGATCTCGTTTGTCGTATGCACACCGCGCATAACTTTTCTGAGTCGTCACATGCTCTAGCAGGAGAGCTGCTACGCATGATGCGTCGAGGTGGGCGTCGATAAAGGAATGGCCATGGTGTGCAGTCTCAGTGTCATCATACCTACCTACAAGCGGCGTGCATCGGTACAGCGTTTACTACAATCGCTCACGATGCAGTCAATTGCACCGGAAGCTTACGAAGTCATAGTTTCGATCGATGGTTCTGACGATGGCACTCGCGAAATGGTTGCCGCATTCGCTGCTCCCTACTCACTTCGATGGATCTACAAACCGAACCGTGGTCGTGCAGCAGCTCTCAATGAAGGAATTCATGCTTCTTCAGCAGAAGTGACAGTATTTCTTGACGATGATATGGAGGCGTCACCGGAGTTACTAGCATCCCATACACGCTTACATCCGTCAGGTACACGGTTAGGTGTAATGGGTGCAGTACCTATCCGGGTCGACCCGTCGTCACCACCACTTGTCGTATACATAGGGACGAAATTCAACAATCACCTGGCGGCGCTTTCAATGCCAGACCACGTAATGAAGCTTAGGGATTTCTATAGTGGTAACTTCTCAATCCGCCGTGAAGTACTAGAGTCGGTTGGATTATTCGATGAGGCATTCCGTATCTATGGCAACGAAGATTTGGAGCTCTCGTTGCGACTTGTTCAGGCAGGTGTCAAACTTATGTATGATCCCGAGGCTATAGCATATCAGTCCTATTCAAAGAATTTTAGCGAATTGGCACGAGATACCATAGCGGAAGGTCAAACAGCTGTGCTCCTCGCATCAATGCATCCTGATGCGATTCGCGACCTTAAACTGGGGACATATAAAAGTGAATGGCGAAAGTGGCGGCCGTTAAGAGCGTTGTTGCTTCTCTTGGGCCAGCGATGGCCCAGAATAACTAATCTGCTGGTGAACCTGGTTCTCCAGCTAGAGTATCACAAACCACGTAGCCTTGCTCTGTATTATGCACTTGCGCTGGACTATTGCTATTGGTTAGGTGTGCGAGCAGCGTTAAATGAAAACAAACACAACGGTCTTGAACCATCGTCCATTACGCAACTTGCGAACATAGGACTCGATACATCTGATCAAGGTAAGCATAATAGCACGCTATAGCAAGGTGGACGCGAACATGCCAACAAACATCATCTACTACACGGATACAAGTGGCTTTGGTGGCGCTGAACAGGTTCTATTGACACAACTTAAAAGCCTTGACCGCAATCGATGGTGCCCTGCAGTAATATGCCATCCAGCATCGGGTATTACTCCAATGATGGACGAGGTACGCAAACTTGATTTACCTCTATGGCTTGTACCACATATGCCTGAAGGTATAGGCGGGTTACTACGTTTGCCTTCGTTCATGAGAAAGTTATCGGTTTGGCAGCCAATGATTTTTCATGCGCACCTGACTTGGCCAAGAGCTTGCAAATACGGACTAATAGGTGCAATACTTACCCGCGTTCCAGTTATCGTAGCAACAGAACACTTATTTGTCGATGTGCCTTATAACAGGTTTGCTATATTACAACAGAGGCTTATCGCGAAAGGTGTAGATCGGTACATTGCTGTTTCAAACGAAGTATCTCACCGGATACACCAGACCTATGGCATCTCGCACGATAAGCTTCAGGTTATATACAATGCTGTACCACAGGCTTTATCCGCGTCAGATAGTTTAACCATACCGGCTGATGCTCCTTGGAGTTCGAGCAAAATGCCTATTGTTCTTTCAGTGGCTCGGTTGGACAAACAGAAGGGTCACCGATATCTTTTAGAAGCGGCCAAGCAGGTCCCAGAAGCCCTGTTCGTACTTGTTGGAGAAGGAGACGAACGCGCTGATCTGGAGACCTATGCTGTTTCATTGGGTTTACTGGATCGTGTTTTTTTTACAGGTTTCCGAAATGACGTTCCCCGTCTGTTGGCACAGTGTGACGTCTTTGTTTTACCATCTTTATATGAGGGACTACCGATATCGATATTGGAGGCAATGGAAGCCGCGAAGCCTGTAATAGCAACAACTGTCGGCGGTGTCGACGAAGAGATCATAGACGGCGAAACTGGATTACTTGTTCCACCCGCAGATTCCGAGGCTCTTGCAGGTGCAATTCGCCGACTTCTGGCTGATCACGCACTTTGTCGAAAATTGGCCAACGCAGGCAGGAATCGAGTGAGGTCCGTGTTCTCTGTACAGGCGATGATGCAACAACTAACGCAACTCTATGAGAGTTTGCTTGTGCGCTCCGGTAAGTGACATGGGCAATACTATTGCCAATATTGAACAAGAGCGTAATCGCCGACTCAGGCGTGTTGATTGGCGATTCCTGCTATCCAACCCCTATCCACGAAAGAGTGCGTGTTTTACGAACGGTTTCCTGCGGCAATGCGTGGCGGAAATATCACAGGCAATTCATCCTTCCGGCAGCGTTGTTGCAGATGCTGACTGTGATCTAGTGGTAGCAGTTAATCCAAACGCTGCCACGTTACGAGCAGCATGGTCAGCGTTGGAACCTGGTGGCTCTCTATATAGTGAGTGGCATTCGCCTCTGGTGGGAGGTGAGACCGGCATCCGCAAGCGATTACAGACTGCACAGTTCATCGACATTGAGTGCTACTGGGCCTGGCCGTTGCCTGACTATCATGCCAGCGCATTCTGGTTACCGATTGATGCATGGGCAGTGTTACGTTATTTTCGAGTGCGCTATCAGCAGGAAAGGACGATATGGCGGCGTATCAAGCACGAGTGTTTATGGACATTGTGGCATGCGGCGCGTAGAACAGGGTTGTTGTTGCCAGTCTCCACTATTGCTCGAAAACCTCACCCGCTGGACTCCGAGCAGATACAGAACACCCTAATTGAAGATATCCGGTTAGCGTGGAGACGCCGTCAAAGTACGCATCCACCTGCTCGGTTGTCGTGGCTACTTCTGACAGGCGGATACCGAAGTATCAATAAAGTTGTGGGCCTTATTTTTGCCGATGATGAAGAGCTACCACGGATGGCCGTTAAATTGCCTCGCGCGCCGGAATCCGCACCGGCGCTGCAGCGAGAGGCGTTGACCCTGCGTGTTGTCCGCAGGCTGAAACCAGGTGGTATTCCGGGCGTACCCAGAATACTTGCCTTTAAGGAGCATGCTGGCTTGCCTGTATTGGTAGAAACCGCTTTGACAGGCACCCCGATGTGGGCTGTACTCTCTCACGAAAACTACCGGATCCTGGCACTACAGGTGACAGATTGGTTGCTAGAACTTGTACACCCGAGCATCTACCTGCAACGTACCGAATGGTGGGCATATATTGCTGAACCAGTCTTGGCTGACCATGAACGCTTCTTTGGTTCAATACTGAAGCCCAATATGTTGCAGGAAACACGATCCATATTGTCCAGACTGGGGGACTTGCCATTGACAGTCGAGCAACGCGATCTGTCGCCTTGGAATATCCTGGTAGGTGAAGCAGGTCAATTGTTGGTTCTTGATTGGGAATCGGCTGAGATTAAAGGGTTACCAGTACTAGATTTGTGTTATTTCCTAACACATCTTGCCTTCATGGTTGAACGTGTTCCGGTCCATGATGATATCGATCTGGTGCAGGCTCGGCGGTTATATCATGATATCCTGCATCCCAACACCTTCACGGGTCAAGTTGTGAGCGAATGTATGACAAAATACATCGAGCATGCTGGTCTCACACATGACACCATTAAGCCACTTCGTGTGCTGACATGGCTCATACACGCGCAGTCAGAATATCGGTCTTTCTCAAGCGGAAGGATGCACAGACCGTCTGATCATGTTCTACGGCAAAGTCTTTGCATAAATCTGTGGGAGGAGGAGTTGCAGTGCGGTTTGTGAGCAGGTGACAATCGGTCCACACAACTGCAAATAACGTCGCTACGGTTTTGATATTACTACCATCAGTAGAACATAATTGGCCCATATGATGACACAACCTCTGGAGGACATGAAACTTCGCCAGCGAATATTCCGAAACACGGCCAGCAATTACATAGGTCAGTTTATCGTTCTCGGCGTTGGTTTTGTAATAGCCCCTTTCATTTTACATACGCTGGGCGCCAGCGTATATGGCCTATGGGTACTCGTAAATTCAGTAATGGCATATGGTTCACTGCTGGATTTAGGTTTATATAGCGCAGTTGTGAAATATGTTTCGGAATATTACGCCAAGCATGATTTGCAACAAGCTGAAAGCATGATAGCGACAGCGCTGTCCATTTACACTGTCGTGGGTCTGATTGCGATCATGCTGAGTATACCAATGGCCTTTTTGTTCCCTAGATTATTCAGTGTGCCACCAGTTGAACGTTCTACCATTACCTGGCTCGTGATACTGGCCGGTGTGAATTTGGGGCTGTCGATTCCAGGCGTGACAATATGGGCTGTGCTGAACGGCCTGCAACGGTTTGATCTGGCTAACATATTGACCGTTACTGGGACACTGATCAATGCATTAGCAACTGTAGCAATACTTCTTGCTGGAGGTGGAGTTCTCGGTGTTATTTGTGTCAATCTGCTCACAAATGTAACTATGCAGATTCCCGCGATATTGCTCATACGCCGAACCGCTCCTGGATTGCATGTTGGATGGCACTCTGGTAGCCGCAAGCATCTCCGCCAAGTTGCTTCATTTAGCGCCTCACTACTCGTTACAAATATCGCTGGCCGGCTCCAAAACAAGACAGATGAGATTGTCATTGGAGCTTCGCTTCCCATCACATCTGTTACTCCCTATTACTTCGCCCGCAGACTTAGTGAAGTCGTACAGACGCTAACTGACCAGTTTATGAAAGTGCTCCTTCCACTCGCATCGGAACTTCATGCGACGGAGTATTACGAGAGGCTACGTAAGCTCTATCTGGCCAGCACAAGGCTGACACTTGTCGTTTTTTTGCCTTTGGGATGCATCGTGGTGATTTTAGGACAGCAAATATTAAGTGCGTGGGTTGGAGCGGAATATGGAAAGTACGCCTACCTTATATTGATCCTTACCGTGTCGGGGGTAATTGACACTAGTCAGTGGCCGGCAGGTGCGCTATTACAGGGTATGGTTCGCCATCAGCCACTGGCCGTCATCGCCATTAGCTCGGGGATCATCAATCTCGGTCTGTCGATCCTGCTCGTACAACACCTCGGTGTTACTGGTGTTGCACTGGGTACGTTAATTCCAACCACTATTGCCAATCTTGTTTTCGTCGCACCCTACGCCATGCGCACCCTGGGCGTTAATCTGGGCACAGTAGTTAGAGAGGTGCTGCGTCCTGTATTGATCCCCATGCTGCCGACGGTGATAATACTGTTTGCATTACGGCAGATAGTGCAGCCTTCATCGCTACCAGTGATCGCGCTGGTGGCGGCTGCGGGACTGTCTGTTTATGTATCGATCTACTATCTTGCAGGAGCTGACTCGGTAGAGCGGCAGGCCTATCAAAACGTAGCCTTGGCGACTGTGCGCTCTATTCACGCTTACCTACAGTCAATTGGATCTGCATAATGTGTACAGATTTTCTACTCTGATGTAACCGTCGCTATAAATTACGAAACTGACTCCACTATATTTTTTTATGGACGATGCGCGCCAAAATAGTGGTGACATTCGCTTATTACTTCGCTGGCGGAATGGGAGAGTTTTTCAGGTTGGCGTAACGGTTTGTATCGTAGTACTGGGAGCTAATGGCAGAAGCAAAGGCGCTGGCAGAGGCACTGGAACTATCGACAGGGAAGGTGTTGGCAGGATCACCGGCATCCCAGTCGAACCAAACAACAGCCTTGATGGCTGGGAAGCGGGAAGGTATTTGAGAGGATAAGGCGTCCGTAATCCAGGCGGCTTTGGCGGCACCACCATCACCCGCTTCGAGTGAAGCGAACTCGCCTATCATTATAGGTTTGGTGGGAGCCAGAGCCAGGAGTTGCTGATAAGAATCGTAAATCCAGTTGACGCC
>JAJYKL010000063.1 GCA_021788625.1 Chloroflexota bacterium
ATGGCAGTAGAGCCCGACCCCGTGGCGGTCGTGGATGCCGGTGACGTCAGTGTGGAGTTGGCCGGCAGATGTACCGTGCAGGCCTGAGCCAACAACACCACGAGAATGAGAGCCGGAGGGATGTTCCTTATTTCCATGTTCGCCGATTCATCATGTCCTGTCATTACCACCGCGCACGATGGTTAATTCGCGGGCACGAGCTTGATAGTGAGAATGACTGGGTTATAGGTGCCGTAGGGAATCATGTAGTGGTAGTCGATAATCGGTTGGTAATCCTGCGCGCTGATGATACACGGTAGCGGCACATCGGTGGGGTAGAGTTTATCCAATGCGAACTCACCACGGCTGTCAGTCGTGGCAGAGGCATACACGTCTGCTTTACTGCCGTTCTTTAGCCATTTCTGTGGATCCACCCCTTTGTTCAGCACAATCATCTGCGCTCCGTTGATCGGTTTCATGCTCTTCGAATCCACCACCGTGCCCTGCACTTCCACCTTCAGCGCCAGGCCTGCCGAGAGGATGGTCGTGGCGGTAAGGGAAAAGGTGCTGCTGACGCTGCTGGTGGTGCTGAGGGGGCCAACATTACCCAGCGTCACGGTGCCAGAAGTGGCCATGTTCTGGCCCAGGTAGAACTGGGCAGTGTATTGGCCGTCGTCCAGGGCTGTGCCGTCTCTGTGAAAAAGCGAATCCCAATCGCTGCCGCTGCCGGTATCTGCCTGGGGCGTAAAGTTGAAGGTCCATTGGTCTGAGCTACTACTATCAGGTGCCAGGTATGACCACACCACGCTCATTTTGGTGCGGTTCGGGACGCAGGTGTAGTTGTAGGCGGCGGTGATCGTGGTCGTGCCCGTCGGGTATAAAGCCACTGTATCGCTGATATTGCCGGAGTCGTCGAGGGTAACCCAGTAAACGTCTTTGGTGATAGTCAATTTGGTGCACAGAGCGGCCAGAGGGGAGTCGGGCAGGCTGGCGGCGTGCTTCACTGGCTGCCTGTGGGCACCTCCTGTAGGGCTGGATGCAGCAGCTGGCGATGCCAGGGCCAATACAAGAATAACGGTTCGCGTCATGGAGAAAAAAGACTTCCGTTGCAATTCCATCTCGCACTCCTTATCCAAAAAACAACCGATCAAACCTGACGGACAAAGCCTATAAAGACAGGCTATGAACGAACCGCATAAACTGCGGGGTGGCGCCTCGCAGCGTGTCAGGTGTAGACAGGAGTGAGATGACAATGTTCTGCCCGTTACTATTGACGATGTAGTCGATCCCTTCGTGCACCTGGAGCGGGGTGTGACCAAACCCTCCTGAATCAACGTAGTCATATCGTTGCATCAGGGCCTGCTTGCCAGCCACGCTGGCACGTGAGCTTTCCAACACTTTGTAGGCAGCATACCGGCGGGCACGGTCCACGGTTAAAAGAGTCGCGGTCTGCTCGAGTGTCTGGCCTGCTGCAGCGGGCGAGGCGGTGATGAGGTACTCCTCACCACTGCCCTGCTGGTTGACGACGTGAAACAATTGACCCGGCCGGCCGGCCTGGCTGAAATACGACGGATAGGCGCCGCGCACGAGGCTGGTGGTGAAGGGAGTCGTGCCATTCACGGCGCTGTTCCAGCTGACGGCGCCGACCAGCAGCATGGTAACAAAGGTAACCAACACCAGCAGGTTGGCCAGCCGGTCGTGTGCGCTGGCATCGGCTGCGCGGGGAGGCATGCGCCCGGCCAGGGTGAGCCGCACGTCGCGTGCGATGAGGAAGGCGGCGGCCGCCGACATCAACACCGCCACCGCGCCGGAAAGCAGCAGTCCGCCCATCGATGGCAGTGCGCTGGTGGCGCCGGTTGGGGTGATGCTGATCGTACCGGTCTCCAATTGGCCACGCAACAGGAGGAACAGGCCGTTCAGAGACGCGGCGAACACGAAGCCCAGCGCCAGAAACCAGGGAGGCTCATGCTGCATCTTTTCCTTGCCCAGGAAGTAGCCCAGCAAGCCGCCAAACGCGGCATGTGCCAGTGCCATCTCAGCGACGTAGATCTCGCCAGACCCGAGCGCCGCACCACCGTTGGACAGAATGAATTGCAGATTGAGCGCTGTGGCGTAACCGATGCCAGCCGCCGTGCCGTAGATCACACCGTCGGAGCGCTCATCGAAATCCGGCTCGTCATAGATGAAGTAGCGCACCGTCGCGTAGACAATGAAGGTCTCCACACTCCCCACAATGAAGACGGCTCCCAAAACGGTAGTCGGCATATCACGATAGAGCCAGTCCTGCACGCGGAAGAAGTCGTTGGTCAGCGGGATGCCTACTGCCGCAGCCAGGGCCAGGCCGACTATGAAAATCTTAGCTACATCGCCCACGGGCTCTGGCTCGACTGAATCCAGCTGATAGAACATGAACAACCACAGGCCGGCCGGTGCGAGCGCCAGCACGATGCCGGCCAACATCAGCTCCGGCCCTTGCAGCGCTGGCTTGAGCAGCTGATCCACGGCCACGACCGCCGCGACAAACACGAACAGAATAGCGAATGCGACCAGGTCGGAACGCACGACGCCCTTGCGATGATAGGCTGCTTTGGGCGGCAGCGTTGCGGATTGCGGCGCCGGGGACAACGGTGCGGCACCGGGTGCAGGCTGGTTAGCCATGTGCCCTACCTTGCGGAAACGCGCGAAGGCGCAGGAACCGGTGCGTCACTGCGCCCTCGCCCGACATGACCTCAACATCCATTACACAACCATGCTCAACGCCGCACCGGCGTTACTTCGAGCGCACAAGCTTGATCGTCATGGGGTACGGGTCTGTGGCACTCGCCGAGTCGATTTTAAATGACTGGTCGAAAATGGTCTGGTAACCTTTGGCGCCGATGAGCCATGGCAGTGCCGTGTCAACCGGGATGCGTTCGTTCAGCTCAAACGAGCCGGTACTATCGGTCTTGGCATAGGCCAGCACATCCGAATCGCTACCGTTGTTCAGCCACTGCTTGGCATCCACACCCTCATTCAAGACCACGACCAGTGCGCCATCGATCGGCTTCTTACTCCGCGAGTCCACCACCGTGCCTTGCACGGCCACATCGGTGAGGGTCTCCGTTTCATTGTTGGTCTGGGTCAGGCTTGTGGAATTTGTCACCACATTGCCGATCGTTACCGTGCCTGTGGTGAGCAGGGACTCGCCGAGGTAAAAGTCGGCTTCATAGTCGCCATCGTCCAGGGCTGAGGCATCCTTCTTAAAGAGCATGTAAGTGTAGGTATCGGGCTTCGGGTTGTACTTGGGGGTCTCATTACTGGTGAAAACCTGTTCGCCATCGACAGACCACACCACACCCAGCTTGGTCCGGTTAGGGATGCAGTTGTAGTCGAACGCGGCCGTGATGGTCGGCGTCCCGGAGGGATAAAAGTCCACGGTACCGGTGATGTCGCCATTTTCGTCCATATTCATCCAGTAGACCGGACCTGCCTTAAGCTTGGTGCAGACGGCAGCAGGGGGGGCATAGACGAGCGGCTGGGACGGGGCGCGGCCCGCCAGGCTGTCCGGATTAATTTTGGGAGTGGCTGCGGCAGCCGTGACGGTGATCGCCATGAGCGAAACCAGCGTGCCCATTGTCGTGATGAAAGATTTCAGTTGCTTGTTCATCTTTAGCTCCTCAGAGAACCTCATACAGGCAAGGCTTACGACGGACGCCTGTGTTAGAACGACAGGCTTTGGACGAAACTGTTGAAGGTGGGCTGCACTTCACCCATTGTATTGGGCGACGCCAGCAAGGTAACGATGATGGCTTTGTTGCCCGTGATGAAGATGTAGTCGGTGCCTTCCGTCACGCGCGGCAATGCGCCCGTGAGGCCGCTCGAGTCCACGTAAGCGAAGTCCTGCACTGTGGCGCTCTTGCCATTCACCGTTGCCTGATGGGTACCCAGCGTCTTGTAAATCAGGTTATTGCCGCCGCGGATCGCAGCCAGTAGCGAGCTGACCGACTGAGCGTTCCCACCGGCTGGCAGGTTTTGCGTGGTGATGACAAACTCAGCGCCCGTGCCCAGTTTGTCGGCCACGTGAAACACATCATTGCTCTTCACGATGCCGTAGTTGGCGGGATACGAGCCGCTTATACCGCCATTACTGAACGATTGGGTGGCATGGACGATGGCACTCCAACCGATGATGCCGAGGATCAGCAGCACGGCAAACACCGCCACTGTCGCCCAGTTCGCCTGTTTGTCGCCCACGGTCGGGTCTTCCACAACCGGTAGCGTGCCGGCCAGGCTGCGCGCCACATCGCGGTTTACCAGGAAGGCCACGATGACGGTTACGATGATGGCCATCACGCCTGCCAGGACGAAGCCGGAAACGGAAGGCAAAGCCGTCTGAGAGGCGGCCGTGATGCTGCCGGTCTCGAGGTTGCCACGCAAAATGAAGAACAGCCCGGCCAGCAGCACGGTGATGACGAACCCCAGAGGCAGCCACCAGATGGGATCGCGTTCCATCTTGGCATGGCCCAGGAAGTAGCCGATGACGCCCCCAAAGGCGGCGTAGGCCAGGGCGAGTTCGGCCATATAGATTTCCGCGGAACCGATGCCACTGCCGCCGCTGTTGAGGAAGAACGTCAGGTTGAGTGCCGTCGCATAACCCAGCGCTGCGGCTGTGCCGTATACCACACCATCGGTACGCTCATCGAACTCCGCATCGTCAAAGATGAAATAGCGCACCGTGGCGTAGATGATGAAGGTCTCAATCGCGCCGATGAGCAATGAGCCAACAAGTGTCGAGGCTGTATCGCGGTAGAGCCAGTCCTGCACACGGAAGACGCTATTGGTGAGCGGTATGCCGATCGCACCTGCCAGCGCCAGACCGATTACGAAGATGCGCGAGACCTGGCCGACTGGTTCAGCCTCGACCCGGTCCTGAACGTAGAAGAGGGCCATCCACAGAAAAGCTGGCACAAGGGCCAGAATGATGCCGACTACGAGCAGCCCCAGACCGCCGAGTTGCGGTTTGAGTGCAACGTCGATGGCGACGACGATGGCCACAAAGACGATCAGCGCCACAACGGCAATGATGGCCGACCTCCACACACCTTTGCGGTGATAGCCAGCTTTACTGTAACGGTCCGGGTTCGCCATGGTTGGTTGTTGTGCCACGTGTATCCTCCTGATGAAGAATGTAGACAGATAGGACTATTTCGCGCTCGCACAAGTGATAATGAATTAGCAGTGATAGTTGACCGTTATACAGATACTTGTTATGCACCTCCTGTATCGCTGGATCGAGCGGGTCCAGTGTTCATACGCATACCATTCCTGGAAACGAGCTGACTACATCAACTAAGCCGCAACGGCATGGCTCCTGTTTTTTACCACACCTGGCTGGCCTATGCCTGAACCAAAGCAGACATCTTGGTGACGACATTCTGGCGGATGCCCGGCTTCGTTCCATCAGACGCTGTTGACATGGCATCCACTCGTAACGCAGCCACACCTGAAATGTGTATATGATTCAGGCACCGCGTTGTTTGCGTATCAGTATACCTTACGAGTTTTCTTGTGCGAACCCATCAACTAGCTGATATGAGTGAGGTGTCAGGGTTTCATATCATACTGAGTATCTAAAATACCGCATGGGTTGCGATATTATATCGAAAGATTAAACCATCATATCACTGATCATGCATTCAGATGTCACCGGCTGAAGCTTAGGCTGTCGAGGTTTATAGTCTAATATTTTCCGTTATAGTTCACTCAGAGGTCGAAGTGCTCCGCCACTTCCTGCTGCGAGTGCTTGTGAAGCAAATCAATAATGGCATCCACCGACTCCTGCGGCTCAATAATACCGTTCAGGAGTGCCCGGTACGGTCCCTCTCCCAGGCGGTGACCGACTGCCGTCAGCGCGAACAGAACCTCAGAACGCTCGCGCTCGTCGACCCCATCCTGCAGAGTCAGGTATAGGCGGTGTGCCAGCGCCTGGACGCAAGCCGGACCGCCGGCGCGCGCAGCCAGGTTGTACTGTTCGTTGAACTGCACACCCGTGCTGATCACTTCGGCCACCGCCTCGTCGGCACGCGTGTGGTGCAAATCGGCCAGGCCCCAAAGCGCACCGGTGAGCGCGCCCATATCGGCCTCTCCTTTCACACTCTGGAAAAACCGCCACACCGCATCGGATGCGGGCTCGTAGTTCAGTCTGCCCAGTGTTACACAGGCCAGGCTCTGGCAATAGGTGTCCAGATTAGTAAAGCACTCCAGTATGGCCTGCGCACCCGGCTGGCCCATTTTGAACAGGGCCACCAGGATACGTTCGACGATGAGGTGCCGCTCCTGAACATGGGTGATGGACTGCGAGCTTTTCAAGCGGCGTACCATGGCGGGCAGCGCCTGCGCGCCGAAGGCAGCCATGCGCTTATACCAGGCCTGCTGGGCCACGCCGAATGACTGCACCGCCAGCGCGGTAAGCTGCACGGGGGTCTGCGCCCGGCCGATGTTCACCAGCGCTTGCAGTTCCGCAGGCGTCGTCTCGTCGGGGTTCTTGGAGGCGTAGATGGCGTGCAGTGCCTCCTCCGCTTTGGGGTCCAGCGCCAGCATGCGGTAGAGCGTTTGTGCGCTGAGCTGGATGCGCGGCATGGCCTCGCCAGATGGTGGGGTGTGTGTAGTCATCTCTCCATTCTAGATGGATCGTTACCGCAGCGGCGTGATCCGCAGCAGGGCTACATCGTGCCGGCCGACGCGCGCCGTGAAGTTGCTGGTGAAGGTGCCCAGGTCCTCGTGCGCCCACAGGTCGCGCACTGTGCAGGGGCGCCGGTCGTGCAGGCCGATGGACTCCCAACCCACCACGATCTACTTTGGGTTTCCACAGTTGCCTACCATTTAACCTATTGGCTTTACTGTCTCAATCAGATGATGATAGATTGTTCTCATTTATATTAAGAGGTTACATGTAAAACCTATACGACGAAGCCATCGGGTCACCGGGTTGGATATATCTGAGTATTCGGCTAACCTCCTCCGCTGCCCGCAGCGTTATCGGCCTACTCCCGTCGAATTGAGTATTATTCCAGTTCATCTTTGATAGGGCCAGAATCTCGTGAGCCAGGTCGTGCGGTGTTTGTTCGATAAGCTCACATTGGATCAACAATGGTCTGGGGACATATAGCCCAGGGTAAGTGCTGAAGAAATCCACACTGCCTCGGGTGTACAAGATATGGTTCCTGTCATCAAGGCTCAGGAAAGTTCCCCGGAGTGGGGGATACTGGCCCGCCCTGAACAACCGGGTGAAAGTCTTCCTCACGGCCAGCAAGTCGAGGAGCTCGACACCGTTCTTCCTGGCTGCGGCCAAGAATCCGTCCCGCTCCTC
Source organism: Chloroflexota bacterium (assembly GCA_021788625.1). GTDB lineage: Bacteria > Chloroflexota > Anaerolineae > J036 > Brachytrichaceae > CAIXPS01. Next base: position 7,328 of record JAJYKL010000063.1, read on the forward strand.
TTGGGTATATGATGAACTTTTATGCACCACTAAGCGGGCCGGGAAGTTAAAGTGTTCCCGCTTGTATTGGAGGATGGAGTTTTCCAGTAGCGCTTCTGCGTCTGAACCAGCCAGATGTACCTGCCGATCATCTTTTGAGTAACTGGCTGTACCGCCCCTCACGATGACCCCTTCACCTCGCTCGTTGAAAACTTGGGCAACACTGGTTAACAGGGTTGAGTTGTCCAAGGTCTTGTAAAAGCTGATGCCGATATAGCAGGTGGCTAGGTCCGTACTTTGGCGCGGTAAGCGCCACGGCACGCCACTGGCTTTGTAGTAGAGAGCGGTATGAATGTTCCAAGCCCGAGTTGCTTCATCTTGCAGCCGGTTCTGTCTCTTCTTCCTCTTCTTCTTTACTGTCGTGTCCGACGTGGCCGCCTTGCCATACGTCGAGGGTAAGATGATCTGAAGGGGAACGTCGATGCGCATGGCCCGGGCTTTAAGCAAGTCGTGGAAGTCTATCTTGGTGGCTGGGATTTCGATAACCCCTTGATCCTCCTCCCTGCCTTCTTCGTCGCTGTCTGGAACTTGGGGTCGAGAGATTTCCAATAAGACTTGCGGAACGGCGCACACGTAGACCTGAGGGTGGTACTTCTCTTGCAGGTACGTAAGTTCATCTAAGAATAGGTTAACTGCCACCTCCACAGCTTGATCAGGATTGTTCAGCTCCTTGAGCCTATCGAAATTAGCATGCGGGATTGACCTTTGCATCTGGGGATCCAAGATCAGCTTGGCGTAGAAACCCACACCTTCACTAAACCCTGGGAACTTGGGGAATAAGTTCGGCTGTTTGCTCTTCTTGGCGGGAATTTCCCTTCGGCAGCGCTCAAGCCACTGGACAACGCTGCTAATGCTCTCGGTGGTGCCGACCACTCCAATCTTGATCTCCTTGGGTGCCAGGATGTTGGCTACGTCAACCGGGCCTAGGTTCATGATGCCGAAGCGTATATCGATGTGGCGTCCAGAACCAAATTCCAGTTCCGGCTCGCTAAAGAATTCAATGTTCACGGCTCCACCCCTTTACAGGCTCAAAAAGGCAGCATATTCATTTGCAACTGGGCTTTCTTGGTGATCATCTCGTCCTCGCCTTTCAGCCACGACCCGTCGTCAATACCCGCGTCCAGATCAATGGTCATGAGCGTCCCAAACGCCAGGTATGGATAGCCTCTAAACATCGGGGCGGGTTTCTCTTTCAGGTACTCAGCCCAGGTGATGACCTGCCCCAGCACGGCTGGATTGCGCTCCAAGCGTTTTATACCCTTTATATTGTCTTCGTTGTAGTAGGAAGTATGTATACCGTCGATGGTAAACCGATAGTGTGGTGTGATCTCCAGGTACCAGTCATCACCAAATCGCAGGAACTGGCCGTAAAACGCGGAATGCCTATAGTAGGCGATTTTGTTTGAATCGTCTTGCCGAAGGTAGGCCCGGAAGACCCAGCGACTCGTGCTCTTGCGAAGGCTTTTGTAGGGAAGGCCTTTATTGGCACCCGACTTGGTTGCGGCGAAATAGTAGTAGCGGTCCTTCCGGTTAAATACAACATCCGGCTTCAGCTTCTCCACCAGACACCGGTTTAGCAGTTCTACGAATTCCCTCTGTCGCACCGGGTCACGCGAATAGGCCCACTCCTCAGTGTCGAAGTCCTCCACGTTCCCCGGATCGCACACCACATTCCATGGAGATTCGCCCAAGTCGTGGAAGCTGATGATGGTCTTGGACCTGAGGATGAACTCACCACCTGGATCGATACCCATTCGGTGGAACTTAGCCCACATCTCACCGCGCGCAGTGGAGTCGGTCGGGGCGACGTAGACAGTCTTGGCGAAATCTGTCACCCGAAGCAGGTTGGAGTAGAGGCGTTCGTGCTTGGGTGAGGTAAAGTAGATGCCTGAATCGCGAGGTATCCCCAGTGTCACCAGGTCATCGCGACTATGGATATCAAACCGGTGCTTCTGTTTGTCGAAGTGGACTTTGTGACCCTTGCGAGTCACCGGGTCCTGAAAGTAGTCCTTGATGGAGACCCAGTAAGCTTCGTCGGCTGCGGGGTGGGAACACACCAGAATTACTGGCGCGTTTCCGCCCATCCAGTAATCTATATCACTATCATCACAGTAGAAATCAAAACCGAGGTTGTTTTCGTTGGGGAAATCCGTCCTCGCTTTACTCTGCACATAAATGAGGCAGTTTTTAGCCTCGCCAGTAGTCGGGTCGGCAATCTCAATATAACCGTCGATGCCTTTGTCTAGGCCCAAGCGGGGAAAGAAGAGAAAGCCCATATCAAGGACGATCTTGTTAATAAGATTAACACCTTTCTCCCCAACCAAGTCTGACCGTGTGACTTTTTTATGTGTTGAGTGTGCCATCAGGTTCGTTGCATAACGGCACCATAGTGCCCACGAAAAACACCCGTAACCAGCATTATACGGAAGGCATGGCATTTGTGTCCTCAACCGGCAGAAAGAAGTTTCGCATCTAGACTACACTACGACTAGAGATTCACTCTGGGGTTGTGAAACCCAGGAGTACCAGCCGGTGGAAAATGAATCCTGCTAACCTGATCCGAGAGCAAGTTTTAAGCTTTCAAGACTTATTGCTGGCAATAGCCACCGGCGTCAGTGTTGATCCTACTGCTTATGTTTCACAGCGTGCCCAGTTGTTGGCCACACCTCGGTTGAAACGGCGGTTACCGACGGTGGTGGTCAACAACCGCAGTCCCATCGAGTTCAGGCAGTTTATTAAGGGCGAGTTCTCCACTTATCAAGAACGCAGGCAATACATCTGGGATGAGTTTCGGCCCTTGCTAGCGGAACTGGAGCAACTAGAGTCAGGCCTAGTAGCACGTTTGATCCGCGACCACCTAGGTGAGCTGGACGCTGAACACGTCCAGGCAGTATGGGAACACGCACTGGAAAATATCCAGGCTCAGCCCGAGGACGCCATCACTGCCGCCCGCACCCTGCTGGAAAGCGTGTGCCGGATCATCTTGGAAGACCTACAGGTATCTCCGGCCGATGACTGGGACCTGCCCCGGTTGTACCGGGCCACCGCCGAGAAGCTAAATCTTGCCCCCACCCAGCATACCGAGCAAGCGTTTCGACAAATCCTGGGGAGTTGCCAACAGGTAGTGGAAGGTCTGGGTGGTTTACGCAACAAACTGGGTGATGCTCATGGACAAGGTAAACGCCCGGTGAAACCGGCACCTCGACACGCACAACTGGCAGTCAACTTGGCTGGGGCTATGGCTGTCTTTCTAGTCCAGACCTGGAAATATCACAAAGAGCGGACAGCCATTGCACCTCCTGCTCAACAGCAGGAGTAAAACTGTATCCGAGACAACAGGTCTAGATAGCGTCTTGCACGTTATTCTGGAGCAACTGCCAATTCTCCAAATGCACAACCTATAACAATCGAGCTTGCTTCGTTTAGGTCGGAGTTCTGTGAAAAATGGTGAGCCAGCCTCAGACTACTGAGAGTAAGGGTAATTTGACTTAGGTACCATACTACTCTTAACTCAAACTATAGGATACGTCATTATCGATTGCTCCCTTCCAGTGTGCTTATTCAGCATTTTGTTGTGATAACATCAACCAAATCATATCTAGACGGACACATTCCATTACAGTAATATCCACGCTGATCACTAGATACTACATAGTATTTGCTTCCGATTCCTTTATTACTCAAATGCAGTCCGATGGGCGTCTCAGGGTAATTAAAAATCAACAAACTAAAATCATCCCTTTGATTCATTTTCGGGGGGCAATGGCGTATTGGGGTTTAGCGGGACAAGGGAGCTTTCAGACTTATTCCTGGCTCCGGGCGCGGGCTGGCCGCGCCAGAGACTATCAGTCTGTGGAGCAATTCGTATATTCTCTTGCCAACGATCTGGACCGCATAATAAGCGGAATGCGAACTCCACAAGGTAAATTCTTCGGTATTGGGATCCATCTAGCTGCGTATGAGCGTTTCGACGGTTATTGGATTCCAGAACTCTTTTTAATATCTACCTGGACTGATACTCTATACACTGCTGTGCATAATACAATACACGTCTCCAGAGAGACATATCACTGGGTTGGCCATGAAGACCCGATACCCGAGCACAGAGATGGTGCCTATCGTTTGCGTGTGCATGAGCATCTCATGTCTGGCGGAATGCTCATGTATAACAATGGTGATCCAGTAATGTATAATACCGTGGCCAACTCCATATTTGGTATGATTAGCGCTGCTGCACACCGTGGAATTTTGGCGGATCTCAGCGGGTATAGATCACACTGCGCAATCGCAAGACGTCCAATTGAAATAGTGGCTGGCGTCCAGCATGACTTCTACCGAACCGGTACCCAGCTTGTTGGTGGTAGGTTGCACGATCTAGCTGTGACAGCAAACGCCGACTATTACTCCACTTCGGGTGATGTTTAATAAACGCCTACCCTTGATCTCCCCCGTTGCGTTCCATCGCTAACATAAGAGGGCGTTATGGGTATATTGGACCTACTTAGGCATATTTAGGTTGACTTATTCCAAGTAAAGGTGGGCGTATTCGTGGGGAAGCCGGTCATCCTTATTATTTCTTCAAGTAGCCAAACTTCCTGGTTGCCTACGGGACGAAAGTATACGATGTCTGTGTCATACACAGACCGACTTAACACAATATAACCCAGATGAGGTATTCGCCACGAGTGATGTAGAGCAGCCCGTGCTAGTAATTCGAAGCCGAGTACGATTACGTGAAGCCCTTCCACACCGCGGGCACTATGAAAGGTGGATATCCTCACTTCAGAGGGATAGTACTGTACACGACGCACCTCGTCGATTGTGTAGTCAATGTACTGCGCCTCAGCCTGTTCACATGCTTTCCGAGCAATCTTTAGCCAATTGAACTGAGTGCCATACTTGGTCTCATCCTCAAAGGGAATGAGAATGAGCAAATCGCTTGGCTGTCCGCTGAGTACGCGTAGCTGTTTTAACCTGGACACGATTAAGTTCGTAAGCCAATTGACAAGACCCATCTCCCGCATGCTTGGTGAGTCTTTAAACCAAGACATTGCATTGACGCACCACAGTTTAGGCGCACGGCCTTGTCTAGGTAAATCTGGCAGTTCCATTTCAGCAGCCTGACCAGGCTTTTCCTTTATCCGGTTGTAGTGGGGACTGAGCTTTATCAGCCATGTCACGCACGCGGTGTTCCAATCAAGTTGGGACTCTACGAAAAGCTGACTGATTATAAATGTCTCGTTACTTGTGCGAAACACACGATTACGGCGGACCTTCTGAATCTCTAGCAACTGCAATAGCTCATGAAGCTCCTGTGAAGGCTTCTCAAGATATAGCATTTGCTCTTTGCTTTCTATAATAAACAAGGGCGGATGCGTCGCTATGTTTTCTATCACGAATTCGAGTAATATCCACACCCAGTCCTGTAGGTCCTGAGCCTCATCTACGGCTATCAATTGGTACTCACCAACCAACTCAGATAAATCCTTGCCCTTGTATTTTGAACGGAAGAGCTCTACCACTAGGCTTGCCCATCGATCGGGGTCACTTTTCCGTAAAGTATCGTCATCGTGAAGATATAGACCAGTCCGAGACTGTAAACCTTTGAGCCATGCATACACATCGTAAGCCTCGAGTTTACTTAGTGCGCTGGAAAGGCCGAGGTCACTTAAGGCCAATGCCGAGAGGTCGATCAAGCGTGCAATGTCTGTCGCGAGTACCTTGTTATAACAAAGAAAGAGTGTCCTGACACCTTTTTGTATGGCGTACTGTAGTGCAAAGATGGTCTTCCCTGTGCCAGTATAACCTGAGCAATGTACGTTTATGTTGCATGCCAACTTATTGGCATCTTTCGCACTCCCGCCGACTAACGTCATCAGCCTTTGGTGATCGTAGGCAGTGAACGATGGAGGTTTTAGGCTCAGGTAAGTGTTATAAAGATTGGCCAATTCATTGATCTCGGCAACGGTTGGTTCAGGTGGTTTCCGCTTCGGGGATTCATTGAGAGCCGGGTGTCTATATACCCGGTCAAGCGCGCTCAATAGCGTTGCACCATCTGCGAAATCGTTTTGCCAGATTGTTGCAGCCATCAAGTCACGTTTGGTCTTCACGTCGGGGCCGTGGACTTCCATGCGATCATCAAAATCGTTTTTCGATATATGAAGTAGAACTACGCCCGGCGACCACCAATATTCATGCAGGGCGCAGTGGTTAATTCGGCCTTTGAACTGGTCGCAAGCTGACACCACCTGCTTCCAAGCTGTTCCAGAGCTTTTCACCCAAGGCTGAAGTCCAACGGACGTATCTTCCTTTATTTTGACAATGTCGTCTAGTTGCCACCCCTTAACCTCCAGTACAAACAAGCCATGAATGCGTGTAACTACTATTATGTCTACATCTTTTGTGCCAGTGAGTCGGGCTGTCCAGACATCCACTAGTTCACTAAAATCGATGTGTCCAAGGATTGTTATGACTTCTCTTTCTGTTGTGTCATCGGGCATCTCACTGTGTATTCTGGCTTTCATTGGTAGCCTCACTTTGAAGTGTAGATAACCTCAGCATCAACGTATTCGTTATCTAATTAGTGTTCCACTGCTCATATACATTATGAAGTTATCACCCACATAAAGTTGTTATAACCAACATCAATAAAATCGCCACCCAAGAGTTATGTTATGCAGCTCTTCACTGCGGGCTGTTTGATACCGTAGAATCCTACAGTATATGTGAGAGAATCGGGAATAGTAACGTTATCTGACCGCAATATCATATGTTTAGGGTGTGCTTAGCTTGTTGTGTCTAGGCAATATTAAGCTTAGAATCGTCTGGTTGGTTAACTAAAACACGCACCTTACTCATTCGCTTACACAAGCAGCAGATCATTATGCCAACTCTCCGATGGATAGGCAAAGAAGCCGTAGTTAATCATCATCAGAACATCCCTTTTCAGTTGCTGCAGGATGTGCCCAACTTGGCGTGTGGCGAGCCTGGCAGTGGCAATCTGATCGTTGAAGGCGATAACTTGGTTAGCCTGAAGGCCCTTCTCCCCTACTACGCTGGTCAGGTTAAATGTATTTACATCGATCCGCCATACAACACTGGCAATGAAGCATGGGCTTATAACGACAACGTCAACAGTCCGGTTATCCGTGAGTGGTTGGAGAAGGTGGTAGGCAAAGAGGGAGAAACCCTCGACCGTCATGACCGCTGGCTGTGCATGATGTACCCGCGGTTGGCACTGCTGCGGCAGTTCCTGCGTGAGGATGGGGCAATATTCATCAGCATCGACGACAATGAAGTTCAAGCCCTGCGTTACGTCATGGACGAGATTTTTGGTGAGCAGAACTTCATTGCCACGGTCATCTGGCAGAAGGTCTTTGCCCCCAAAAACACAGCTCAACATCTGTCAGAAGATCACGATTACATCGTCATCTACGCCAAACGAGCAGACGTATGGCGGCCCAACCTCGTGCCTCGTAGTGAAGAAGCCAAGGGGAGATACAAGAACCCAGGCAATGACCCACGTGGTCCTTGGACTTCAGGCGACCTTCAGGCTCGAAACTTCTATTCGGAAGGCACTTATCCCATCACCTGCCCTTCGGGGCGTGTCATTCCTGGACCCGGAGCCGGGATGTACTGGCGTGTGTCCAAGGAGAAGTTTTTAGAACTGGACAGGGAGGGGCGCATTTACTGGGGTCCTAAAGGCAACAACATGCCCCGCCTGAAACGCTTCCTTTTGGATGTCAAGGCTGGCGTGATCCCGCAAACTCTGTGGCCGCATGCACAAGTGGGGCATACGCAGGAGGCCAAAAAGGAGCTTCTCTCCATCTTGACCTTTAAGTCCTCCGGGGAGGTCTTTATCACTCCTAAACCCACTCGTTTAATAGAGCGCATTCTACAAATTGCCTCAAACCCCGGCGACCTGGTCCTCGATTCGTTTGCTGGATCGGGCACGACCGGCCACGCCGTTCTACACATGAATGCGAGCAACCCCGAGGTAGCGCCGCGGCGTTTTATCTTGATCGAAATGGAGCCGGAGATTGCTCGGAGTGTCACTGCCGAGCGGATTTGCCGCGTCGCACATGGGTATATCAGCACTAAAGGCGAACAGGTTGCCGGTATAGGCGGGGGCTTTCGATACTGCCAGTTAGGCGAACCACTCTTTGATGAGAATGGCAAGATTCGGGACACCGTGTCTTTCCCTGAGTTAGCCCGACATGTCTTCTTTACCGAGACCGGCGAACCCCTACCCGGCGAAAGTATTACCGAGTCTCCTCTCATAGGAACATGTCGTGGAGTGGGTGTTTACCTACTGTACAACGGGGTTTTAGGCGATACCAGACCAGATAGCGGCAACATCCTAACCCGGTCTGTTCTGGCCCTACTACCACCGTTTACAGGACAGAAAGTGATCTACTGCGCAGGCCATTTGTTGGGCAAAGGTAAACTCCAGGCTGAGCAAATCATCGTGCGCCAAATCCCTTACGAGATCAAGGTATCATGATTGCACTCAAAGATTACCAAATCCGGGTTCTGGATTCACTACGGGATTTTTTCCGCCAGTGCTCGCGAGACGGTCACCCGGAAGCCGCTTTCCAAGCCGTTCAGATCACAAACGGGGCCACCATACCCACCCCGTACATTCCCGTGGCGGCAGCCGGACTCACCGCCGCCATGCCGTACGTCTGTTTACGTGTCCCCACGGGTGGAGGCAAGACATTATTAGCTTGTCATACTACGGGACTTGCCTTTGACTATCTCCTGCATGCCGAACGTTCGGTAATACTGTGGTTGGTGCCCAGTAACACCATTCTGAATCAAACTGCCAATGCTCTGCGCGATCCCCGCCACCCCTACCGAAGAGCCTTGGACTTAGCTTGCCGCTCAGTTGAGGTCGTCACCATTGAGGAAGCCCTGCGTCTGTCTCGAGCCACCGTGGATGGCCAAACCGTAATCATTGTTGCCACCATTCAGTCTTTCCGGGTGGAGGATACCACCGGGCGCAAGGTCTACGCCCAAAACGGTGCATTTGCCGAACACTTGCTCAACATCCCCGCAGACCGGCAAAAAGACTTACTCCCTGGCGCCGACGGCAAGCCCATCCCCTCGCTGGTCAACATGCTGCGGCTGCGCCGGCCGGTGGTAATCGTCGATGAGGCCCACAACGCCCGCACCGACTTGTCTTTTACCACCTTGGGTAATGTCCTCCCCTCTTGCATCATCGAGTTTACTGCGACCCCCGCCCGGACCAAGAACCCCTCTAACGTCCTGCACCGTGTCTCGGCCGCTGAACTGAAGGCGGCTGATATGGTCAAGCTCCCCTTGCAGGTGATGACCCGTCATCCCAGTCAACGTGACCAGTTGCTGACCGACGCGATCACCCTGCGGGGTGATTTGGAGAACCTGGCTCTCAAGGAGGCTCAGACCACCGGCGAGTACCTGCGCCCGATCATGCTCATTCAGGCAGAGCGGGTTGATGATTGTGAACCCTTGCGCGAACGACTGGTAAAGGATTTCGGCTTAGTTAAGGAGCAAATTAAAATCTCAGTCGGCCGGCTGGACGAGCTGAAGGATATTAAAGATATAACCTCCCAGACTTGCCCGGTCTGCTTCATTATTACTGTGGAAAAACTGCGTGAGGGTTGGGACTGTCCGTTTGCCTACGTCTTGTGTAGCTTGAAGAACACCCATTCGGCCACGGCCATTGAGCAGATCGTGGGCCGGATATTACGTCTGCCCCAGGCTCGCGCTAAGTCTCATCCGGACCTGAACCGTTCTTACGCCTTCTCCGTCTCGGACTCAATCATGGAGGTGCTGGTAGAGCTTCGCCAGGCCTTGGAAAGTAACGGCTTCACCACAGCGGAGGCTGAGCGCATCGTCATTCCGGTCAGCCAAGGGGCACTCCCGTTGGGAACGCAGCGGCAAACGATAACTGTCGAGCCAGAGGTGGGTATTGACCCCGCGGCGGCTAAAGCCCAAGAGGATGCCTTGGGCGGCAAAGTACATATTGATGCAGGCCGAGGTGAAATTACCGTCTTGGTTCCTCTCGATGACGACGAAACCGAGGCCTTAGCCGGCTGTGTGTATAGCCTCGATGCCAAGGCCAAAATTAGTGCCGCTGTGCATGTCTTGCGTGAAGCCGAGCAAGCCTATGGTAGTGGTGGACAGCATAAACAGCCTTCACCCTACGAGCGGGGCCTGGATTTCTCCGTCCCCGTGTTGAGTGTCCGCGAGAACAGCGATCTGTTCGAGTTTGAGAGCACCTATCTGCTAGATCATATGTGGAAACTCAGTGCCAAAGATGCCACTCTGGATGCGGGGTATAACCCGCTGCACCGGCCGGCAGGCCAAGCCGGGAGTTTGGATGTGGCTGCCTCTGGGCGTGTAGAAACCTCGATGACGCCAGCAGCAACGGATAGCGATTTTGTAGCCACCCTGCATCAGCAAGTGCTGGATTTAGGCGATACTGGTGGATGGACCATCGAAGGGCTGGTCGCCTGGCTGGACCGACACATTGACCACACGGACATTCCCTTAGCTGAGTCAGCGAGTTTTTTGCGTAAAGCCGTCCGGGGCGTGATGACCAATTACGGCATTGAGGATGTAAGCACCTTAGCGCTGGATCGGTATAGATTACGTGATGCCATTGACCAGCGGATTGACCACTACAGGCAGTCGGAACGCAAAGCCATGTTCCAGAGTTTCCTCCTCCCTGATTCGGCCCTGACTGTAGATCCCGAACACGCCATTAACTTCAAATCAATGCTGTACGAACCGAGTTGGGATTACGAGGGCAGCTTCCAGTTTAAGAAACACTATTTCGGGCCTAAGCCGGGGGAATTGCGCGAGCTGACTTCCACTGGCAATCTAACCGAGGAGTTCCAGTGCGCGGTGTTTTTAGAGTCTCTGCCGGAGGTAAAGTATTGGGTCAGAAATCTCCCGCGTAAGCCCACCTCCTTCCGGCTGCAAACCTCCACGGACTGGTTTTATCCCGACTTTATTTGTTTATTGGCTGATGGCCGCGTTTTAGCTGTGGAATATAAAGGTCGGTTTCTGTATACAGCCATAGATGCGGAGGAGAAACGAGTCATCGGGGCGGTCTGGGAGTCGCGCAGTGGCGGTAAGTGCCTGTTTGTCATGCCCAGTGAGGGTGACTTCTCTGAAATTGCCCAAAAAGCGCGTCCTGTCAGGTGATCACCACAGGATGAAAAACGAGATATCTAGGGGCAGACAGGATTCATCGCTACCCGATATGGACTGGTGCGGTTATCAGACCTGGTGAGGACCAAGACCAGTACTCGTTTCGAATCATACTCCCCCACGATCCGCTTGATGTCTTCGTCATCGCCTTGCTCGAAGTTGCTTGCAGTAGATGTCTATATTACTAACTTCTGTTCTGTGTACCGAGAGGTGGTATCGACAACGTGTGCTTCGAAGAGATAGGTCACTCATCGACCCCTAAGCCCCGTTCCCGCAGCGACACCCATCTCCCCGGCCCGCCGAAGACCAGGTGATCTACCACCTCACTCACCAACACTTTTCCAGCCGCGATCCATTGCCGGGTGCTGGCCAGATCCTCCGGCCTAGTATTCGGATTGGTCGAGGGGTGGTAGTGAGTCACGATAATGGAAGCACTGTTGCGCTTGACTGCCTCCCGAAACACCTCGACGGGCCGAATAGTGATCGAGATCAAGTTATCCCGGTATACGTCTTAGACCCCCATCATCCGGCTGCGGATGTCTATGGCGTGTTGTGCGATACCGCGAGGTTCGCACATAAGGAGCAGTAGACAAATAGACAAATAGACAAATAGACACAAAAAACATTGCATTTTGTCTATCCTTCCTTATGTGCATGCTACATATCCCTTGTCATAACCGGCAACACGCTCTAATAGAAGCGTCTGCAGGCGCTCCTGCTCCGACAGCGGTAAATGACGCATCAGAAACGCTGCCGCTTCGGCAAAGGTCTTGATCTGCGGTCACTCGCTATGCACCGCCCGCGTCACCCGTCCTCCGTCATCCCGCCACCGGCGTGATCCGCAGCAGGGCTACATCGTGACGGTTGACTCGTGTGGTGAAGTTGCTGGTGAAGGTGCCCAGGTCTTCGTGCGCCCACAGGTCGCGCACTGTGCAGGGGCGCCGGTCGTGCAGGCCGATGGACTCCCAACCGACGACCATCAGGCGCGACTCGCGCTCGCCCAGGTTGAACAGGCCCACCGCCACCGAGCCGTCTTCCAGCGGTCTGGCCCACACGGCGGCCGTCTCGCCGCCGTGGTCGATCGAGCCCACGTGGTAGCCCTGCCGCCCCAGCGGGTCCTGGTCCACGGCGATGGCCTCGCGATTCAGTAGCGTCTCGCGCGTGACGGGCCGCATGACACGCACGTCGCAGCCGATCATCAGCGGCGCGGCCTGCAGGCACCACAGGCTGAAGTGGCTGCGATACTCGGCGTCAGAACAACCACCGCGCGCCACGTTGCCCTTGCCGTACATGCCCACCACCAGCATGTCCGGGTCGTTCCAGTGGCCCGGCCCGGCGTACGGCTCCAGGCCAACCTGCTGGCGAAAGCCAATGTCCACGATGGATTCCCAGGAGTCCACAATGTCGCCAGTGGTGCGCCACATGTGGCCGCCAGCCTTTGCACCCCACAGCCATGGCTTGTTGGAGCCCCACTCGCAGATGCTGTAGAGAATCGGCCGGCCTGTAGCGCGCAGCGCCTGGCCCATGCGCTGATAGAGGGTGGGTCCCTCCACGCCCGGCGGCGCGTAGCAGAAATCGTATTTCAGGAAGTCCACACCCCACTCGGCGAAGGTCTGCGCATCAACCTCTTCATAACCGTAGCTGGCTGGCATGCCCGCGCAGGTGTGGCTGCCGGCGCATGAATAGAGGCCGAATTTCAAACCTTTGCTGTGCACATAGTCCGCCACGGCCTTGATGCCGTCGGGGAATTTACGCGCATCCCAGCTCAAGTGCCCGTCGACGCGCTCGCCGGCCTCCCACAGGTCGTCGATGACGAGGTATTCGTAGCCGGCATCTTTCAACCCTTCCCTCACGAACACATCGGCCGTCTCCATCACGACCCGTGCGCTGACATCGGGACCAAAGGTGTTCCAACTGTTCCAACCCATCGGCGGCGTTGGTGCAAGCATGGGATCCTCCTGTGCAAAATAGCGGCCGCCTGGTGGGCTACACCTGGCGGCCGTGTCTGGCGGATTGTTGCTATTGTTCGAGTCTGCCTGTAAGCCGGATTCTGTCTTGAGCGATCATCTCTCTCGACCTGCACATTACTGTGAGGCTCCAGCCGCCTACCTGCGCATCAGCGGGCCGCCTCGACTGCGCGTTTTGGCGTTGCTCCCGGTGGGGTTTGCCGAGCCGCTGCATCGCTGCAGCGCTGGTGTGCTCTTGCCACACCATTTCACCATCACCCTTTGCGGGCAGTATCTTTCTGTTGCACTTTCCGTTAGGTCACCCTACCTGGCCGTTAGCCAGCACCGTGCCCTGCGGAGTCCGGACTTTCCTCTGGACGCTGGCGGCATCCCGCCGCGCCCAGCGACCGCCCGGCAGGCTCGAACACCCCTGATTATAAAAGAGCAGGGCTTGAGGCGGATCATGCGTCCGAGGTAAAATCCGCTCCAGGATCATCACGCCTCCTGCGTGTCAGCCCTGTGCTGCGCAAGAGACGAGAGTATGGACGCAAGGAGTTTTCAAACCTAGTCAGGAGTAATAGTATCGATGACGGACACGACTCACACGAACAGCGACGGGATCAGTGATATCAGCATAATCGGAGCCGGGCCAGCCGGGTTGTTTGGTTCATTTTACGCGGGTCTGCGCGAGATGAAAACGGAGATCATCGACGCCCTGGATGAACCGGGGGGGCAACTGACGGCACTCTACCCCGAGAAGTTCATATACGACGTGCCGGGTTATCCCAAGGTCATTTCACGCGACCTGGTGAAATACCTGGTGGAGCAGGCCATGATGTGGAAGCCGGCGATGCATCTGGGCGTGCATGTCCAGAAGGTGATTCGCAAGGACGCCCAGACGTTGGAGCTGGTGACCGACAAGGGAGTGCACGCCACTCGCTCCGTGCTCATCTGCGCCGGGGTGGGTGCCTTCTCTCCCAAGAAGCTGCCCAACCCCGAGTTCGTGCCGTACGAGAACAAAGGCCTCTACTATTCAGTGCGCGATAAGGCGATCTTCCGTGGCAAGAACGTGCTGGTCGTCGGCGGCGGCGACTCGGCGGTGGATTGGGCGTTGAACCTGAAAGACTACGCCCGGCATGTCACGCTGATTCACCGGCGTGATGGATTCCGCGCCGTGCAGTCATCCGTCACCGAGATGATGCACTCCGACGTGGAAGTGAAGACATTCTATGAACTGAAGTCCGTCGGCGGCAACGGTCTGGTCACGTCGGCCACCATCTTCGATAACCGCACCAAGCAGGAAACGACCATCCCCGTGGATGGCGTCATCCTCACCTTGGGCTTCAATGTGGACCTGGGGCCGATCAAGAACTGGGGCCTGGAGATGGTGGGCACGCGCTACATCAAGGTGAATCGCAAGCAGGAGACCAGTATGCCCGGCGTGTATGCGGCCGGTGACATCAGCGCCGAAGAAGGTGTGGAGCCGCTGAACCTCATTGCGACGGCATTTTCCCAGGCCTGTGTAGCCGTGAACTTCATGTACCAGTACCTGAATCCAGGCTCGAAAGCCTTCCCTGGTCACTCCAGCGAAAAGAAGCTTTGACCTCAGGCATGAGCCATGCGGGCCACCATCCGGCCGCGGCACACCCGATGTCAACGTTCGATCCAAATGAGAAGGGAATCGCACTCGTCTCCTGAGAGTGAGGCGAGCGCGACTCCCTTCTTTATGCTGCCTGGCGCTGGTTTCCAGGCGCTCATGCCCGAGACCTGGCGGTCCTTAGAAGTGCGCTGTTTGGTTTACGGCGTGATTTGCAGGTGCAGTTCCTTTAACTGAATCGGGTATACCGGCGAGGGTGCACCAGCCATCACGTCGGCGGCCTGCTGGTTCTTCGGAAAGGCGATCACCTCACGAATGTTCGGCTCGTCGCACAGGAGCATGCTCAGCCGATCGATGCCGGGGGCGATGCCGCCATGCGGTGGTGCGCCATACTCGAACGCTTCCAGCAGGTGGCCAAACTTCCGGCGTGCATCCTCCATCTCCAGGCCGATCAGGCGCATGATGATCTCCTGCACGTCGCGGCGATGAATTCTAATGCTCCCACCGCCGACTTCGTAACCATTGCATGCCAGGTCGTACTGCTTGCTCAATACCTTGCCTGGCTCGCTCTCCAGCGTGGGAAGGAACTCGTCCTGGGGTGCGGTAAACATGTGGTGTGAGGGATCCCAACGCTTTTCCTCCTCGTTCCACTCGAACAGCGGGAAGTCGATAATCCACGCAAAGGCCAGCACGTTGCCGTCAGTGAGATTCAACCGGTGACCCATCTCCAGGCGTAACTCGGCCAGCACCTCATTCACCACCTTGGGTGTGTCGGCTACCATCAGGATCAGGTCGCCTGGTTTGGAATGGGCTGCCTTCACGATGGCATCCTTCTCTGCCTCGCTCAGCCTGGCCCCAGCGCCCTGGACGCGGATGTGGCCAGCGCCAGCGGCATTTCCCGCGTCTGTGCCCGCGTCTGCGCCCGCGTCTGCGCCCGCACCTGCGCCCGCACCTGCGCCCGCACCTGCGCCCGCAGGCGCATCGGCTTCATGCACCAACGTGACGAGGCCCTGGGCGCCTTTCTTCTTCGCCAGCTCGGTCAACTCGTCCACCTGCTTGCGCGAATAGGAGCCGCAGCCCGTGGCGGCAAAGCCTTTCACCAACGGGGCCTTCGCGAACACCTGGAACACCGAACCGCGCGTGACCGCGGTCACGTCGAATAGCTCCATGCCAAAGCGAATGTCGGGTTTATCGATGCCGTAGCGCGCCATCGCCTCAGCCTGGGAGAGGCGCGGGAACGGTTTGGCGAACAGCTTCTTGCTCGTGTGCTGCTCGACAAATTCGGTCAGTAATCCCTCGATCAGTTGCAGGATGTCCTCGCGGTCGACGAAGCTCATCTCCAGGTCCAGTTGGGTGAATTCAGGTTGGCGGTCGGCGCGCTGATCCTCATCGCGAAAGCAACGCGCGATCTGGAAGTAGCGCTCCACACCCGCCACCTGCAGGAGCTGCTTGAGCTGCTGCGGGCTCTGCGGCAGGGCGTAGAAGTTGCCGGGGTAGAGCCGGCTGGGCACCAGGTAGTCGCGTGCGCCTTCGGGCGTGGTCTTAAAGAGGATGGGAGTCTCGATTTCCAGGAAGCCGCGCGCATCCAGATAGTCGCGGATGAACTTGACGAAGCGGTGGCGCGTGATGAGGTTCTTTTGCATGCGCTCGCGACGCAGGTCCAGGTAACGATACTTCAGCCGCAAGTTCTCGTCCACGTCGCGGCCATCCGTATCGATGGGGAAGGGTGTGGTCCTGGCCGGGTTCAGCACCACCAGGTGTGTGGCGGCGACTTCGATGTCGCCAGTAGCCATGCGCGGGTTGCGCATGGCGGCCGGGCGTGTCTGGACCACTCCCTCCACCTGGGTCACGTACTCACTGCGTAGCGACTCAGCGGTCTGAAAC
>JAJYKL010000184.1 GCA_021788625.1 Chloroflexota bacterium
TCGTGCTTAAATTTCGGTGGGAAATTGACGTTGCATCAGTATGCAGAGGTAAAAAATGTGCCCTGTGGGTTTCCGTAACGGGTAACAGGATTAATGTACCGGCGATGGCTGTAATGAGGGCAATCCAGAAGAGGGGCTGGTACGATGCCACCACGTTCATACCCATCTCGTGCTGTAACCATTCTGGCATTCCACCCAGCAATGAACCGACCATCAACGCAGCTGTCCAACCTCCGTTGGTCACACTGAATACGGCGTTGCGGTTACGGTCATTCACCTTTTCAGCCAACAAGGCATTAAACGATGAGGATGCCAGCGCACCACTGACTCCATTCGCCAGCCCGACACCTCCTAAGGCTGCCGCGATATATAGCATCAGAGCATCTTGAGTGGTCAGTAGAATGCCATAGGAGACGATAGGCAGCGCAGTGCCCAGGATCACGAAAGGTTTTCGACCGAAGCGGTCGGCGAGCAATCCGAAGAAAATCAACAGGACAGCACTGGAAACGCTGCTGACCATGTAAAGCTGCCCGATGAGAGTTGAATCCAGGCCGACCTTACTAAAGTAGATGGGTAAGACGATTGACAGGTAACCAATGGGAAGAGATCCGACGATGCTGGCAATATTAAGTCGAATCGCATCAGGCCCAAAAGCAGTAAGTATGTGGCGTAACCGTATGAACACGGAAACTTAATCCATGGTGTAGCGTTGTGCACTGACCGGGCGATGATTACTTGCCTGGTCACGTGTTGATGTTCCTTTGTTGCGAAAAAAATGGGTGGGAGCACCTTCATGCTCCCGCCCTTATTGGTCCAGATCAGGCACCTACTTTTTCATCAATCGGTACGACTTGATCCTTACTCAAAGATTGCTCTGGCTTTGCTGTTCCCGATGTATCTGCGACGCCTTTGGTAAACTCCAGCCCGTTTCCATCTGGTTTTGCTGTAGCGATGACGCTATCACCCGCCTTGAATTTGCCCTGCAGCAGCTGGACACTTAATGGACCTTCGACGTACTTCTGCATGGCCCTACGCAGCGGTCTGGCACCGAACGTTGGATCATAACCCTGACGCGCCAACCACTTGCGTGCCCCGTCAGACAGTTCGATCGTCAGACCCTGCTCACCCAGGCGCTCACGAATTTCGCGCAGTTGCAAGTCCACGATTAGCTCTACGTCTTCAATTGAGAGTGATGAGAACACGATGATCTCGTCGACTCGATTCAGAAACTCGGGTCTGAATGTGCGCTTCAAAGCATCCTCGATCTTTTTATGATCGGACGCTATGCTCGCGTCGGTACCTTCGCCAGCAGGCTTAATCAAACCCAGAGTACCCCCTTTGCGCACATACTCTGTACCCAGGTTGCTGGTCATGATCAGGACGGTATTATTAAAGTTAACCACTCGACCCTGACCATCTGTAAGACGACCATCATCCAGAATTTGCAGTAATGCATTCCATACGTCTGGATGCGCCTTCTCGATCTCATCAAAGAGAACCACCTGATACGGGCGGCGGCGAACAGCTTCGGTTAGCTGACCCCCCTCATCGTAACCAACGTATCCAGGCGGTGCGCCAAACAGGCGGCTCACCGTATGACCTTCGCGATATTCGCTCATGTCAATGCGCACCAAGGCATTTTCGTCATCAAACATGAACCATGCCAGTGCCTTCGCCAGTTCGGTTTTGCCTACGCCGGAGGAACCCAGGAAGATGAATGAACCAATTGGACGAGTCGGGTCCTTAAGGCCACTGCGTGCGCGCCGGATGGCATCACTTACGGCGGAAATGGCTTCATCCTGCCCGATGATACGCTCGTGCAGGCGCTGCTCCATATGGAGCAGTTTTTCGCTTTCAGCTTCCATCATTTGTGTTACGGGGATGCCTGTCCATTGGGCAATCACACTGGCTATGTCATCTTCGTCTACGACCTCATCCAGGTTTTTCTCATGCTGCCACTTTTCACGCTGCGTTTCGAACTCAGTTTGCAGGCGGAGACGGTGAGATTTGAATTCTGCTGCCTTCTGGTAGTCCTGGTTAGCAGCAGAACTTTCTTCTTCTGCGCGCATCTTATCTAGCTCGGCTTTCTTGGCTTTTAGATCTGGAGGTAATGTATAAAGAGCCACGCGAAGTTTCGCTGCGGCCTCATCAATCAGATCGATAGCCTTGTCAGGAAGACGCCGGTCGGTCACGTAGCGCGCCGATAGCTTAGCGGCAGCGACGATGGCCGCATCGGAAATATGCACCTTATGGTGTGCCTCATACTTGTCGCGCAATCCATGCAGCATCTCGATCGTTTCGTCTACGGACGGTTCATCGACGTAAACCGGAGCAAAGCGGCGCTCCAGAGCGCTGTCCTTCTCAATGTATTTACGATACTCGTCCAATGTGGTTGCGCCGACACACTGAAGCTCACCACGTGATAGGGCTGGCTTGAGCATGTTGCTGGCATCCATGGCACCAGCCCCGGCGCCGGCTCCGACAACGTTGTGCAACTCATCGATGAAAAGGATAATTTCACCCTCAGCTCGCATGACTTCATCCATGCTAGCCTTCAAACGCTCCTCAAAATCACCGCGGAATCGTGAGCCGGCAACCATGCCTGCCAGGTCCAGTGAAAGAACTTTCTTGCCCAGAAGGATCTCCGGCACGTCGCCGGCAACAATTTTCTGCGCCAGACCTTCCACAATGGCCGTCTTGCCAACTCCAGCTTCACCAATCAGGACTGGGTTGTTTTTAGTCCGGCGTGAAAGGACCTGGATGACACGTAGAATCTCCTGATCACGGCCTACTACTGGATCCAGTTTGCCTTCCTTGGCAGCCAGGGTCAAATCACGAGAGTATTTCTCCAGTGTACGATACTTTGTTTCAGCTTGCGGATCGGTTACTCTCTGTCCTCCACGGATCTCCTTAATGGCGTCGTAAATACGCTCCTTCGTGATATTCTGTTCCGCCAGCAGGCGGGCGGAAGGTGTATTCCTTTCACTGGCGATCGCCAGGAAAATATGTTCTGTGCTGATATATTCATCCTTCAGACGATTGGCCTCTTCATTTGCCAGATCTAGAACGCGCTTCACGCGTGGCGTGATAAAGACCTGATTCGTCACCCCGCCGCCACCGTAGATGTTCACGCGAGGAGAAGCCTTTAGAATTTCATCAACTTTACTGGTCATGACCTGCACGTTGACGCCGAGTTTGTCCATGATGGCTGGCACGACCCCTTCGGGCTGTTCCAATAATGCAAGCAGGAGGTGCTCAGTATCAACCTGGTTATGGCTGTAACGCTGCAAGATCTCATACGCGCGCGCTGCAGCGTCTTGAGCGCGCTCAGTAAAGCGATCGAATCTCATCATAACTTATTGTCTCCAACCCTTGCCACTGTCCTTATGGTCCTATATTAATGATAGAACGCGATTAGTTTATGCTCATGTAAAGGTCGTTCTGACGTGATAAACGTATGAATCCTTAATAAATAACGTCATTATATGCGCACAGGTTATCTATGGGTATGAGACATATTAGATTCAGATAGGAAAGGCGCGGCAGTGATCTGGCAAGGATCCACTGTTGTAAGGGCCGCAACGAATTGCTCGGATCAAACAGACGCGTGAGTTTTAGGGCGGCAGAGGTGTTGAATTGGTTGCTGGGTTAAGCAGCCAAATCCTGTATTTCAAAGGCACCCACAGGCGTATTGAGCTGGCCTCTATTACTGTCAGTTAGTGGTTTAAGCCATGGGCGCAAATATGGTAGAAGTTTTCTCAGGTCAATGGGGTATTGGAGGTTACCCGCAACGCCCCATGTCTTCATCCAATCAGGATCAGGTGGATCTGGTGACACAAGGATGATCGGCACATTTGCCAGAGAGTGCATTTTATGCAAATCAAGAATTGCATCCTCATAACCAGAGCGGACTGTGCAAACAATAATGAGTTCAGGTATGCTATGCTGCAGAAGGTTATGGGCCTCATTGGTACTGGCAGTACCGACCGCAACATAACCTCGCATTACAAGGTTATCTACGTATAGGCGCCGACAACTACCCTCACTTGCGACTACTAATATGAACGGCATGATATACGCAGTTAAACTGCACAACCCCACATGAAGTTATTTTATCCTATAATATGAGAAATAACTCAAAAAGTCCCAAATTGGTTCAAAAAAGGCCCTAAATACCAATACACATGAGAATGGAACATTTACGATTGATATAACATTCAGTGAAAGCAAAACGCACGTGATTTGGTCTGTTGTACGCGTATTGAGCTGGTTGGGCGTAAGGATAACTATTGAGATTGGCTTCAGTGATACGGTACGACAGTTCTCAATCTGGATAATTGAGCATTTTGGGGATGAAACACATTGTCTGCGACTATTCGGCAGCAGTTGTTCACAAACAGGTGCTTTCTGCATGAACCCCGCCCCACTTCGACGATAAGATGGGGCTCACACAGGGAATGAGCTGTCGATTTGATACGGTCTGCTGTGGAGTTGGTCCACCTGGTCGTCAGATTCAGAATTGCTGGAACAGAAAAATCTGGCTTGACAAGATTAACTAGTTGTTGTATTATCCTCGAGCTTCAGCAGTGGCACGTTAACAACTGAAAAGTGGTAGAGAGATCAGGAGGACGTACAGTCTTCCCGGAAGGGGAGGCGAGTATGGCCAAAGTGAACAGGAAGAAGTTCACACGAATCGGGTTCAAAACATACTTCTGAGAAGGGGTATGTGTCAAAGAAGTAAGAAACGGGCTCTCGGAAGAGGGCTCAAAAACTTTACGGAGAGTTTGATCCTGGCTCAGGATGAACGCTGGCGGCGTGCCTAACCCATGTAAGTCGAGC
>JAJYKL010000185.1 GCA_021788625.1 Chloroflexota bacterium
CCAAGAAAGACGTGAACCTCGCTGGGCGAGACTTCATCAGCGACCTGGACTTTTCCATCGCTGAGACAGAGGCCGTACTCGACCTTGCCGCGCGTTTGAAGAAGGAGTATCACTCCGGCACGCCTCATCCCCTGTTGCGTGACAGCGCTCTCGCCATGTTGTTCTTCTTCACCAGCACGCGTACGCGCGGTTCGTTTGAAGCTGGCATGGCCCAGCTCGGTGGTCATGCCGCCTTCATCGACAGCGACACCACCCAGATCGCCCACGGTGATACAGCCAAAGAGATTGGACATATCTACGGCAGCTACTTCAACGGCATCGCCATCCGCCAGTGCGATTGGGCTTTCGGCAACCGCTATATCAACGAGGTGGCCGGGCACAGCCCCGTGCCGGTGCTGAACATGCAGTGCGACGTCTACCATCCCTTTCAAATCCTGGCCGACCTGCTCACCATCCGCGAGCGCAAGGGCAGGAATCTGCGTGGCAGGAAAATCGCAGTGAGTTGGGCTTACGCCGCCAGCTATCAAAAGCCTATCAGCGTACCGCAATCCCTGATCATTCAATTGACTCGCTTTGGCATGGATGTGGTGCTGGCACATCCTCCAGAGTACAGGCTGATGCCCGAGATCGTGCGCCAGGCCGAGCGGGGCGCTGTGGAAGGTGGCGGTTCGTTCCGCATCACGCATGACATGGACGACGCTTTTCAGGGAGCCGACGTGGTGTACCCCAAATCGTGGGGTTGCATGCTCACCACCAGCGACCTGCAGGAGAGCGCTGCCATCGGCAAACGCTATACCTCATGGATCTGCGATGAACGCCGCATGGGCCTGGCCAGGCCCGACGCCATCTACATGCATTGCCTGCCGGCCGACCGCGGCCTGGAGGTGGCCGATGCGGTAATCGATGGTCCTCAGTCAGTGGTGTACCAGGAGGCAGAGAACCGCCTGCACGTGCAGAAGGCCGTTATGGTCATGACCATGGGCGCCAGGCCACGCGTGCGCCGGAACCCCGCCGTCAAGACGGTGACGCGCCGGGCGACGAGGCGGTAATTATCGATTGCCGATTGTCAGGTGACCCGCGCCGGCAGTTCCGCCTTGAGCGCTGGTTGGACTGCCTGGAGAAGAGCCTGCCGCGCTACGCCTGTTCGCCCTTCGGCGCGGGCTTGTGCATCTGCATCGGCAACGCCTCCGCGCTGACTGCCTGGGTGCGTCGGGAGCCAGGGTTTGCCCGATGCGGTTCATCCGCGAGCTCGCTAGATCGTCTCCCCCAGCTTAATAGCCTGGAATACCTTCAGCCGCCGCAGGAACACCACCAGGGCAACCATGGATGCAGCAAACATGGCGCCGAACACCATGTAAATTAGATCGATGCGAGCCCAATCGATAATGATCAGGAAGGGCACAGCGCGCGTCTGGTCCGAAATGCTGCCCTGCAGAAATGGGATATAAAACTGGCTGGCCCAGACGCCTAACGCCGTGCCCCCCACCAGGCCACAGACCAGCAGCAACGCCAACTCGACGCCCAGGAGCACCATCATCTGACGTACGTCGAAGCCAATCGCACGCAGGATGCCAAATTCGATAAATCGCCGGCGGTACGAGAACACGGCGTACAGCACGAAACCGAATAGCGTCAGGAGCGCTGACGCGATGAAGCCGATGGACAGCATACCGAACAGACCCTGCCGTTGCGGCTGGAGCTGCTCTGCTTCAATGAGGGAGCGGACATCTTGATATTTCCAAAGTCCGTTGTCCACCTGGTGGACTTCTTTGATGACAGTTTCGGGATCTGCACCAGGACGAGTTTTTAACCACACGTCATAGGGCATTTGCCCTCCCGACATGTCGAAGATGTAGTCCAGGTTGCCGATGAAGACAGGCCCGGTTCCCTCCCGATAGGGGTACCAGGTGGGCCACAGCTTAAAGGCGCCGACGATCTGGACGTCCATGTCTGCCTCGGCCTTGGTATCGGGGAACGACAGCGTCACCCGCAATCGATCGCCCACCTGCAACGCGTTGTCGCGCAAGGTCGATTCCGGTACCAGCACACCGTCGGGCGTGGCCGCCAGCATGTTCATCAGTCCCATCAGAGGCTGGTCGGCGAAGTCACTTCGCCAGAAGGCAACATGAGGCAGGTCATTGCGGTCCACTCCCAGGAAGCGCCCACCCTGCCCGCCGCCTACGCTGAAGTTCACCAACATTTCATAATCGCCCACGCGCGAGGCCGCCAGCACGTCCGGTGCCTTCAGATATTCCGTAACAGGTAGAAACCGCCAGCGCGGGCCAGTGGGAGTGACACCTGTGCTGGATGTATCACCAGTGCTCGCTGACGAGGTCTGGGTAGGTGGCGCGAACCAAGCCAGCGTGTCGCCAGGACCAGCCTCCTGCCCCGTTTGCAGCAATTTCACATCCGCTCCGATATCGTATTGGGTCTGCTGTTCCAGGTGACGGTCGAGCGTGGCTGCCACAGAGGAGGTGAAGGCAGCCATAGCCAGTGTCAGCGTGAGCAGGAGCACGGGTGTCGCATACAATTGAGGCGTACGGGCCAGTTGCCGTAGTGCCAGGACGACAGACGTGCCCGGCAGCCAGGCCGACAGCCATGATAGAAAACGCAGCAAGGTTGGCAATACGCGAATGAATACCAGCGTCAGCGCCAGCATCATCAGGAGTGGGACCAGGAACAGAGACGGGTTGCCGAAGGGACCTGCGGAGGAGCCATCGCCTGACGGAATCGTAGCGAACAGGTCCAGCGTCCCCTGCTTTTGCAGCATGTACGTCCAATAGACAGCCGGGATGAGCAGGAGAAAGTCCAGGCCTATGCGTTGCCAAAGCGGAGGCCGTAATTCACGTGCACGTTCCTGCTTGTAGGTCACGACGGTGTGGCGTGAAGGGCCCAGCATCGGCAGAGCCGTGATGAGGATGGTCATGCCAATGGCTGCGACGCCGATTGGGATTCCAACGGACGTGACAACCACAGGCAGTAACTCTCTGCCACCAAACTGCAGGAAACTGCGCGCCTGTCCCAGTACCTGTACCACCCCCACCGCCAGCGGTATCCCGATGAGCAACCCCACTATACCCAGGATCAATGCCTGGGCGAACGCAATGCCCAGTACCTGCCAGACGGAGGCGCCCCGGCTGCGCAAGACGGCCACCTCGTTTCGCTGGTCGTTGGTGGTCAGCCCGGCCACCAGCACCACAAAGGCAAACGCCAGCACATACAAAGGAATGCTGAACACATAGAGGTGCGAGATCAGCGCCTGGCTATTGGTCTGATAGCGTGCCAGAGCATCAAGCGGAGAGACGTTCAGACCGATATTCAATTGAGGCGTCTTGCCGCGCGTAACGATATCGTCGATGCGGGCAATCATCGCAGGCACATCCCATACACGTACACCGCGGCCGTCGAAGTCGGAGTACCACAACACGGTAGCGAAGCGCCGGATGAGTTGAGGCGCCAGGCGCTGTGTAAAGGCCTGCTCCGAGATGATCAGCATGTTGCCCATCCGATAAGGCTTGTAGAACCAGTACGGCTCGTGGGTGTCGCGCGGTTCCCACACACCGGCGATGACCACCGGCACAGTGAGAGGTACCGAACCCATCGGGTCCGCGACAGCGATGTAATGGTCGCCGACCTGCATACCCAGCTGGTCGGCCATGGGGCGGCTTACCAGCACGTTCAGCGTACCGAGTGTTCCAGATAGAGGAGGCTGGGAGAGGCCAAGCTGGTCCGACTGCCTGGCTGCTTCTGTCAGGGACATGCCGGGCGCTTGAAAATCCGGCGTCAGTTTTCCCTCCGTCAAACGGATGTGGTCACTGAACGAACTCACCGACGTTAGCGGCAGATTGATGAGCGAGTCTTTGGAGTTATCGTAGGTGCCGGCTGTTGCCGGATACAACCGGAAGTCGGCACTCTGCAAGTAACGAATCAAGGTCTTGCGAGGCAGCTGGAGCATCCACGGTAATTGCTGGTCGATGAACTGGTCAGCCGTCTGGATTTCCTGCCACATATGCGCCTGCTGCCAGTACACACCATCACGGAAAACAAAGGCAAATGACGGCAGGCGGGGACCATCATCACGCACGGCACCGAGTTCCTCCAGCAAAACGCGATGGTAGACCGCATCGGCATAGAGCGGAACGCACAGGGCAAAAACGGCCACTACGGTGGTGCCCCAGGCACCCGCCAGAGTGAGCCAGCGATTTGACATCAAGCGGCGTGCCGCTACCGTGAAGATGGCAGTTACGCGTCTGAGAAAACCGATCATGTGTGGTTGCGATGTGGACGGTATATAGATTCAGTTCGATAGCAGAACACTATCGGCGGTGCGCCGGTACCTGACGATCTGGTGTGCTCCGCAAGACTCCCTCACGACCAGAGATACCAGCAACGACAGTTTATCATTACGGATCGGGCTACCCATTAACTTGTCCATCAGCAGATGACCGGCGCGAAACCCGATATCGTAGCGCGGTTGCACCACGGTCGTTAGGGGAACAGACAAGTGACTGGCGATGGGCAGGTCGTCAAAGCCAATGATGCCATAATCATCGGGCGCCTTCAGGCCGGACTTGGTGGCCGTATTCATAAACTCCAGCGCCACGTAATCATGCACCGCGACGACTGCCGGTGCTCTCCTGGAAGCACGGCTGGAATGCGTAAGCAAGTTGCGGATGGATTCGCGGTCGGTCAGGTCCACAGCGACGGGGCTTTGGATCGGCATCGGCCAGGTCGTAGTCTCTCAAGGCCTGGCAATAACCCTCGTAGCGGTCCCTCACGGAAGTAGTAACCATCTGGCG
>JAJYKL010000064.1 GCA_021788625.1 Chloroflexota bacterium
TATGGCGGCACATTCAACCCGCAAGACCATAACAACCCACGAACCATCATCGCCCAGTGGGTACCGCCTGGTGCCAACGTTCTCGAGGTTGGCCCTGGCGATGGGGTGATTGCTCGATGGCTGCGGCAGAGCAAGGGATGTCGTGTGACCGGCATCGAGATGGCACCTGAGGTCGCCGAGTGTGCTGCGGATGCCTTCGACTACCTGCACACCGGCAACGTCGAGGATCCCATGGTCATCTCACAGGCGGCCGCGCACTGCCCGTTTGACGCCGTCATCTTCGCGGATGTTCTCGAGCACCTGGTTGATCCATGGAAGATGCTGGGCGTCATGCTGCCTTTGTTATCACCCACCGGCAGGATTCTCATCTCCGTACCCAACATCGCCCATTGGACGGCACGAGTCAATCTACTAATTGGGCGTTTCAACTACACTGACGGCTACCTGATGGACAGGTCGCACCTACGCTGGTTTACGCGGCGCACGGCTAAAGATATGGCCCGGCAGTCCGGGTATCGAGTGATGGCCGAAGCCACGGTCTATAAACCGCACTTCACTCGCGTATGGCCCAGCCTGATGGGTTTTCAAACGGTGCTTAATCTTGCCCCCGCCGCCTGACCACCCCACTGCACCTCCCGAACGCCTCACCGGGGCCATGCGTTCGGACCTCACCGTTATCGTACTGACCTATAACACACTGCTCCTTACGAAGGCATGCCTGCGGTCGGTTTACGACGATTTGGACCGCACGCCGTACACCGCCGAGGTCGTCGTCGTGGACAACGCATCGACCGACGGCACGGTTGAGGCACTGCGTTCGCAGTTCCCGTGCGCGCGCCTGGTCGTGAACAAAGCGAACCTCGGCTTCACCGGCGGCAACAACGCCGGCCTGCAGGTAGCGCAAGGGCGCTACTTGCTGCTGCTCAACTCGGACACCGAGGTACAGCCGGGTGCACTCGCGGCGCTAGCGTTGTTCATGGAACAGCATCCCGACGCCGGAGCCTGCGGGCCGATGCTGCTCAATCCCGATGGCACACTCCAACCATCAGGGCGTGCGCTACCGAGCGTCTGGAGTGTGTTCGTTGGCATGACCAAGTTGTATCGGCTGTGGAAGAACGACTTATATGAGCAGCGCGGGCGCGACTACACGAAAACGGCCCGCGTCGGCGAAGTCTCCGGCGCGGCGCTCATGGTGAGACGGGAGGCATACGAAAAGGTGGGGGGGCTCGACCCGAACCTGTTTGCCTACTACGAAGATGTCGACTGGTGCAAACGGATTGGTGAGGCCGGGTACCATGTCTATTACGTACCGGGCGCACGGGTCATGCACCGATGGAAAAGCACCAGCCAGTCCGTCTCGGAGCTAGCCTACCGGGCGGGGCAAGACAGTCAGCGCTACTATTTCTCCAAGCACTATGGTTTTTTGGCGGGTGCATATATACAGGCACTGCTAGTGCAAAAGGAGTGCGCGCTCATCACCGCTAACGCGGCACGGTGGAATGGACACGCCGTGCGCTTCCACTGCCGCATGCTGGCGAACGCACTTACGCCGATAATACGTCCATGCAGATAGCCATGTTCACACCGTGGCAAGTACGGTGTGGCATCGCCAGTTACGCGAATGACCTGGTCGGGGCGCTTGACGCGCTTGACGATACGCACGTGCGAGTGATACCGTTCGATCGGCAGGCCCACCCGCGACGCGACTACGCAGCCTGGGGCAGCCAGATGAACGATGGCGATGTGGCGCACATCCAGCACGAATACACATTCTTCGGCTATCTGCTGCCCTGGCGCAACCACTACGAGGTGCTCCGCTCACAGGTGCGTAAACCACTCGTCATCACGCGGCATGTTAGTTTCGACGGCCCACTCATGCTGCCCGGGCACGGCCCATCGCATTGGGTCCGCCAGGCAAAATGGTCAGCCTACAACCGCTGGCTGGGCCCTTACGCGACATACCTGAATAAAGGCGTTTTCGACGTCGCCCAACAGATCATCGTACTCAGCCACAGGCTGAAGGACCACCTCGTGGTGCGCGGTGTACGTGATGACAAGATACACGTAATCCCACCCGGGGTGCCGAAGGTCCCCCCCGCGCAAGGGGGTCAGGAGGTGCGCACCCGAATTGGATGGGAAAACCCACGTAGAAAGGTGATCGGCACGTTCGGTTACATCACTCCGGCTAAGGGTCACCTGATCGCGTTGGAGGCCTTGGCAAGTCTGCCCGAGGAATACGTGCTGCTGGTGGGCGGCGGACTCCGCCGAGAAGCCGACCGGCCCGCGCTAGATGCGATCAACCGCCGTATCGATCAACTACGGCTGCGCCCGCGCGTGTACATTACCGGGTTCATCGAGGAGGCTGACATGCCAGCTCATATCGGCGCCTGCGATGTGCTCGCCTACCCGGCTACGCACGTGGACTCGTCCTATTCCGTGATGGTCGGCCTGGCGTATCATAGCGCGCCAGTTGTGGTGTCGGACGCTTACGGGCATCGCGAGTTATACGACCGCCACGCCGGCGTGGCGGCGTTCCGCAGCGGCGACGCGTTGGACCTGGCACGGGTAATCCGCGAAGTTGTGGGGCAACCCAGCTTACGCGACCAGTTGATCACGGAAGCAATCCAGTACGCGCGCGATTACTCATGGCGCGACATCGCGCGCCAGACGCGCGAAGTGTACATCCTGTCAGTCGAGAGGATGAATGCTGACGCACTCCATGTACGATAGTCACCGGGTGGGGGGCCGATGCAGTTGGCCGATGGTATATTGGTTAGTGGCCGCGGCCACACTGCTCTGTACGTTACTGGTAGTGATCGACATTCAACACCCGTCTTTCTGGATTGACGAGAAGGTCAGCGTGAACATCGTGACAGCCTCGACACCACAGCAGGTGATTGCCAATGTCATCCAAAGCGAGCGGCGACCGCCGGCCTACCACTTGCTGCTTTGGGCGTGGACGCGTCTGGTCGGCATGAACGAGCGCACGGCTCGCCTTTTCTCGGTGCTGTGGGCCATCCTTCTGGTACCGGCAACTTACCAACTAACCCGCCAGTTCGCCGCCCCCAGGGCAGCTGTACTGGCGTCATACCTCAGTGCCATCGCGCCTATCGTCATCTCCTACGGGCAGATCATCCGCTACTACAGCATGGTGGCCGCGCTCAGCGCCCTATCGATCGCGCTGTTCTTCCGCGTGATGCGCCGACCGTGCGGGCGTAAACCCTGGGTACTCTATGCCGCCATCACGCTGGTGCTGCTCTACACCGACTACCCGTCGTACGGTGTTGTAGTCGCGCAAAACCTGATCGCTATCTGGTGGTGGATTCACCCGGAACGAGCACCCCATCACCCACGCTGGCGCTGGTTCGGCGTGCAGGCGATCATGGCGATGCTTGCGTTGTTGTGGCTGCCCGTGGTGCTGATGCAGGGGACGCGAAATTTCGGTGTTGCAGACCTTTCAAACACAGCTAGCGGAGTCATCCTGCGCATCATCTACCCCTTCTACGCCTGGATTACTGGCGAGACGATCTTCCCCTGGACAGTGTTCGGGTTCCTGGGTGCAGTGGTGGGCGGGGTATTGATGATCGTCGGCCTGATCAAACTGACCCACGCAAGCCGTGAAGCATGGATATTGGTTTTCGCACCACCCTTCATCGTCGCGCAGATCCTGTTGGGCACCGTGGCTGAAGATAGCCCGTTCGTCAACGCACCCGCACGCAGCATGGCTTGTGCCGGGTTGCTCTTTTCATTGGAGGGTGCTGGACTATCAGTTGTCAGCATCAACCGGCGCTGGTTGGCCGGCACTGCGGCAGGGGTTATCGTGGTCAGTCATGCCATGGCATTGTCCAACGACTATCGCGGGTTGGACTATATCAATACCGTCTACAACACGCCCGCGCGTGAAGTAGGCCAGGCTATCGGTGCCGAGGCTCGTCCGGGCGACGCGGTCGTCACCGAGTCCGACAGCATGGTGGAGTTCTACCTGCCAGCCGACCTTAGTGATTCGTCGTTCTACCCTAACCAGGTCCAACGCATCCACTCATACCTGGCCACACACCAACATGCCAATGTGTGGCAAGTGATCATGGGTAGGGATCGAACCCGTAATGATGTCTCGGCCAAATTGGCCGAGTGGCTAAAATCACGGTATACGCTCGAGTCGTCGCAGGGATTCGCTGAACAATCCGTCACATACAGAACGGTCAAGACGCGACTCACCGGTCGCGAGGCATATCGGTACCGTCTGGTGCTCTATCAATACGTGCCCACGACGCAGCCATAGAAATAACCATGCGCATCCTCTTCGACGCGCGCGTCATCCAAGACCACTTCCCTGGCATCGGACGCTACGCCTATAACCTGCTGGAAGCATTGCCGGCGCAACTGGGCCCGGACGACCACTTGAAGGCGTGGCGAGATACTCGCGTTATAAACACGCGCTTCGACTGGTGGCCACTTACCGAACGCGGTATCCAACTGGAGGCTTTGTCCACCCCACTACTCAGCGCCAGGAACCTGGTGCAACGACCGCATGACGCCTGTGACGTATTTCATTTTTGCTATTACATGCGTCCCTTATGGACGAGCCGGCCATCCGTGACGACCGTTTTCGACGTCATCACTCTCGTTTATCCCCAGGTCATCCAAAACGCCCGGACGCGCGTGGCGATCCGGCTGGCTAACGACCTGGCTATTCGCACCTCAACCCGCATCATCGCGCTGTCTCATAGCGCGGAAACCGATCTGCTACGCTATTTCCCGGCCTCTCGCCACAAAATCGTCGTGATCCCAGCTGCACCTGACCATATATTCATGCCGCAGTCGCATCAGCGTGTGGCGGCCACGCGTGCCAAGTACAGCCTGCCCGATTCGTTCACCCTGTGCCTGGCCAGCAATAAGCCGCATAAAAACATCGTGCGCCTCGTAGAGGCATGGAAGCGTGTGGTTCAGGATTGGGGGCTCGAGGTGCACGGCCCGCACGTGCAATCCTCCACGTCAACGAAGGAGCGCGTCGATCAATCCACGGCACTCGACGCCACGTCGCAAGCGGGCATCAGAACCCCGTATCTCGTGATCGCCGGCCATCAGGACCCGCGCTATCCGGAAGCGCGGCGCCGTGCCGCAGAATTGGGCCTCGGCACAGCAGTACGCTTCTTGGGCGATGTGCCTAATGTTGACCTGCCGGCACTGTACACGGCTTGCGAAGCTTTCATCTTCCCTTCGCTCTACGAGGGCTTTGGCCTTCCGCCATTGGAAGCGATGGCTTGCGGCGCACCAGTGATTTGCTCTAATACATCATCCTTGCCCGAGGTGGTAGGGAATGCCGCCATCAAGGTGGATCCACTGGATGTAAACGCGCTGGCGCGCGCCTTACTAGGCGTGCTGGTTAATCCATCTCTGCAGGCAGACCTGCGCGAGCGTAGCTTAGCTCGCGCAAAACGGTTCACCTGGGATGACGTGGCCCGACAAACTCTGGACGTATATAAGGCTCTGAGATAGACTGAATCCTACAAGTTATAATGCTTACCACAAAGACAACCCTACACCCATCCTTCCCTCCAACGATGGTCCAGGCTCAATCTACACCCTCTTGGCATAATTTCCGCATCCTTTTTGTCTTTTTCAGTCTATCACGCGTGATACTGCTGGCTGCAAGAGTGAAATTGCTGGTTGGCTCTGACAAACACTTTGACTATCGCCACTTCTATGAGATGGCACAGCTGTCCGACCGCGGGTTCTACCCCCACATACACTACTGGGTGGAGTACCCTCCACTATTCCCCTGGCTCTCCACTCTTGTCTACAGGCTCTGCACCCTGATCGCCACGAGCACGGGCATAGAGACGTGGTACTACGCAATCACCGGATTGTTGCGGGTGAGTGCCGAGATGTGCGTGCTGTGGATGGTCTATAGCATCGCATGCGAAATCTGGGGGGATAAGCTCGCCTGGCGCAGCGCCATGCTGTACATCCTATTCTTCGTTCCCTACTACCTGTGGAATGGCGCATTTGACCCGCTGCCCGCCTTTGCGCTACTCCTGGCACTCTACTCGCTTGTCCGCCGACATGAAGCTCTAAGTGCCATCGCAGCGGGGTTAGGTGCTGCTTTCAAAGTGTTCCCGATCCTGATCGTACCACTGGCAGTGTGTACGCTACCCAACGTGTGGCAAAAAGTTCGATATGTGGCAATCGCCCTGGGATTGCTGGCTCTATCTGTGATCCCTTTCCTCGTCGTCAGCCCTGGCATCATGATCGCCAGCCTTGGCAACCTGCTGGGGCGCACCTCTTGGGAAACCATCTGGGCGATATTGGACGGCTATTTTGGTCCCGGTTCTGTTGCGCCACTTGCTGGCAGGTTTAGTCCTTCCACTGCATTCGCTGTCACGGCTTCCTCCATCCCATGGAATATCGTGACGGCTGTCTTTTTCACGATATTCGCAGTATTCTATCTACGTTTCTGGGGTAAACGCTCGGGACGACGGTTAATCGCAGGTACGGGGTTTACGCTGCACTTGTTACTCGTCTATTCGAAAGGTTACAGCCCTCAGTACCTAATCTGGGTTGCACCAATCGCCGCCATCGTGTTCCCCAATGTCAAAGGTGCCATATACTTGGCGCTTCTTGGAGTTGTGAATCTTTTAGAGTATCCTGGTTACTTCCATTTCCTGCCAAACTCCACATGGTTACTCGTCACCGTTGTCGTGTGCCGCACCGCACTACTTATAACCATCGGGTTCGATTACCTGAAGACGGCCTTGTGGAATTTCAAGCTCGAACACTTAACAACTATAGCTACCTCATGAACGTCGTCCACGTCTACAAGGACTACTACCCCGTTCTCGGTGGCATGGAGAACCACATCCGCCAACTGGCGGAGGCGCAGGCCGCACAGGGGCACCAGGTCACCGTTCTGGTGACGAACACCAGCTCTCGCACAACGCGGGAAACATTGAATGGTGTCCGCGTGGTGAAGGCTGGCCGGCAGGTGAACGTGCAGTCCGCGCCGCTGAGCCTCACCTTCCCGTTCCTGCTGCGACAACTCACCGCGCAGGCCGATATCGCCCACCTGCACGCTCCCTACCCGCCCGGCGAAGCGGTTAACTTTTGGCTCGGCAGGGCGAAGCGCACGGTGATCACCTGGCACAGCGACGTCGTGCGGCAGAAGATGTTGCTGCGCCTCTACGCGCCTATGTTGCGACGCGTGATCGAACACGCTGACTGTATCCTGACCACCAGCGATACTTACGCGCGCAGCTCGCCCTGGCTGCGCGACGTACCAGGTAAGCGCGTCACCGTGCCGCTGGGTGTGGACACCATGCGCTTTGGTTCCAATCCCGCCACCGTCGCACGCGCACAGCAAATCCGGACTGACCTTCTCTCTCACTGGTCCGCATCGACAAGCAGTCCAACGGTTCTCCTGTCGGTTGGCCGATTGCGCTACTACAAGGGGCTGGACGACCTCATCCGTGCCATGCCCAGTTTACCCGAAGCGCTGGCCATAATCGCTGGTCAAGGACCGATGGAAACCGCCTGGAGGCAACTGGCGGTGGAGCAGGGTGTAGCGGATCGCGTGTGCTTTGTTGGTGACGTGAGCGACGACGACCTGCCAGCTTACTATCATTCAGCAGACATTTACGTGCTGCCGGCTAACGAGCGGGCCGAGGCATTCGGCATCGCTGTGCTGGAGGCAATGGCGAGCGGTCTGCCCGTGGTATGCACCGAGGTGGGCACCGCCACGTCATGGGTGAACCAGCACGGCGTGACAGGCCTGGTGACGCCAGCCAAGGATCCCGACGCCCTGGCGCAGGCAATCCAGTTGTTGCAAGGCAACCCTAATCTGCGCCAGCGCATGGGTGCAGCAGCCCGCCAGCGGACAGAGGCTGAGTTCACGCTAAATAAGATGATAGAGCGCGTAATGGATGTATACCATCGCGTTCTGACGGGTTCAGGGGCATGTGATCCCGTACAACCTCTGACAAAGCCGTGAAGAGGTAGCACTTGAGGTCCCTTCGTCGCTTTGGTTTGTTGGCAATGTTACACGTGCTGCCTGAATAGCCAAAGGTCATTGCGTCATATATATGTTTTGGTCCCTCGTACACGCACTTTAGCTGCTGCCTGAAACGATGCTCCAAGCCTATGACCAAAGGTGCGTCAGCAGGTTGATCAATGTAGTTCCAGGTGATGAGTTGTGCTGCGCCAGGGAAATACCATTGCACAACTGGAAACATATTGGCTGCATGGATTGTGCGTTCCTAAGGTCTGACTGCGCATCTGCAGGCAACGGCGTCAATTAAAACTATTAGCGCAGTGCATCGTAGTTTCAGAGTGCTATTGCTGCGTAGCTAATGAAGCCATCATCCCGCGGCTTCTTAAGTTATCAGGCGCATGGGGAAATAACTAGCTTTCTACAGCCATTACAATGATGCGCATGGCTAAACAATATAAGTCCCCACCTGCGATGGTGATCGACCCGAAGAAAAAGTACAAGGCGCGCCTGAAGACCAGCAAGGGCGACGTCGTTGTCGAACTGTTTGCGGATAAGGTACCCAAGACAGTGAACAATTTTGTCTTCCTGGCTCGCGAAGGCTTCTATGACAACACCACCTTCCACCGCGTGATCAAGCCGTTCATGATCCAGGGAGGCGATCCGAGCGGAACAGGCCGTGGCGGTCCAGGCTATCGTTTCGACGACGAGTTTAATCCCAGCCTGCGCCACAACGGCCCCGGTATCCTGTCCATGGCTAATGCAGGACCCAATACCAATGGCAGCCAGTTCTTCATTACCCATGTCGCCACGCCACACCTGGACAACCACCATGCTGTATTCGGCAAGGTGGTGGAAGGCATGGACGTGGTTAATGCCATCCCCGAACGCGACCCAGGTCGAGCCCGTGAGCCAGGCGAAAAACTCATTACCGTCGAGATCATCGAAGAGTAAACTCTTGCCACGGTTGTACGGGATTGAGTGCCGGACGTGGCAGTGATCGTACGTTGGCGCTAATCACACTCACGCCGGCACATTCTTGCCACTTGGTATTCCGAAGACTTGGTATGTGAGCAGAGGTCAAGATGCCCGCGGATTGCGTGGCTGGCTGCGGCAGACCATCTTTCTAATCCACCAACCAGGTAACGTCAGCAACACCCAGTGCCATGCATTGATCCATCCTTGCTTGGCGGTTCCTGATGCATCGTCCAATATCATGGGGGTCGCAACCATGATCCAGTCCAGGTTGCGGTTGGAGGTTTGATGCCATGCGACCATCGCGACACACAATCGCAGCTTGCTTGGTGAATGAACGATTCGTTTTGGATGAGTTCATCCGGCTAGTCAAACAGAGTAAAATAACGGAGTTTTAGCTTGTGTGGGGAGGTAGGGGTATAGAAAAGGTTGATTCGTGCCTGAGCGATTAATAGTGAAAGTCGGGAGTTGGTTGGGTTGTACGGTTTGTCTGTAATCGAGGGGTTGTGAGATTTGCTGATTGAGTCATGCAGTTGGCAAGGAGAATTGTGATGGCTAAAGTGGCGCGGGAAATGGTTGAGCGTGCGGGTGTGAATGTTGATGAGTTGCTTGAGTTATTGGTTGCTAATGCGGCCGCAGAATTAACGACGTTTTATTACTATACGATCCTGCGTGCCAACTTGATCGGATTAGAGGGGGAAGGGTTAAAGGCTATCACCGAAGCGGCTCGCATTGAGGACCGTAACCACTTTGAGGCACTTTTCCCGAGGATCTATGAACTGGGTGGTAGTCTGCCTGCAAACATGAAGGACTTCCACGATGCCTCAGCATGCCCACCTGCTGCCCTGCCAAGAGATCCAACGGTACACAGCATCCTGGAGGTGCTGGTGGAAGCAGAGCGCTGTGCGGTGCGCGGCTACACGCATATTTGCAGCATTACTGCAGGCAAGGATCATCGCACCTACGACCTGTCGTTGGCAATACTCCACGAGGAAGTGGAGCACGAGTCGTGGTTCTCTGAGTTCCTCGGTGAGGGCCCGTCGGGTCACTTCGATCGCCGCGGCCCGAACTCACCGTTCGTCGACAAGTTCATGCGCTAGGACCGTATCAGAGCGGGTGGCGCCTGGTTCGGCGCGGCACCATATACTGCGCCGTGAGCCCGCCCTTAGAACCATATCCGTTCATGTCGGGGCGGGCTAACTACGTTGAGTACAACGTCTCGCCCGCCCTACATTCGTCAAGCATTGATGGCGTTACGCAACTTCACCCTCAGCGAACTTACGCTTTATAACGGAAGAAAGGGATCACCCGCTTACGTGGCGTATCAAGGGCTGGTGTATGACGTCACCGCCAGTTGGCATTGGCGCGGCGGGCGCCACTGGTCAGCCCACACAGCCGGCCACGATCTGACGATCGAAATTGTGGACGCCCCGCATGACGAGAGCCTGCTGATGAAGTTCCCCGTGGTCGGCACTGTAATCGATGAACTCTAGCCTTCATCCTTTTTAGGTTCTGCCACACAAGTGCATACTGCTGGAAATAGACCAATACGAGCGGCTTGTGTTAAGGCGTAAGGTATTGAGCCGTTATCCTGAGTCTGTCGAAGGATGCGGACGATGGTTCGACACACCAGCCATGAACCCTCACCATGTCTGCCGGGGAACCTTGTTGTTAATGGCAAGCCGCTCTAATGTGCGAGAACGACCTGGCGCCCCTCACGATCCGGGTCGTCGATCACGGCACAGGGTGCGTCGAATACCATCGTCTGTACCTTGCCAGTGACTACGGACGGCCAGTTTGGCAGACCAGGATGGTTCGGATCACCCGATCGGGCGAAGATGATCCAGGCTTGGCTCATCTGGCGCGCCAGGATATCGGCCTGCGGGTCGCCTCCCGTCAGGTTCGAGCAGCGCTCCAAGTTATCGAACACGAAGGCGATTTCTGCGCTATGGAAAGCGCCCAGGCGGCCGTCCAACACGGGGGTGCGGTAGGCGAACAGGTAGTAATAGGCCGGAGCTATACCTTGGGTTGCCTTGCGTTCCACCTGGTCCACGGCAGTTTGGCGCATTAACGCCACGGAGGTGAGTGAGAGCAGGTCGAACGGCTTGGCATCCGGGTAACTGTGCTGGTACGCGTCCAAAATCGCCCTGGTCCTTTCACCAAAACGTTGGTGTAACCTCTGCTCCAGTTGTGGCATGGTCAGACTGTAAGCGTCAGGGTTATCCACCCCACACACAAACTCGTTTAGGTTGGTGCCGACCAGCAAGGGCACACCAGCCGAGATATCCGGCGCGTCCGGGTCGAACGGGTGGTGAGGCAGGCTGATTCCATCGACGGTTGGTATCCAACCAAGCCGACGACTCATCTTTCTGAAATCGATGGGGCTATTTGTCTCGGCATTCCGTCTGCGCACGGCCTGGGCAGCAGCCAGCAACTGCTCTACAGTAAACTGCTGCATAGCCTCGAGGTGCCCGGGTTTTACCCCCAGTTCATGTAGCACAGCTGCGGCTAGAGCGGAGGTGTCCTCAGGCTCTCCCATGCGTAAGGTCGATCCACTCTGCACTGCTGCGCGATGGAATAGACCTTTGGCAGCGGGCATGGCCAATAACGCACAGACCTTGCCACCCCCACCGGACTGGCCGAAGATCATCACGTTATTCGGGTCACCGCCGAAGCGCTCAATGTTTTCCCGTACCCATTCCAGTGCCAGGATGATATCCAGCATGCCAGCGTTACCTGAGCGAGCATAACGCTCTCCGCCCAATTCAGTAAGGTTCAGGTAGCCGAACACGCCCAGGCGATGGTTGATCGTTACGACGACGACGTCGCCATGAGTGGCAAGGGCTTCGCCGTCGTACGCGGCCAGATCGTGACCGGAACCAACCTGGAATCCGCCCCCATGTAACCACACCATGACCGGGCGCTTCACACTTCCATTGATCTCCGGCGTCCACACGTTCAAGCGCAGGCAGTCTTCGCCAGCAGGCGGCAGATAAGCCCGGTAGAGCAGGAAGGCGTCCTCGTCTTCCACGGGCGCGTTATCACCCCCGGTTACCAGGTACGAACCGGTGAGGGCTACTTGTGGGCACACGTGCCCATAGTGCAGGCAACTGCGCACGCCAGGCCATGGCGTGGGCCTGGAGGGCGGTAAGAAGCGCGCCGCCCCGCCTGTTGGGGCGCCATAGGGAATGCCCTTGAAGGTGCGAATGCCGTTACGGATATAGCCACGTACTTTTCCCGTGGATGTCTCCACGACAGCAGCCGTGCTGGACGTGTCCATGAACACACGCTTCGTATCGCTTAGCGGGCGTTCGATTACCTGACTCATATAACCTCCTGATTTCATGTGGCCTCGTTACGGTTGTGCACCTCATATTGAAACGCGGTTGGGAATAGTCGTGCCAGGCATTAATAATCGCCCTGGCATTGCTCCGCGAGTGTTATATACCTTCGTACGTTGAGCCTGACTGTCTTGATCCGCTTCACGTTCTGCACTACCTGCGCCCAAACATGATTGTGAAGGCGTTGCCTTCATGGAAGGTATCGATATCGGAGTAGTTGGCAAGGCTGGCTTTCAACGTAGCCCCGAACTCTTCTATCCGATCACCGAACAAGGGGCGGGCAGCAAAGGAGGTTGAGTAGAGATAGCCGAGAATGCTCTCTACATTCCAAATGCGATGTACCGGGATCGTGACCTCCTCAATCTTACAGAATGGAGATTTTTCTAGAATCTCTGCAAAGGTAAAATTGTTGTGGAGGAATACGCCCTCTCCTGCTCGGCGCTGTTCGCCCAGAAAGTCCTGAATTACCTGACGGACAGCCTGTTGCCATGGATTGCCAGCGGTCCAGAAGCTCCGGTCACCCAATTTCGCAACGACACCCGAAGGAGGCACAAACGAAGACAACCTCTGAAGCACCCGGTCTTGCTCCATCCAGTGAAACGCTCGGCAGATGGTTACCAGTGATGCTTTCCAACCGGGAGGTGGGGAGACGACTTCAGCTCGACAGGTATAAAAGCTCAGCGTGGTCTCTGGTGATATCGCAGAGCCCGCCACCAACCTGGCAAACTTGACCATTTCGGGGTCCGGGTCCACGGCGATGATGTCACGGAAGTGACGATGGATGGCGGTGATCACCTGACCAGTACCAGTCCCCAAGTCAAACAGGATAGTTGCCCGTGAACAACGGTTTGCCTCATTCATCAACAACTCCGCTACCTCAGGAGGGATACCAGGGCGGAAGCGATGGTAGTAAACGGCCGTTGTAGCGAATTGGTTCATGAGACGCTGCCCTATTCTATTGCCTGCACTTACTCGGTTTGTTTCACCGCCGTCCTTTTCACTTCGGCCGTCAAAACACATTGCCCTAATTCGCAGGAGAAGAAAAAATGTTAGAGGGCTAGCGCCTTAATACAACGCATGTGAAATCCATCTCGAACGCAGTAGTATTCGAGCAACAATGAAAATCACCCAGATTGAGACATACACCTATTGGATTGACTGGTGCAATTGGTTGTTCGTCAAAGTTCTTACCGACGAAGGACTATATGGTTGGGGCGAGGGGTCACTGCACGGAGCCATCCAGTCCGTGGAGACGGCTGTCCACGAACTGGGCGCCTACCTCATTAACCAGGACCCGGCTGGAGTGGAGCGGCACTGGCAGGCCATGTACCACGCCTGGCGCTGGCGCGGTGGGCCAACCCTCTTCACCGCCCTAGGCGCGCTGGACATCGCCCTGTGGGACATCGAGGGTAAGCGCCTGGGTGTGCCAGTGTACCGCCTGCTGGGCGGTCCCTTCCGCCCGCGCCTGAAGGTCTACGCCAGCCACTGGCTGGCAGGCACGCAGACGCCCGAGCAGGCGCGCGACGGTGCCAGGGAGGCAATTCAACGCGGGTTCGACGGCTTTAAGTGGGGGCCGTTCAACCGACAGCGCCTGCGCGAGAACGAGGCGCGTGAGATCGCCCGCGCGACGGAGATGATGGCCGCCGCGCGTGAGGGCGCAGGGCCAAACACAGAAATATTCGTAGAGTGCGGCGAGCTGCTCTCGCCGCGCAGCGCCTTGATCGCCGCGCGGGCGTTCGAGCCGTACCGCCCCGGCTGGTTCGAAGAGCCCATCCCCTTTGAAAATGCTAAGGCCATGGTGGCGCTGCAGAAAGAGATGCCCATACCCATTGCGACAGGCGAGCGGCTGCAGTCGCGCTGGGAGTTTCGCGAGTTAATCGAGAATGGCGGATGCAAGATTATCCAGCCCGACGTGATGCACGGCGCCGGGATCACCGAGATGCGCAAGATCGCAACTTTGGCAGACACTTATTACATCCCCATCGCACCCCATAATCCGGGCGGACCTATATGTAACTTGGCAGCTATGCACGTCGCTGCAGCGATTCCGAACTTTCTCATCCTGGAGCAGATGGAACTGGAGCGACCTTTACGCGACGAACTTTGCACCAATCCAGTCCACTACACAAAAGGTACATTCGACCTGCCCACGGCACCTGGCCTGGGCACTGATCTGCGGTTGGAAGTGCTAAAGGAGCGCACTTACAAACCACAGCCTGTATCCGGTTCAACCGAATCACTTTGGCATTGACATGCGGCCTCACAGGTTCTAGTGCGCGTACCAGTGCCAGTATGGCGCAGGGATGCCAGACTGGCTTTTTTGCCCAGCAAGGTTGACAGCTTAGTGTTTTCTTGTTAAAGTGCAGCCCCGTAAGCCTGAGACATGGGTTTACCAAGCGCGCTAGCATAAATCGTATATAGTATCGGCCCGGACGCCCTGGGAGTGTAAACGACAACTCCCAGGGCGTTTTATTTTTCTGGAGGAATGCCAAGGTGACGACAATCAATACTGGAGATACGGCGTGGGTACTGTTTGCAACGGCACTTGTCCTCATGATGACACCTGCCCTGGCTTTCTTCTACGGTGGCATGGTGCGGAAGAAGAATATCCTATCCACGCTCAACCTCAGCATCATCGTGATCGGCCTCATCAGTATCCAATGGGTGTTGATTGGCTATACGTTGGCTTTTGGTAATAGTACGGGCGGCCTGATAGGAAATCTGAAATATGCAGGATTAACAGGGGTTGGAGCGGCCCCAAATGCACAATACGCTCCCAATATCCCGCACCTGGCCTTCGCTGCATTCCAGATGATGTTCGCCATCATCACCCCAGCCTTGATTACCGGAGCACTAGTTGAGCGTGTCCGCTTTAGGACCTTCCTGGTCTTCGTGTTGTTATGGGCAACGTTTGTGTATGATCCAGTAGCCCACTGGGTATGGGGGGCCGGCGGGATATTACATAAACTCGGCACACTGGATTTTGCCGGCGGTACGGTAGTGCACATCACTGCTGGTTACTCGGCACTGGCATTCGCTATTGTCATTGGGCGGCGCCGATGGTTTGGACATGCTCCGATTGAGCCTTCCAGCATACCGTTCACTGTTTTGGGTGCGGGCTTGTTATGGATGGGTTGGTTCGGTTTTAACGGTGGCAGTGCCCTGGCTGCCAACGGGTTGGCTGTAAACGCCCTGGTAACTTCGAATACGGCAGCCGCTGCTTCGGCGGTCATGTGGATGCTGCTCACCTGGCGTGACAACAAACCCAGTGTGTTGGGTATAGTCACAGGAGCTGTAGTAGGTCTGGTTGCAATCACACCGGCATCGGGGTATGTCTCACCTTTGTCAGCACTGATCATAGGTGCCGTGGCAGCCCCAGTTAGCTACTACGCCATTAAGCTGCGGCAACGCATGCAACTGGACGAGTCACTGGACGTGTGGGCTTGCCACGGGGTCGGTGGCACATGGGGGGCTTTGGCTACCGGAATATTCGCCAGTAAAGCAATAAACCCCACCGGCGCCAACGGTCTTTTATTTGGTAATCCGGTGCAGTTTGTCATACAGATTATCGCTGTCGTGCTGGTGATCGCGTTCTCTTTTGGCATGACCTTCGTTATCGCGAGCGTGCTCAAGAAGCTGATCGGACTGCGCGTGTCACAAAACGAGGAGGAAGTGGGACTCGATATCAGTGAGCATGGAGAGCGCGCTTACTCTTAAGCGCATCCAGAACAAGCCTAACCACTCGGAGCACTAAAGGAGAATCGCGATGACCAAAAAGATAGAAGCCATTTTACGTGAGGAGAAACTCGACGTCGTGATGGCAGCCCTGCGGGATATCGGTATTGTCGGCATGAACGTCATCGAGGTCCGCGGGCATGGCCGTCAGGGTGGCATCGAACTCGTCGGGCGCACTGGCAGCTATCACGTCGATCTCCTGCCCAGGGTCCAGCTCAATATTGTCTTAAGTGATCATAATGTCGACCGGACGGTGGACACGATCTGTAAAGCGGCGCAGACGGGTAACATCGGCGACGGCCTCATATTCATTTACCCGGTCGATGAAGTGGTCCGCATTCGAACGAGTGAACGCGGCCGGCAGGCGCTTACCTACGCCGGTGATATCGACACTCGATAGTTCTTCCTGTGCGAGCCGGTAACAATGCCTAACGTCATGCACGTTAATATTAGGGCTACAGTACACTTTAATCATACATGTACGCCACGGCGTGGAAAGGCCGGCAGAAATGATCTGGTACATTGTCACAGACTCTTCCGATAACTACACGCGCTATATCGACCTGTTTGGTCATCATAAGCTGAGACTGGAGCAAATCGCTCATGACTGCTGTCTCATGTTGCACTACAAACAGGTGAACCCAAGGTTGAAGAGGGAGGCACGCCCCTGGGCAATTTGTCACAGCGGCGGCTCAGCTTTATACGATACGTATGATGTACTGGAGCATCGAGCCTACGGCGAATGCATCCGTCACTGGGACATACCGCAAATCGGGTTTTGCGGTGGTCACCAGATTCTGGCAACACACTTCGGCAGCACCATCGGTCCGATGAACGCCGTACAGGAGGAGGAAGCAGATCACAATCCCACCTATGAGCCAGGCGTATACAAGGAATGGGGAGTATATCCGGTTCACATTGTGCGGCGTGATCCTCTATTCCGCCACATGGGAGATACCATTCAGGTGCAGGAGTATCACGCCTGGGAGGTGAAGGAACTGGGGCGTGACCTGCAACTACTGGCCAGTTCACGGCGTTGTCGTGTACAGTCTTTCGTGCATAAGGACCGCCTCGTTTATGGTACGCAGTTCCATCCTGAGCAGTCACCTGAAAGCTACCA
The DNA here is from genome assembly GCA_021788625.1 of Chloroflexota bacterium. Classification (GTDB taxonomy): domain Bacteria; phylum Chloroflexota; class Anaerolineae; order J036; family Brachytrichaceae; genus CAIXPS01. The sequence goes on from JAJYKL010000064.1 coordinate 17,156, forward strand.
GGATGGCGTAAAGGTGTTAAGGAACTTCTTCAGCATCGCGCGGCAGCGCACGCGTCAGGCCTGACTTGATAGCCATTCAGCATTGGTGATAGAAATCACTCGTGAGCTGAAGCTCAGCTGATGCCATCGGCACACTTCTGCCGGATCCACTCTTTCAGCTGGTTTGGATATATCGGTCCAGGTATTGAGTAGCACCAGGTGCGCAATGGCTTTGGCATATTACGATTTTCGTGCCATGAATTCCGCCATCGTGCTGGCTGCTGAAGGGGCACCGGAACGCGTGAATCTCGGATTTATGGCAACGCAGACGTACATCGCTGCGGAGGAAATGCGTTTCACTCGCTTCTCACCAGCCAGCGAACTGTCACACCTCAATGCTGCAGCCGGCCATTGGTTCCAACCTTCAGCGCCGATGTTTGAAGTATTGCAGGAGGCACTCTCACTATCCAGTGAAACGTCGGGCCTGTTCAACCCGTGTATCTTGAACGATCTGGAAGCAGCGGGATACGATCGCAGCATGGACGAGATCCGAGCCGGGATTCCGAGCCATGCTTGCGGGGCGCAAATGGTACGCTAAACCGGACCCCTCTGCCAGTCGTTGATGGGCAGCCCACGCATAAGGCAAGCGCACAGGTAACGTGTCCACTGGAGCTGGATCGATCTGGCAGGCGCGTACGACTGGCATCCGGCACGCGCATCGATCTGGGTGGCATCGCTAAAGGTTGGATCGCCGAGTCGGCTGCACGGGTGCTGTCACAATATGCGGGCGTCTGCGCTGTCAATGCGGGCGGCGATCTGTTTACCATCGGCATACCGGCAGGCGAAACAGTCTGGGACGTCGCACTGGAAGACCCGCGTGATCCGCAAGCCACACTGGTGACACTGCATGTAGGGCCAGGGGCCGTGACCACATCATACATCACTAAACGAAGCTGGGTAAAGGACGGACAGCGCCAGCATCACTTGATCGACCCGCGCACGGGCCAGCCAGCCCAAACAGGTTGGCTGAGTGTAACGGTCATTGCGCCGAGAGCCAGCGTCGCGGAAACATACGCAAAAGCCATATTAATAGCAGGGTCAGGCGAGGCGATGGCACTGGCTGGACGCAGGAAGGATGTGGAATTTATTGCTGTGGAGGGTCAGGGCCAGTTGTGGTCGTCTGGCGGAGCGAAGAGGTATCTGGACATTAAAGGTGGGTGAGCTGCTGGCACGGATAACCCACACACTATCCCACATTAGCAGTGGGATAACGTAAATCACAATGGCGCAAAGACATCCTTCTTTGCGCCATTGTTACTACCCAGCTTAAAATGTATTACTACTTGCCGGCAGGTTTCATCTGTACGGCAATCGTCGATTCAGGCAGAATTACTTCCCTCTTGCTCTGAGCTAATGCCCAGACTACCGCAGCCAGTAGCACAAGCGCCACAATGATAGCTACGATGTTCATTTGCACGGTCACCAGTAACGGAGCAGCCAGCAGCGAGACCAGATTCACGACCTTGATCATGGGGTTGAGAGCCGGGCCGGCCGTATCCTTCAACGGGTCGCCGACGGTATCACCTACCACGGCTGCCTTGTGTCGCTCAGATCCTTTACCAGTATTGGCAACCAGGTCTCGCGGTTCGTCCTCGACGGACTTCTTGGCATTATCCCAGGCGCCTCCTGCGTTGGACATGAATACCGCCAGAAGCTGCCCTGATACGATGATACCGGCCAGGAAGCCTCCAAGTGCCTCCACCTGCAACAACAGTCCAACCACCAGCGGTGTGAGCACGGCGATCACTGCCAGTGGGACCAGCTCCTTCTGTGCCGAAGCCGTTGAGATGCCTACCACCTGCCGATAATCGGGTGCGACCGTACCCTCCATGATCCCAGGAATACGGAATTGCCGTCGCACCTCCTCCACAATCAACCCCGCAGCCCGCGATACCGAGCGAATGGACAGCGAGCTGAAAAGCCACGGTAAGGCACCACCCAACAATAGACCGATAAACACACGAGTGTCGGACACACGTATGGCTTGCAGAATAGGCATGCCATGCTGAGCCTGCACGCGAGCCACATCAGTGATGAAAGAACCATACAACGAAGCAGCCGCGATGACAGCGGAGGCAATGGCTACGCCCTTGGTAATAGCTTTGGTCGTATTGCCCACCGCGTCCAGGTCAGCCATAATCTGGCGGGCTGTTTTAGTGTTGGCATCTTCCATACCCGACCAGGCCATTTCACCAATGCCATTTGCATTATCGCTAATGGGTCCGTAGGAATCCATCGCAACGTTGTTGCCGGTGTGGCTGAGCATGCCGATGCCTATCATGGCAATGGCATATAGCACATATGTGGCACCATTAGCATTGAACAGAATGTACGCCAGCACAAAGCTAATGACGATAGCGAAAAGTGCCCATACCGTGGACTCGTATCCACTGGCCAGCCCCGACAAAATGGTAGTAGCCGGTCCGCCACGTGTTTGCTTGACAATCTCCTTCACCGGGCTTTTGCTGGTAGATGTGAAGTACGATGTCAACGGGTTAAAAGCCACTGCCAGACACACACCGATGGCTGTTAGTGCACCCAGGCGCCAGTCATGCTCATATAGGAACGAAACGACCGTGGCCGAACAGATCGTAATGACGCTGGACACCTCGTACGAGCGGAACATAGATTCTTCCGCATTATGTGCTCGCAAAAACTTGATAGGGATGTGCCCCCACACGGGAACGGTGAATGTGCCAATGATAGAGGAAATGACGCCGATACCGCGGATAATGAGGGGATAGATGATCCATTTGGCAGAGTGGCTTGGATCCAGTGCCATTACGGCCAGACCCAGGATTAGTGCCGACACAATGGTCACCTCGTAACTCTCGAAAATATCGGCTGCCATTCCGGCGCAATCGCCCACATTATCGCCAACCAGATCAGCTACGACCGCCGCATTACGCGGATCATCTTCAGGAATGTCTTTCTCGACTTTGCCAACCAGGTCGGCACCCACATCGGCCGCCTTGGTGTAGATTCCTCCGCCTACGCGCATAAACAGCGCCAACAACGTGCCACCAAAGCCGAAGCCTAGCAGAGCATCGGGAGCGGCCTTCCCAAAAATGATGAAAATCGTGGTGCCACCCAGCAGGCCCAAACCATCGGTTAGCATGCCGGTAATGGTGCCCGCGTAATAAGCGATGGAAAGCGCTTCATTAAACCCGCGTCGCGAAGCTGAGGCGACACGGACATTGGCCTGCACAGCCATGCGCATGCCATATTGACCGACGATCAGGCTAAAACTGGCACCCAGGATGAACGCTACGGTGCGACCGACTGCAATGACGATGGGTGCATTCGCGCCAAACAGGTCTGTTGCTTCAGTCGTAGGTCTGACAACCGCAACACTAAGGAACATGGCTATGGCCAGTATTCCGATAAGTGGCAGGATGGTTCGTAGTTGTCGACCCAGATAGGCATCAGCGCCCACCCGGATAGCATTCCAGACCTCCTGCATCTTGGGTGTGCCCTTATCCTTTTTCAGGACTATGCCCCGTAACCACCAGGCGTACAGCAAACTGATAATTGCCACGCCTATGACGACGAACGGTACCACCCGTTCGAATACCGAAAGATTTGGCATCAGGAACATTGATCACCTACTCCTTATGTACTGTGTGTTTTGTATATAGGTTGTTTCGAGGATTAAGTCGGTTGAAGTTGATAGCGCTGCTTGGTGTTAAGCAAACTGCGAACGTTCCTATCGGCCCAGTCCATGTAACGGATAAACCACCAGATTTTAGGTGTGTGGCTACAGGTTGTCAAATCTACCGCGATGTAATCGGTGTTTCGCGACGTATAGACTTCACGTCTCTACGGCTGGCAACCGTACGGTAAAGGATGTCCCCTGCCCCATCTTGGATTGCACCGTGATCGTCCCTCCGTGGGCTTCTACCAGTGCCTTGGCAATCGCCAGCCCCAATCCTGTCGAACCAGGATCATCAGGAAATCGCTGTCGAGATTTATCCGTTCTATAGAAACGATCGAAGACGTATGGCAGATCGTCGGGGGCGATTCCGGTACCGGTATCGCGTACCTCCAGGTAGACCGAATGCTCTTTCTCATATGCCGACAGAACGATCTCGCCTTGGGGCGTGTAATGCAATGCGTTGGATACCAGGTTATTCATAACCTGTGCCAACCGATCCGTATCGGCCTGGATAGACGGTAGTTTCTCCGATGCCTCAACTCGTAACGTTACACCTCGACGCTCAGCCTGATCGAAATACGCAAGCGCCGCGCGCTCCACTACCGCTGAAGGATCCACCGAACGACGGTTTAAACGGATTTCCCCTGCATCAGCCAGCGATAGGGTGCGGAGGTCCTCAACCAGGTGTTGCAGATGCTCTACCTCGCTGTACATCACTTCATACAGCTTTAGCGACCCTTGCAGCCGTCCGTCCTTAAGTCCTTCGGTATATCCACGTAGGATGGTGAGCGGTGTACGCAGGTCATGTGCCAGGTCGGCGGTCATCTGCTTGCGGGTCTGACTGGCTCGGGTCAGATCGGAACTCATTGTATTAAAAGAGCGAGCCAGTTCACCGATTTCATCGTGTGAGCGTACTTTCACTTGCTGGTGTAACTGGCCTGCCGCCATTGCTTGGGTAGCAGCAGTTAGTTCGCGCACCGGGCGCGTCAGCTGGCTGGCTAAAAGGATGCTGAGAATGAGTGCTGTTACAGCACCTGCCGCTGCACTGAGTGCAGCAGCTTGCAGGATGCGTACATAGAAGCTTTCCTGAGAGGGTGCCGGTCGAACAGGTACCACGCCGCTGGAGAACGGCACGGCGTACAGAAATCCCACCGTCTGGCCTTGCACCTGAATAGGCACGCTCGCAGCCACCTGCGCGGCCGGCAGGACACTACCCATTGGATACTGTTGATTTCCCAATACGATGACATGTCGCGAGTCGCTCACGATGGCACTGCGTATGTAGAATGAAAGAGGTGGGGTACTGGCTAACGTGTCTCGCACACCGGACCAACCGTTATGCGTCGAATAGTAGTCACTTAGCGCATTTGCTAATACCGTCTCGTCACGGGATGAAAGAAAACGGTTGAACTCCACCTGTGCGCGTTGGCCGATAACCACGCCGAAAACGATCATACTTATCGCTCCGACCAGTGCAAAAGCCAACGTAAGTTTCAGAGTGAGAGATCGCATGGCATGCCCTGCCCTGTTGCTATAGCGCCAGCGAGCCAGGCGAGCGCCACCGATTACGCTGGTGCCGCTTTATGCACTGCAAAGCGATAGCCCATCCCATAGACAGTCTCGATATAGATGGGGTGTCGTGAATCCGGCTCGATTTTAGTGCGCAGATTGCGAACATGTACGTCAATAGTCCGCTCGTATCCTTCGTAGGCCTCCCCCGACACATGGTCCAGCAGGTCGAGTCGCGAGAAGACTTTACCGGGCGCCGACATGAGCGCTGCCAATAGCTCGAATTCTGATCTGGTCAGGTCAACAGGCCTTCCTCCGACCAGTACAGTGGCCATGGAGCGATCCAGGACAATGTCTGCTACACGCAATACATCGGGTTCAGAGGCAGATTTGGTTGTACGGCGTAATACTGCTCGAACTCGCGCTGTGAGTTCCGCTACGTTAAAAGGTTTGGTTACATAATCATCAGCACCCAATTCCAAGCCGACGATCTTGTCCTGGTCCTCAACCTTTGCCGTTAGCATAATAATGGGTGTGTTAGCCTCTTTATGGTGCGCGCGGATGAAGTCATAACCATTCATCTCGGGCATCATCAGGTCCAGGACGATCAAGTCTGGTTTTTCATGGCGTCCTACATAGAGTGCATCACGCCCATTTGCAGCTTCTACTACCCGATAGCCTTCCTGCTCCAGGTAAACCCGGATCATGTCACGCAAGGCACCCTCGTCATCCACGACCATGATTGTTGGCGGCATACCATCACTATAGCTCACACATCACAGCCTAAGATGTTCTTGTTCATAAATTGTTAAGAAGGGACGAGGAGTTTATTTCGATCACCATGCAGGATTTAGGCATTGAAAGTTCGTTCGATGGCAGTGAGGGTGGTTTGCACTTCTTCATCACCATGCGCAGTTGACATGAAGCCAGCTTCAAACTGCGAAGGTGCCAGGTATACCCCCTGCTCTAGCAGAGCGTGGAAAAAGCTCGCGTAGGCTGCCGTGTTGGATTTCTTGGCATCTGACCAGTTCGTGACAGGCAGATCATTGAAAAAGGTGGTAAACATCGTGCCTGCGCGGTTAATTGTTGCTTTTGTGCCGCTTGCGCGAGCAGCATCCATGATGCCCTGCACCAGCATCTCGCTGCGATGTGCCATCGCGTCCCATACACCAGGTCGCAGGAGTTCTTCGAGTGTAGCAATGCCAGCACTCATCGCCAATGGGTTGCCCGAAAGGGTTCCCGCCTGGTACATCGGTCCCGCAGGTGCGACCAATTGCATGATATCGCGGCGCCCACCGTAGGCCCCGACGGGTAGCC
>JAJYKL010000065.1 GCA_021788625.1 Chloroflexota bacterium
CGTCGTCATGACTACCGTCCGGCCTGATACGGCAAGTCCCTCTAGTAACTCACTGAGTCGCCTGGCCGAAGTCTGATCAAGTCCCGTATAGGGTTCGTCCAGTAAAACCAGGGCAGGCTCATGCAAAATAGCCCGTGCGATAGTCAGGCGTTGCACCATACCACGTGAATAGGTGCGGACAAGATCATGCGCACGCCGCAGTAGATCAACGCGCTGGAGAGCTTGCTTTGCCAGTTCTTCCACATTTTTACCCTTCCCCACTCCATACATCTGCGCATAAAAAACCAGGTTTTCATAAGCGGTAAGGTTTTGATAGAGCAGAGACTGGTGTGATACGAGCCCTATCATCTCGCGAGCTTTCAAAGGCTGTTGCAGTGCGTCGATACCATCGATAGTGTATGAACCGCCTTCAGGGTGCATGAGGGTGGCCAGGATGCGTAATAAAGTGGTCTTCCCGGCACCGTTCGGACCCAGGATGGCAACAAACTCGCCCTGTGCCACGTCAAGCGACAGGTTACGCAGAACGGGGCGTAAACCATAGAATTTCGTCAGGTGTGATACTGATAGCACTCCAGACACCTTTGTTCTATTGCCATATCTCGCGCAATCGGTCCATTAGTTCATCGCGTTCTCGTTGATAGTCAGGCGTTTTAACTTCGCCTTGCGCATATTGCGTATCCAGCGTGGCGATCTGTTGCAGTAGCACCTGGCGGTCACTGGCTGGCTCCAGGCTCTTTTTATTCTCCGCTCGAGTGTGTGTGATAAGGAGGTACCCGAATAGTGCTGCTAACGACAGAGCGACCAGACCTATGCCTACAGCTGTGCCATTCGTCCCAGGCTGCGATACTGCGTTTTGTATTCCCGATAGACCAAAGTTAATCGTTCCGTTCGCTGGAACTTTAGGTTGCTCAGGTAGATAGACATGGATATTGCCACTCTGCAGGTGCTGCACACCTTTATCGGTTAGGCCAATTGCATGCATCGCTCCATCCGGTAATAGCACGTCCCAGCTATCGACAGGGTACGCCACACTTCGCTGGATCTGCAATCCACCCTGATATGGCAGGCTGTAAATCATAACAATGGTTGACGATGCCTGTCCCGGTGGCACGGCATCGCTGTCGTATATGATGTTACCTACCCTTGAGTACCGATCACCTATACCTGGGCCTTCGAAATGTAAATTTGTAGCAGCATCGGGTACAGTCACTTGCAGCGTCCGAAGTTGACCGTTTGGACCAGGTTTGTCGATATAGGCATGGTTGCTCGTATTGTCGAAGACGTAATATTCCACCACTGTAACAGCTCCATCAGTTACTCCCTGCACAAAGTAGTGGAATTGTGAGATATGGATAACACTACGGTCGGTGGTCACTTCGTAAACGGGAAGTGTGGCCGATATCGATAAAGTTCCCGAAAACTGTGCTGGCTCGGCGTATAGTCTGGCACCTTCATATAGGGTACTGGCCTGATAGAAGTAGTTATCCGCAGTGATGAGGCCAGTGAAGGTAACAACACCTCTGGAGTTCAATTTGGCTGTTTGCGAATAGACCTCGCCCATCGTGTCATAGATGTGTAGTGTCACAGGCAGGGCGGATATGGGTTTACCATTAGGAGTGAGGTTCACTGCCTGAAGGCGTAGCGAGCCCTGCCCAATACTCAACTGCTGGCGAAGAGTCGTAGTGTCAGTATATGGGAAGGCAAGCGAATCCAAGTACTCAGCAATCTGTATGCGTTGCTGGTTGGTCAGTTGTAGAGGCTGGTGTACCGAACCTTGATCCATTGCCGTGGCAACATCATTTAGCGAGTGACTCGCCAGATATCTAGGGTCGCTCAGATCACCGATCTTCGTGTTTTTCGGAAGGGTCTGCGTTTGCGGTCCTTTTCCTTCGTCGTTCGCGCCGTGACACGAGGTGCAATCATCGGCATATAGAGCAGATCCTGCCTGTATTGTTTGTGAAGTGACACCCAGCGACCACACATAACTGAGCACATCCCACCGCTGTTGGGTTGTGAGTACAGAGGCAAAGCTGGGCATGAGGTTTTGGGTGCGCCCATTACTGACGGCATCGTACCAATCAGTGAGCCTGGCACCATCGCGCAGTGCGGGGTCAGCCAGCCTAGGCACCTGGCCTCCCTGCTGACGAACTGCAGAGGCATTCGGACCATCACCTAACCCCGTTGTGCCATGGCATGCCTGGCACTTGGAAATGTACGTCGCAGCGCCTGCCACTACGTTGGGTACGGCAGGTGGCGCTTGAGCGTCGATTGCTTCTACCGGCATCACTGCTGGGGTTAGCAGGTTCACTTTCTGCCGTGTTTGGGAGGCGAAGGAGCAGCCGGCAACTACGGTGGCTACGCTCAAGAAAATGCAAATACGAAGGGCTAGCCCGGTAAAGCGGTTCGTCATGACGGCGTCTCTTCATGCGTGGGCTCGAGGGTCGCGCCACACTGGGCACAGAAACGGTCGTTTTCCTTTACGGGTTTGCCACACTGGGTGCAGAAGCGCTCCACCTTCATGGTGTTGGTGCTACGCAAGGCAGCCACCTGTGCCTCAATCTCCTCGTCGATCTGCTCATCGCTTTTGAAAGCGTCCAGGGCGCGTAATATATCAGCACCGTGCTCAACCTGTTTTCGACGCAGATCTTTGTAGTCGGCTTCCGACAGTTTGTGTGTGCGATAGTCTAGATCGATTTCCCTAATTGCACGCAATACACTCTGATGCTCAATCTCAAGGGTCTCGCGTGCTGAGAGAGGCTCGTTGGCTGGTTGGGGTTTCTCAAGAAGAGGTGCCACAACGAGTGCCGCCACTACTACTAATAAAGCAATGCCAATGAGTATGGTTCCTATGCCCATGTAAGTTACTCAGGCAGTCAAAGATATGCCTGATCACGTTGTGTGTTATTCATTCAAAAGCGATTCGACCGTTGTATCAATTTCCTGCGGTGTAAGTGCCTGAATCACCGTCTTTCGTACCACACCCTGTCTGTCGATAAAGAACGTTTCAGGCACACCCGTGATTCGATATTCACGCGATATCCGCTCCTGCAGATCAATCCCATTAGGGTACGTCGTGTTGTACGAGTGCAGATACTGGTACGCGGGTGCCTGATTGTCTAAGTAATCCACACCCAGGATAACCAGTCCGCGTTTATTGTATTTGAGCCAGGCTGCTTCCAGGGCATCAGACTCTTTGCGGCATTCAACACACCACGAGGCCCAGAAATTGATGACGACAACTTTCCCTCGTAAATCAGATAGGCTTATATTCGCGGGCAGATTGGCTCGATAATCTTTGTATAGAGTGATCTTAAAGTCCGGCGCAGCAGACCCAACTACTGGTCGATCTCCAGGTAGTGAGGCAACCACCAAAGCTGCCACAAAGAGTACAACCACGAATGCAGCTGCCGCAACAGCCAGTGCTATGAATAATCGCCGGTGTTTCACGATACTCTACTCCCTGGACTCACGAACCTCATCTTCCAGCCGTTGTACATATGAGTCATTATTGGTATCATGAATCGATGAGGAACCGGTTACCCTTATGGGGGCAGGCCGGCTGACGCGCTTTAGAAAGACTACCGCCCCAAGCGTTAAAGCCAATAAGCCAAACACGGGTAGCAACCATAGGATCAGGATGGCGCCCTGTTTGGGTGGTTCCTGCAATACGCCGGGTCCAAAGCGAGCTTTAAAGTAACTGATCACTTGTTGTGGCGTCTTGCCCTGTTGGAGTTGATCTTGTATTTCCTTCTTCCACTGCATGCAGGTATCGGTTGGACAGTCAGCCAGATTACGTCCAGCACAAGTTGGACAATTGAGCTGTTTGGCAACAGAATATACCTGATCATTAGGGTTGGGTGTCTGGGCGCGAGCCGGGGAATATACCATACCCGTCATGAGGGCAAACAGCAATACAAGCAGCAATGGCGATATCATCGAACCAGGACGGGTGAAGCGAATAGACCTCATGGGGAGGGCACTCCTATCACGCGCATGGATTTTACCGATCGTGTCTCAGTCTCTGGCTCCAACCTCCAGAATGCCACCAGGAAACCAAGTATCAGAACCACACCGCCAACCCAGATCCAGTTGATAAGTGGATTAATGTATACCTGAAAAGTTGCTGTCGCTCCATCATTGACCCAATCTCCCAGAATTACATACACCTCCTCATTGAACGAACCAGTAGTATCGGCGATGGTTGAGGTTTGCTGCTGAGAGGGGTAATAATCACGGTGTGGATATACACCACCGATTACATGTCCATCGGTGGCCGATGTAACCAGTACAGCAGCCTGCACGGTTTGACAGTCACTAAACCCACATGGGACCATTTGAATGCCACGGTACGTAAATCTATAGTTACCTAATGTGAAACTATCATTCAAGTTCACATTTCGCAGGGTATCAAGGCCGTAAAAACCCTTTCCTGTCGCACCAATTGCTATTAGCACCACACCCAGATGCACCAAATAGCCACCATAACGCTGCTGGTTCCGCTGTACCAGATGCCAGAGTGCCGTTGGCACATTCTCGCCTATTGTCCTGACACGTGCGACAACGCCACGGAAGTACTCCATAACCGTTTGTACAAATGTGTACGTGCAAAGAGCAAACAGAATTAGCGGAATGACCTGCTTGGTTCCGGTGGCAATTAATACAACTACAACCAGAAAGCTAATAGCAGCGGGGATCGCCGACATGCGGCTCACTGCCTTAACACTGGACTTGCGCCAAGCCAGGAGAGGGGCGATGCCCATGAGGAACACCAGCACAACCATTTGTGGCACGGCCACCTCGTTGAAAAACGGTGGACCTACGGTGATCTTTGTTCCATTGACGGCCTCGGTGATTATTGGAAATACAGTACCGATAAAAATAGTAAGTGCTGTGCTTAAAAAGATGACGTTCTGCAACATGAAAATGCCTTCGCGTGAAAATGCAGCGTCTAAGGTATTTTCACTATGTAGAGTATCCAAACGGGATAACCAAAGATACAGGGACACACCCAGGACGACAATTATTAGGCCTAGGAACATGGGTCCCAGATCCGACTGCGCAAAGGCATGAACAGAGGTCAGGACGCCACTTCGTACCACGGCGGTGCCCCATATCACAGACGAAAAAGTGAGCAGCATCAGGAAAACATTCCAATTCTTGAACATTCCGCGCTTTTCCTGAATCATGGCGGAATGAAGGAACGCTGTTCCGATAAGCCATGGGATGAGGGGACCATTTTCAACCGGGTCCCAACCCCAATACCCACCCCACCCCAGAACGTCGTGTGCCCACCGCCCTCCGAGAATTATCCCTGCACCCAGGAAAACCCAGCCAACTAACATCCATCGCCTCGATGCTCGAAGCCAAAGATTGTCAGTTCGGCGTGTAATGAGCGATGCAATACAAAATGCAAACGGTACCAGTAATCCCGTAAAGCCTGCATAGAGCATGGGTGGGTGAAAAATCATACCGGGATGTCGCAGCAATGGATCCAGTCCACGCCCATCCTGGGGCGGGAATGCTGACCGCACGAACGGATTGGCTGCAATCAGATTGGCCCCGATAAAAAACGCTAATACCAGGGTCATCGAGGCGGTCACGTAAGGGAGGAGTGACTTATCTTCGCGCCACATGCGCAACATCGCGGCGAAGATGAAAGCCGCCATGATCAGGCACCAAAACAACATCGACCCATCTTGAGATCCCCAAAGAGCTGTGATGCGAAACAGTAATGGCGTGGAGAGACTGGATACCTCGGCAACATACGTCACACCGAAATCAGCTGTCAGCAGGGCATACCAGAGTCCCAAACAGGCCACAAATACCAATGGAAATGTCAGCATGGCTGCGATACGACCACTCTGCACAAAGCGATCGTCATTTCGGTGGGCGCCAATGAGAGAGGCCCCTGCCCCATACAGGCTGAGAACAAATGCCAGAAAATAAGCTATCTGTCCTACATCAGTCAACATCGAGATCATCCCATTTGAAAGCCCAATACTTATGCTGAGGTTTGGATAATGCTTACTGCATCCCGCATAAGTAGCGAGTGATCGGGTTTAGCGTGGAAAACGTAAAGTTCTTACTTACTTGCCAGTTGGTGTTACTTCCGCGGCTTGATATTTGGTGGGGCATTGCAGCATCAACGCGTCCGGTGACTGACCTGCGTAAAACTTGCCATCGGCGCCGATGTGGCCAGTAATGATGGCTTGCGCCTCATTAACGAGTGTATCAGGTTCAATGCCGTGATAGACCACACGCACACGTGGAGTATTAGCCAGGTTATTGACCAGATCGTTACGCGAATTCACCACGTCAAACTCGAGATGCAAAGTCGACGGATCATATGTGATGCTTTCGCCTACCACCACCCCGGTTAGCTTAAGCGGACGCTGTGTCAGATCCTCTCCCTGCGCCTTCATCTTCACTATATCGTTGACCTGCACTTCCTGATTACTGTTACCCGCGATGGCAAAGCCCATAACAGCGAACACCGCGATCACAATAATAACGATTCCGACCACGAATCTCGGCTTCATACATCTCCCTGCTTCACCATCTGCCACACCAGTTTGATAGCGCAGACGCTATTCTAGCAGGCTATCGTATGCCAACCTTCTTCGGTCAATGAAAATACACAGGCGCGTACAGTACGCGCCTGTAATCGTGTCAGTGCTCCAGTATCTCTCGCTTCCATAGTATTCCGGCACGCACCAAAGACCCAAGCGCAGATAACCTTGTGCCTGCTCAGCGCCGAATGCACTACGGCCGTGTAATAGTGCCGTCAGGCCATCGAGTTTGCGTCCATCCGATCACGCGTCCCAGGTCGGTTACAGGATATTTGGCTGCCAGTTTCTCATCCAGGTCTATCCCCAACCCTGGACGGTCATTAGCATATAAATAACCATTACGCAGTTCTGGGCACCCAGGGAATACCTCCGGTAGTGGGTCTGGGAAGCCGGAAAACTCCTGGATACCGAAGTTCTGTAAAGCAAGGTCCAGGTGCACGTTGGCGGCATGACCAACGGGAGAGACGTCTCCCGGTCCATGGAAAGCCGTGCGCACACCGAAAGCCTCGCATAGTGCGGCGAGTTTTCGGGCGGGCGTGATGCCACCGATGTCGCTCACGTGAACGCGAATGAAGTCTATTAACTGATGCACGATCAGGTTACGCCACTCCAGTGGATGAGTGAAAAGTTCACCCATGGCCAAAGGAATGGCTGCTTGCTCACGTATCCGAGGGAACCACTCAACATCTTCGGGTGCCAAAGCATCTTCCAGGAAGAAAAGACGATATGGTTCGAGCGCCTTGGCCAGCCGGACCGCCTCAATCGGCGCCAATCGCTCATGAATATCATGAAGCAAGGGTGTCTCGTAACCGATTTTTCCACGAATGTATTCAAACATACGCGGCACTGTGAGGGCATAAGTATCAGGGTCAAAGTAGGCTCCTGGTATGGCTCCTTCCGGTCGTTTTGGCTCACGCCCAATGCCGCCGTACCCTCCCAACTGACATCGTATATATTGAATTCCCTGTTCTTTTAGTTTCAGCAGGTTATCCAATACCTCCTGTGAGTCGCGACCGTCAGCATGCCGATATACGGCCACGCCATCACGACATTTGCCGCCTAGCAACTGATATACAGGCGCACTGTGCAGCTTCCCTTTAATATCCCAGAGTGCCTCATCAATACCTGAGATGGCGTTATTGAGCACCGGGCTGTTACGCCAATATGAGTTTTGATAGCATAACTGCCACGTGTCTTCAATCCTTTCCGCATCGCGCCCCATTAGCAGGGGACGCAGGTGGTCATCCACTGCAGACTTCACGGGTCCCAGGCGCTGCGTAAAGGTTGCGCATCCCACCCCATACAGGCCTGGTTGTGAGGTCTCCACTTTAACCACACACAGGCCGATCCCTGCAGGTGCAGTTAGAATAGCCTTAACATTGGTGATTGATATCATCGCACTTGGTCCTCCATAATAGTTCTAGACGCCTGCGACGGTCAGGCGATGTGTATTGGCAACTATAAAACCAAAGTCTTGTTCCCTATGCATGACCTGCGAGTGGAAATATAAATGCTAAAAATATATGATACCGAGACAGCCCTTGTCAGTATTTTGCGACGCAAGCCCATCGATGAGTTTCCTGTATCACAGGCTATGCGAGAACGTACTATCGCGATTTTTGGTGAGGATTTACCTCCCCATACTGTCGTGCAGCGCATCTTGAATGACGTACGCACACGTGGAGATGCCGCATTAATCGAATGGACACAAAAACTGGATGGTGTGACACTAACGAGTGACACGATTCAGGTCAGTGATACCGACATTGCTGCTGCATACGATCAGGTTGACAGCGAGGTTGTCGCCGCTCTGGAGCGTGCAGCCGACCGGATCCGCACCTTTCATTCGCACCAGCCTGTTCATTCATGGATCAATACAGACCTGGGCGGTGTGTTGGGGCAACAAATCCGCCCACTGGACTCTGTCGGTGTGTATATCCCCGGTGGCAGTGCCCCGCTGGCGTCGACGCTACTCATGACAGCTATCCCGGCGCGTGTAGCTGGTGTAAACGAGGTGATTGTTTGCTCGCCGGGTGACCGGCACAGAGGGGCGGTCGCGCCGATTACCCTCGTAGCAGCAGATATTGCTGAGGTGGATGAAGTGTATGCATTGGGAGGCGTGCAGGCCATCGGTGCCATGGCGTATGGATCGTCAAGTGTGCCTCGAGTGAATAAAATATGCGGCCCCGGCAATGCATTCGTTGTACTGGCCAAGCGAGAGGTTTATGGTACCGTTGGCATCGATGCGTTGCCCGGACCGACCGAGACTGTAGTCATTGCGGATGAATCAGCCAATCCTGCCTGGGTCGCTGCCGATTTGCTGGCCCAGGCTGAACACACGGGTGGAACAGCCATTCTGATTACACCATCCTCTTCTGTAGCCGAACAGGTGAACCTTTACCTCTCCCAACAAATCACCGGGCTCAGAAACAGCGCTGAAATTCAAGAGTCATTCGAGCTTCGGAGTGGTGCCGTAGTGGTGTCCGATTTAGCAGAAGCCGTCGCGCTGGCTGATGAATATGCGCCAGAGCACCTGTGTCTTTCGTTCCAAGATGCATGGAACTGGGTGGGTAGAGTGCATAATGCGGGTGGCCTATTTGTCGGCGAACACTCATTTGAGGTTTTAGGTGATTACGTGGCCGGCCCCAGTCATGTGATGCCCACCGGAGGCACCGCTCGTTTCACCTCTCCATGCAGTGTGCTCGACTTCGTTAGAGTGATGAACATCATTGCCCTTGACGAGATTACTTCGCAAGAGATAAGCCCGATCGCAATAAAGCTGGCACAAGCTGAAGGGCTCGATGCACATGCCGCGGCTGTCAAGGCACGACAGGATAACCCTACCAACAGAATACCATCCCAAATGTAATCTGAAAAACGAGCGAATCTCCATGCCTAAAATACAATTCGGCATTATTGGCACCGGTAGCATGGCCAACTGGCATGCACGCCAGATCATGGAATCAAATCTGGCTCAGGTGGCAGCAGTTTGCGATGTTGAAAAGGTGCGAGCTCAAACTTTTGCGACTCGATATAACATCGAGCGCGTATATGATCAATTCGAGCGAATGATCGCCGAAGGTGGTTTGGATGCCATAAGCATCACCACATCCAACGATGTGCACCATGATGCTGCCCAGGCCGCTCTTAATGCCAGGCTGCATGTGATGTGTGAGAAACCGCTCGCCATGAACGTACACGAGGCGCAGGACTTGGTTGACGCGGCCAATGCAGCGGGTGTGATCCATGCTGTAAACTTTACGCATCGCAATACGCCGTGTTTTACGCTAGCGCGAAAATTCATCTCGGCTGGCTACATAGGCCAGCCCTATCACGTACAGGCAGACTATCTGCAGGACTGGCTCCTTGCATCTGAACGCTCCACATCCTCCACGCCCGTCTCCAGTCGTCACATCTGGCGCATGGATAAGCGATTCGCTGGGAGCGGTCAACTGGGCGATCTGGGAGCACATGTCCTCGACCTGCTTTATGGGCTGGTTGGTGACTACGCGTCGGTCAGTGCTCTGCTACCCGTCTTCCGTGGTTTACATACAAGTGATCCATTGCCCCCAGAGCAAATAACAGACGACGCCTGCGCGTTGCTTTTGGATTTCCAGAGTGGCGCGGTAGGTGAGGTTGTCACGTCACGCATAGCCAATGGCATGGGTGACTCGATCGCTGTCAGGATGTATGGCCATGAAGGTGCTTTGGTGCTCGACGACCGCAAACCAACTGAGGTTTACGCGTGTCTGGGGAAGGCTGCATTGGAACGTCGTACCTGGACTACCTACACCATTACAGAACGCGAGTACGAGTCAAATCCCATGATTCAGTTTATACAAGGCATTGCTACCAACCAGCAACCTTCTTTCAGCTTTGTCGATGGCTTGCGTGTTCAGCGCGTAATGGATGCAGCGATATCTAGTTACCAGACTGGACAGCGAGTGATGTTGAGCTAAGTCCATACATACTCCTATCCCACAAACGTAAGTATTCCAACGAGGTGTAGCTTCCATGACGAAGCTGGCAGTGATCGCAGTAGGTGGCAATTCGCTCATCCGGGATGAGCAGCACCGTACTGTACCGGATCAGTATGCGGTAGCAGTCGAGACCTGCCGGTATATAACCGACCTGATCATCTTGGGTTGGCGTATTGTATTAACCCATGGAAACGGCCCACAGGTGGGTTTTATTCTCCGACGCAGCGAACTGGCCCGTCATGAGTTGCATGAGGTGCCTCTTGATTACTGTGGCGCCGACAGCCAGGGTGCACTGGGCTATGTGTTTCAGCGCGCCTTGCGTAATGAAGTCAATCAACGGATGCATGCTGGCACCTGGCCAGCCGGCCTACCCAGCGTTTCGCCCGTAACCGTCATCACTCAAACCCTCGTCGATCCAAACGATGCTGCGTTTGACAATCCCACAAAACCTATTGGTTCGTTTATGGATGAACCAACAGCTCAGTCTCGCGCAACCAATGAGGGTTGGCATGTGCTGGAGGACGCAGGAAGAGGCTGGCGACGCGTTGTACCTTCACCGCTCCCACAAGGGACTGTTGAGCGTGATGCAATCATGGAACTCGTCAATGCAGATTTCCTTGTCATCTGCAGTGGTGGTGGAGGTATACCCGTAGTTCGCGAGCCAGACGGGTCACTAACAGGTGTGGAAGCTGTCATCGATAAAGACCTGGCAGGTGCGTCCTTGGTTTTGTCAATCGGGGCAGACCTGTTTCTTATTTCCACCACGGTAGATCGTGTTGCACTCAATTACAGAAAGCCGGACCAGCAATGGTTGGATTCGATGACCACATCGCAGGCGCGCGCCTATTTGGCTCAGGGGCATTTCCTGAAAGGCAGTATGGCTCCGAAAATAACAGCGGTATTGAGCTTTTTACAGGACAGGCCGGATGCGCAGGCGATTATTACGAACCCACCCAATATGACACGTGCCATCGAAGGAAAGGCAGGCACGCTCGTCGTATACGACCGCTAAGATCGTCTAAAAAAAGATCTTTGCCAACGCTAAAAGGCCTTGCTTCCACGGCACCCGATGGGATACGCCTGCCTGGTGTTCGAACTCAGAAAGGTGTTCTATATACCATTTATAGTTTCGCACCAGTGCGTCTTTATTGGAGTACTTCGGATGGTAGCCCAGCACCTTTTCTGCTTTTTCGATAGACACGAAGGAGTCTTTGGAAGCCGTCTCATAGACCCACTTGTAGAGAGGTGATAGATGCAGGGCTTCCAGCAACCGTAATGTAAAAATGGCTGGACCGGCTGGGATTGGTACTATTTTTTTTGAAAAGCCTGCCGCGTCCAGCACAGCCTGGTAGTCTTCTCCCATGGTGGTGTACACTTTAGCCCCAATATTGAAGGTATCGCTCACTGCAGCACAGTCCAGGGTTGCTGCCTGATAAATGGCATCGCACAGGTCCTCCACATCGAGTAGCTGGTAACGGTTCTTCCCATTGCCCAACATGGGGAATCCGTGACCATCCTTCGCCCAGTCGTACAGGAGTGCGAAGACACCCAGCCGTTCCGGGCCAACAAACGACTTCGGCCGGATTACCGGCACGCAAAGTCCCTTGCTGCGGTATTCCTCGCACATGTGTTCTGCGATGACTTTCGACTGACCATAAGGCCCGACGCCTTCAAGCTTGTCATTCTCAAGCAGCGGGTGATGATCTGGGATTCCGTACACCGCCGTCGAGGATATATGAATCATCCTCTCAACCTTGTGCTCCAGTGAAGACTGCAAAACATTCCGTAATCCATCAATATCAGTGGAGAAGATGTCTTCCTTCTTATAGAGCGGCAAGGCTGCCGCCGTGTGGATTACCACATTAGCCCCTTGCATTGCTCGATCGACGGTTGCTTTGTCACGGATATCACCTTTGATCACATTGACCCGATCCTTCTCAGGATAATTAAAGTCTGCGATGTCTATGGAAGTGACCTGGTGCCCGCGGGCCAGCAAATATCGCACAATATTGATACCAAGAAAGCCTGCACCTCCCGTAACAACAAAGGTCCTCGATAGGTTAGTAGGGTTATTCATGTGTATCCATCCTTATAAACTGATATTGCACCAGGCAGTTCGACGCCAGTGCCATCAGTTACAATGAAGCTAATATATGTTGGGAGTTTTAAAAGCGATTCTGCCTTTCGCGGTTGAAACATCCCCCGGTGGTGACGAACCACCGCGCTGGGTAACTGTAGCCATCGTTAACTGGGCTGAGGCAGAAGTCATGCGCAGTAAGTTGGAAAGTAACGCTGTCCCGTGCCTGTTACAACGTGAGTCGGCGGGCGCTGCCATGGGCATTACCATCGGCCCACTTGGTGAAGTGAAAGTGCTGGTACCCGCGTCATTTGCCGATTATGCACTCGACCTGCTGTCCGATACCGAAACCAACTATGAAGCAGACTCCACGGATGAAGCAGATTCCACAGACGTTCCAGACACCAATGACCCGGCTGATGATGCTTCAGATAAACTGTCTTCGTGATGCAACCATCTTCCTGATGACCGTCACTCTACAGCGACAATCCGAAAAATCGTTTCCCCTCCAGGCGCCGTGACATGAACGGTTTCGCCAACACGTTTACCAATTAGCGCCTGTCCTAACGGCGACTCGTTGGATATCTTCCCTTGAGCTGGATCAGCTTCAGCTCTACCGACGAGCTGGAAGGTCTCCCGGTCTGATAACCCCTGTTCGATTACGGTGACCCGGTTGCCCAGCCGGGCTATGTCCGGAGTGGTATCAGACTCATTCAGGATAACAATATCTCGTAGCGTCCGTTCGAGTTCGAGAATACGACCCTCAAGAAACCCTTGCTCCTCCTTGGCTGCTGCATAGTCAGCGTTTTCAGAGAGGTCACCTTGCTTGATTGCAAATCGAAGGCGTTCAGCCAGTTCGGGTCGTTTGACATCTTTCAAATATAAGAGTTCCTCACGAAGCTTGCGTGCACCCTCTGCCGTGAGGTACGACTTGTTCGTTCCAGGTTGCAAATCCATATAGTTGAATTCTAAACTACACTATCAGACAGAACGAACCCGATGGATTCGCTGCTGTTTATCATGAAGATGAATTGACCGGTTGAACACACAGCAGGTGTATCCGGTCAAAGGCAATAAGCGTGTGGCAGGCTATACCACAGGTCGAGTCCAGTTGACTATACCGATCAACACCGTATTATTATTGCGTTTACGGCGGTCGCACCCATTGCTGTTACCGCGGGTATAAATGGACTACAGAAAATCATACTTGAACACGACTCACCGCACCCGCTAACAAGGGGGCATAGTCGGATGTGAGGACCCAGTGGCGAGAGTACTATGGCTGGGGTGGACAGACTCCTACACCCCACGACGTATACACGAAGCAGCTGATCAGCTTGGTCTAGAACTGACTGCCTTACAGGTGGACCAGCTTTCATTTGTGACATCGGGTGCTGAGGTAGGTGTTTACTTTAACGACTGCAACCTGGTCGAGTCGCACGATGTTCTCGTTGCTCGGACAAACTACCCCAATATCTCCGAAGTGCTCACTGTGGCGCGACTGTTCCACGATCGGGGGAAGCCCGTTGTCGATCAAGCTCTGGTTGATGAGGGTTACGTGATCAGCAAGATGCATGACTATCTGGTGCTGGCGGAACATGGTCTGCCGGTTCCTCGTACATGGCAGGTATTCACTCCACAAGAGGCCGCAACAGCGGCTCGTGCATTAGGTTATCCATGTGTTCTGAAAGGCGCGCATGGATCACACGGTTCCCATGTTTATCTGGTCGGCGATGAGGGTGCGACCTATGAGCGATATAACGCTTACCCGCCGGGAGAGCTATTGCTGCAGGAGTATATTCCTGCCCAGGAAGACTACCGGATACTCGTAATCGGTTATCATGCGCTAGATATCATGGTCTGTAGAAAGCCCGCTCCAGGAGACTTTCGAACCAACAATGCCCTGAACGGAGGCTCCGAAGCCCATCGTGTATCGGATTTCCCGGCTTTGACGTCACTCGCCGAGGAGGCAGCGCGTACTCTGAGGCGAGAGTTCGCCGGATTGGATATCCGTTATAACGGCGATAAACCTTATATACTCGAAGTGAACCGCCAACCCGTATTCGAAAACTTTGAATGGACGACGGGGATGGATGTGGCTGGCTTATATTTGTCGTATGTGGCCGAACGGGTTCGATCTGTGGAGCGTGTTCTGGAGCTGAGTTAGCTCCGTTCTGGTGAACTGTTGTTCACCGTGAATGAGGACCAGGCACGTGAATGCTATCCCTATCAGAGCTGAGCGAGTGGAGCTGCATCACATTCGCATACCACTGGTTGCACCTTTTGAGACCAGCTTCGGTGTAACTGTAGAGCGCGAGAGCATTATTGCCCGGGTGACTGCAGACGGCTGCGTTGGTTGGGGTGAGTGCGTGGCTGAAGCGGCGCCAGGCTACTCTTATGAAACGGTGCAGACTGCCTGGCACATTCTGTCCGACTATCTCATTCCTGCTCTATTCTCAACTCCGATAACCAGCCCACGCCAGTTACCGGAGCGCTTCGCCAAGGTGCGCGGGCACCCGATGGCCAAAGCAACGCTCGAGGCAGCCCTATGGGATATTGCCGCTCAACAGGCTGGTACCAGCTTGTGCCACTACCTGGGTGGTGTACGTGATCGTGTTGTTGTCGGAGTCAGTATTGGCATTCAGCCTACAACGGAAAAGCTGGTAGAACGGGTCCTCAATTATCGTGGCATTGGCTATTCACGTATCAAAATAAAGATCAAGCCGGGTCGGGATCTGCAGGATGTATCTGCAGTTAGAGCGGCTATCCCCGACACACCGTTAATGGTGGACGCGAATTCAGCTTACACTCTTGACGATGCATCGCTGTTTGAGCGCATGGACGAACTCAACCTGTTGATGATTGAGCAGCCATTGGGATACGACGATATATATGAGCATAGCAAGCTTCAGCGCCGGTTGCGTACACCGATCTGCCTGGATGAGAGTATTCATTCGGCATCCGATGCCCAATTCGCTATCGAGGCAGGTGCGTGCAAGATCATCAATATAAAGCAAGGACGGGTTGGTGGACTTACGAATGCCATAGCCGTACACGATGTGTGTCAGGCTAATGCGATTCCCGTTTGGTGCGGCGGTATGCTTGAAACGGGAATCGGAAGAGCGCTCAATGTGGCACTTGCAACACTCCCTAATTTTTCATTACCGGGTGACTTGAGTGCAAGTAACCGGTACTACAACCCCGACCTGATCGAACCACCGTTTACAGTCAATATGGATGGCACGCTCAACGTGCCCAATGAGCCTGGGCTGGGAGTGCATGTAGAACAGCGCCGCCTTGAACACATTACTCTGCGTAAAGCTATCTTTATCAATCCATCCTGAGCCGGTAGATTTACTCCAATCGGATACCCAATTGCCTGGCTTTATCGCCGATAGCTTTACGCGCCAGGTCAACTCTCTCATCTGACAGGTGTTCGATCAGAAAGTAACCTTCTGGACAGGATTCCTCCCAACGGCGCATGAGGACTTCATAGTTCAGAGTACCATTGCAAGGCACAACCTCAACGATATGTACTACATGCTCATCAAGGATGGTGCAGTCTTTGGCGTGGGCAGCAATCAGATCATGTCCGAGCAGGTCGAAAAGTTGATTCAGGACCTGCGTTGTATCCCAAACGTCCTCAACTGTGCCGATAAAGTTTACCGGGTCGAGGTTGTGCTTCAGCGCTGGTGAGCCAACCGCATCGAGAAGGTCACGGACTCGCTGTGCCGTGTTCAACGTGGAAACCACATGGCCTTCTATGCCCAGTATTACCCCTTCGTCTTGAGCAGTCTGGCTAAGCTGCTTCATGCTCGTTACGAGGCAGTCGAAAGTGCGTTGGAGGTGGTTATCGGGATGCGGCCACCAGTGCCCTCGTTGATTTATACTGCCTGGCCGCACATAGACGAAGCGCGTATCCAGTTGCCTTCCGATGTGAATCAAAGCTTGCATACCGCGGACACCTTCGGCCCGGGTGACATCGTCAGGATTGATGAGACTTTCATACCAGCCATTAGTCTGGGCTACTATCAGCCCGCCATCGTCAAAGGCTTTTTTCACGCGCGCCACGTCAAGCGGATTCGCTTCCAGAGGTCTATCTATAAAGACCTGTCCCCCGCTGAATCCAGCCTCGACTACCCGTCGCGTCGCTGCCACATCAATCTTCCTCCAGTCGGAAGGGAGATAACCTGCAACGCCTATTTTCATGTGCGTCCTCTACAAAATGAAGTTTAATAGATTGTATCTATATGGGAGGGTTTAGCGCAACATATGGCAAGACATGTATCGTGGCACGACCATGTTTTCTTTGGTCTCCATTTTGATTTACATCCCAACGAACATGATACTCAATTAGGTGCGGAGACAACTTACGAAGACATCCACCGGGAACTAAGCAAGGTGAAGCCCGACTGGGTTCAGTACGATTGTAAGGGCCATCCTGGCTACACTGGTTATCCCACGAAGGTGGGCACACCTTCTCCAGGCATCGTGGGTGATGCGCTGGGTATTTGGGCCAAAGTTGCCCATGATATGGGCATTCCCATCGTGGTGCATTACTCGGGTATTTGGGACCAGGTGCAGTGGCTGAGCCATCCCGACTGGACTCGTCGCCATGTTGATGGCACACCTATTGGAGGTTCTGGCTGGAACCCGTATTCACTGGCTGCTGATAGTCCATATGATGAACAGATCGTCATCCCGCAGCTTAAGGAGGTGGCTGACTGGTACGGCATTGACGGTGCCTGGGTGGACGGTGAATGCTGGGCTGCTGCGCCTGATTGGAGTACCTGGACTCAGCATCTTTTTACAGAGCAAACAGGTATCACCGATATCCCGACAAAACCTGGTGACATTCACTGGGATCAATACATGGCGTTCAACCGTGACCGGTTTGTCGCTCACGTGAAGCGTTATGCAGAAGCGTTGCACGCACATAAACCGACATTCACAATCTGCTCAAATTGGGCTTACACGATACGTATGCCCGATGAAATCACTGCGCCGGTGGATTATCTGAGCGGCGATTTCACGCACGCCTTTAACCTGGACAGTGCAGCATTGGAAGCAAAGTTTATGGATAGTCGTGGCCTTGCATGGGATCTCATGGCCTGGGGGTTTACAACGTCCGGCTCAACGTCACATGCCAGGTGGACCACCAAGTCGTTTGCTCAGCTGGCAGTAGAAGGAGCCCTGGTAGCCTGTAATGGTGGTGCGTTCCAGATTTACGACACACCTGTTCGCACTGGACGCGTAGTAAGCTGGCACATGGACTTATTCGCCAAGGTCGCTCGCTTTATGCGCGCTCGCCAGAAGCTATGCCAGGGGACTGAATCTGCACCTCACGTAGCGCTGTTACACAGTCAGCATCACTTCTATGCGAACAACCATCCCGAAAACACAATCTCCGTATATAACGAAGGAATACCTGTACGCACCCTTACTGGCGCACTCGCTATGTTACTGGACAACCACTATCACACCGATGTCATGAACGAAGAGACGCTGCTGCGTCGCGTTCAGCAATATCGTGTCGTGGTCGTCGCGGAACAGACAGATTTGTCTCAAACTCTCAAAGAGAAATTACTCGCCTGGGTAACTCGCGGCGGGAAGCTCCTGCTTATCGGCAGTAACATCGCAAAAGACTTTGGTGAGGTACTGGGTGCCACAGCCGAGGGTGAACCCGTTGATGAGACGGTATTTGTGCCAGCCGACAAGGGAGCGGTGAATGTCAGTGCAATCTGGCAGCACGTGAAGCTCCATAACGCCAGGCCGCTCGCTCCGCTTATGTGTACGCAAGAATTAGGTCAAGGCGACACAGGTTATCCCGCTGCCAGTCTCGTTCGTTATGGTAAAGGAAAGATCGCAGCGATATACGGACCTGTCAGCACCATTTATGGCGATTATCGTTATCCGCGCATCCGCACCTTCGCAGGTAAGGTCTTGCACGCCCTGACTGGTCACATGCCGGTTGAAATAACCGCACCAACCTGGGTGCAGTTGACGGTTCGCCAGAAACCAAATCAGACCATCATACATTTGCTCAATACCTCGACGACTAATCCGTTATCGCCAGTGGATCCCTGCGTCGAAGGCGTGCAACCCGTTGGCCCTATCAGCGTCCGAGTTCAATGTCCGCATCGTCCAGTCGCCGTCTATTTGTCGCCCGATTCCTCTGGGTTAACATGGAAGTGGTCCAAAGGCATTCTGCTTGCCACTATTAAGTTGCTAAACATTCACAATGCCTTGGTGGTTAAAGATTGATAAAAGAACGGTCAGGGCGAATCAACGAAATGATTGCTGATTACCGGCCAGCTACAATCGCTATGGTGGCGATGTATTCTGTAGTTTATCGCCGCAGGTCATCAAGTGTGGCAAACGCAAACCCGGCTGGTGTGCATACCAGCAGAACAGTCTCACCGCTGTTGATAGAGTGGAACATACGTTCACTGGCTGGGATCAGATCCCAGCGCGGGAAAATAGTATTCTCGAGTTCGCCGGATGATGTCAGGCGCACTGCTTTGCCCACTTCGATCTGCAAATAATAACGATGCAGTGTGCCATTGCGACTGTACGATAACGCATCCTGCTTCCGCAGGATGCGAGCGGTGAGTATAACCGGGTCGCCAGAATACTCGCGAAAAGCCTGCCAACCCAGGTATATTCCTCCCACCAAGCCTATGACTAGAAAGAGGATGCCAAGGGGCACCTCAAAGTCGCGACCGCCAGTAACGAGAACCAGTCCAAGGATGCCAATAATCAGGTATACGGCGGCAACGAACAGTCCGGAGGTCGCCTGTGTGTGTATGAAGTTACGACTTACCTGGTAGATCCTTTTCCAGTCAGTCATGTTGAAGTCACCCCATTAAGCAATCTTACTCCACGTGGGAGCTGGCCTTGCGGCGCAGCCTCGTTGCTTACTTGCGTTATCGAAAAATAGTGTAGAATGCGGATAACACAATGCAGATGCGATGTGAAGCTCATTACGCAAGTCACATGAGGAGGTCAGTTAATAGCTGACCTGTTCATGTTAACTTGATCGAACGATCCCCCCCAATCGTTCGATTACCCCACGCGATCACTCCGCAAGTTCCCCCCGCTTGCGGAGTGGTCATTTTCGAGCTTGCACTCCCCTGCGACCCGCCACCACAGCACACTTTGATCTATAGCAAAGACATATCTCCACAGTCATCTTATAACCTGAGCATTTGGAGTACGTGTCACTGCGTTGACGATCATTGTTGGTGTCATCGATCGCGCATTAATAATATACAGTACAGACGTCAGGCATTTGTAGCGGGATAACTCTGGCGAATTGGCATTTTGCGTCCTTTATCTGGCTATGCGAGCAAACTAGATAAAGGCATGTTGTCTGTTCTTGTATATCTACTCTTTCGAGACAATAAGGTTGCAATCAATAGGCGCTATTTGCAGTATTAACGCTTGAGCTAAGCCAAAGGCGAACAGGTGAACAAAAATGGACACTAGCTATCTCTACGTTGAGAACCTCGCAGCGGAAGTGGAGATTCCCAGTAATGGCATCACGAGTAGAACAATCTATGCCGATGATCATGTGAAAGTGATCATCTTCGGGTTCGACATGGGGCAGGAACTCTCAAAACACACGGCATCGTCAAGTGCGATGATTCATATCCTCAAAGGCGATGCCACCTTGACGCTGGGCGGCGAGCAGCTGGAGGCAGGCGCAGGTTCGTGGGCTCACATGCCTGCGCATTTGGAGCATGCAGTCTTTGCCAGAACGCCGATTGTCATGCTTCTCATATTACAGCTTTAAGCAACATCACAGCGGAGCATCACAGTCGATCATCTGCGCCTTATGCGTACTACCTTTCGTAATGTTGCCATACCTAAAGAGCATGGCGGGTGGATGTTCCTGCTCGAACCAGCAATCATTGGGTTGGGTTCCGGGTTTTCCTTGCCTGGCTTGTTATTGACCCTGGCGGCCCTTGGTGCTTTTTTAACCCGTCACCCCTTAAAGCTTGCTGTGGATGATCACCTGAAAGGTAAACACTTCTCGCGTACTACCTGGGCAGAAAGTTTTGCATTACTGTATGGCCTATTCGCTTCGATAATGGTAGTTTCGTGTGCATTAACCGCCAAGCATCCTTTTGTATTGCCACTAATCATAGCTGCGCCAGCAGCCATATTACAGTTATACCTGGATGCCACGAAGCGCGGTCGCGAACTTCTGGCCGAATTGTCTGGTGCGGTCGCGATGAGTGCGTTGGTAGCCTCAAACATGCTTTTAGCTGGCTTTGGCACCGTGTCAGCTTTCGCGCTATGGGTGTTAGTGATGTGCCGGGTAGTCACATCAATTTTATATGTGCGCACCAGGCTCCGTCTTGCGCGTGGTCAGCCAATCGCGAAGAGGCCGGTGTGGATCAGTCATTTGGGCGCCATGCTGGTGATGGCGCTTCTGGCGTACGGTACCGCGGTCCCATGGACCATCTTGCCAGTAACAGTCTTGTGGTTTATCCGTGCTTATCTGGGACTTTCAGCTTCTAAAATCCCAGTTCGAGCCCAAGTGGTCGGTATTCAGGAAGTGATTATTGGTCTTGTTTCATCATTCGTAGTGGTTGCAGGCTATTGGCTTCACTTATAGCATCAGTTACTCCCTCAAACAGGCAACGACCGACACGAACCAAAATCGACGACCTGCTCGTCGTTTTAACCACGCAATCTTATGTCCCGTAACACGCTTGGTAAATAGCTATACCAGAACCCGACCAGCGTCAATTTCTGGCGCGTCAGCCTCTTCAAAGTAGCTCCACCACATCCGGACAGTGGCTTCATCGCTTCCATACCATCGCGGTCCCCACCAGGGAGAGTGTCCCACCCCATCCAGTTCCACACTGGGGACACCATCGATCTTGCTAAGCGAGTTCGGGACCACACCGTCACCCCATTGTGCACCAATTCCACTGATAAACTGATAATTATGGAAGGCACGTCGTTGTGCTAATGTGCCGGCACGCTTTCCTTCTATAAGCTTGCCATAGACAGTCAGATACTGAACGGACGGCGCAAAATAAGCACCGGGAAACTCACGATCGATCCATGCAGCTTGACGCAAACCTGCATGTTTTGCGTCCTCTACTGCACCTAAAGGACTACCCAGGGTGATCAGGCGTGATACGATGCGGTGACCATTTTGTGGTGCATTCCGCGCTTCCTCCAGATGGTCAGCCAGATAGGCTCGAGCAATCACACCGCCCGCACTGTGGCCAACAAGGTAAACTCGCTCTGCTTTGCTTTGTGTCAGTGCGAACTGCACAGCCTGATGCGTACGGTTCACGAGCAAAGCATAATCGGTATATCGTGCAATCATCCAGGTAACCGGCTTGATCGTTGCAATGAAGACCTTGTGGCCTGATACAGTAGCCAGTGCACGTCCGAATGACTGATATTGCCGCCAGTGTGAACCCAGTCCACCAATGAGAACAATTGGCTCATCCATTACCGTCACTGCCTCCGCAACTCGTCCTTTCCAACAATCACATCTGTGCCAATAAACTGACGTAACACCTCAGGTATTTCAATGCTACCATCAGCTCGTTGATAGTTCTCCATGACGGCTATCATTGTACGAGGCAGAGCCAGCCCACTGCCATTCAAGGTATGGACATATTCAGGTTTGGCACCTGCTTCGGGACGGTATCTTATATTCGCTCGACGGGCTTGGAAGTCACCACAGTTACTAACGGAACTGACCTCCAACCATTCACCACATCCCGGCGCCCAAGCTTCCAGATCGTACGTAATACGCGCAGAAAAGCCAATATCGCCAGTGCAGAGTAATTTCACCCGGTATACCAGGCCAAGCCCCTTTAGTACAGCCTCTGCATCTGCCAGCATCTTCTCATGTTCCTCATTTGATGTTTCTGGGGTGCAAAACTTGTACATCTCGACTTTATCGAATTGATGCCCTCGCTTGATGCCACGCACATCGCTACCAGCTTTCATCTTTTCGCGCCGAAAACAGGGTGTATAGGCACAGTAATGCAGTGGAAGATCGTCAACTTTGAGTATTTCCCCTCCATGCAGGTTAGTCAACGGCACCTCTGCCGTGGGTACCATCCAGAAGTCTTCCTCCGCATCATGATAAAGATTGTCTTTGAATTTAGGTAGTTGGCCCGACGCAAATAAGATTTGCTGCTTAACCATGAACGGCAAATATTCCTCACGGTACCCTTGAAAGGTATGCAGATCAAGCATCCACGCGATAAGCGCCCTTTGCAAGCGTGCGCCCAGCCCGTTCAGTACATAAAAGCGTGTACCGCTAAGCTTTACTCCACGCTCAAAATCCAGAAGACCCAGTGCCGTACCAAGTTCCCAGTGCGGCTTGGGTTGGAACCCGAACTGGCGAGGTTCTCCTACCGTTCGCAATATCACATTCGATTCTTCCGAGGGTCCGACAGGAATTCGTGGATCAGGAATGTTCGGGAGTGTCGCAGTCAAGGCATCCAACTGTGTCTCCACTTTCCTCAGCTCTGCGTCCAGAACGGTGATCTGGTCGCCCACACGGCGCATCTCGGCAATCTTTGCCTCGCGTTGAGTTGCGTCCTTCATCTTGCCGATTTCCTTACTTACGGTATTGCGAAGGGCTCGTAGTTGCTCGCTTTGCTTAAGTGCTTCACGACGCTGCACGTCGAGTTGCAGGATTGCATCCAGATTGTGTGTATCCTCGTTTCTGTTGAGCAATGCCTGCCGGACAATGTCGGGTTGTATACGGATCAGGTTAATGTCTAGCATGTCCACCTTCTTGTTCGATTGACGTTACCATCACCGGGTGTTACTCCGAGTGGTTAAGATGAATGGAAAGCGCCCTTCATCTTGCTCAGGACGAAGGGCGCTCGTGGTACCACCTGACTTTACATCACC
>JAJYKL010000186.1 GCA_021788625.1 Chloroflexota bacterium
CGATCTGGCTCGACGAAGATGTCGTAACGATGAGCATTGAAGCCGCTCGCAATGCGATGCGACGTTCTGATGGTGTGTCTCCACAGCGGATTGGAGCTGTGTGGGTAGGCAGTGAATCACATCCCTACGCAGTGAAGCCAACGAGCACAATCGTGGCCGAGGCACTGGGCGCAACTCCTTATACACAGGCTGCGGACTGGCAATTTGCCTGTAAGGCCGGTACTGAGGCACTACAGGCTTCGATTGGGTTTGTGGGCAGCGGAATGGCCGAATACGCTCTCGCGATTGGCATGGACGCCGCTCAGGGTAGACCAGGTGATGCCCTGGAATATACAGCAGGTGCTGGAGGGGCTGCCTTCCTGATTGGTCCGGCTGCCACAGCCGTCGCAGAGTTCGAAGGGTCACTATCCTATGTCACGGATACACCCGACTTCTGGCGTCGCCAACACGAACGCTATCCTGAACATGGTGGGCGTTTTACCGGTGAACCGGCCTATTTCCACCATATTACTACTGCAGCACAGCAGTTGATGGAACAGGCGCACCTGCAGCCCAGTGATTTTGCCTATGCCATCTTTCATCAGCCCAACGGCAAGTTCCCGCTGAAAGTGGGGCAGGAATTGGGATTCAAGCGTGAGCAGATCGAGCCGGGACTGCTTGTAAATGAGATTGGCAACACGTACGCCGGTTCCTCGCTGAT
The DNA here is from genome assembly GCA_021788625.1 of Chloroflexota bacterium. Classification (GTDB taxonomy): domain Bacteria; phylum Chloroflexota; class Anaerolineae; order J036; family Brachytrichaceae; genus CAIXPS01. The sequence continues at coordinate 701 of JAJYKL010000186.1, forward strand.
TGGACTCACAGCAGTACTGGATATTGCCAGACCAGGAGAAAGAATTTTGCTTGTTTCTTTCGGAAGTGGTGCCGGAAGCGATGCATTTAGCTTGCGTTTTTTGGTACCTCGGCAAACTCACGATGTATTATCAACTCGAGATTATGTATATCGAAATATCGCCATCAATTATGCAACCTACTCGCGCCTAAAGGAGAACTACAAGCTTAACTAACTCAACTGCATCAGCCGTGATTCAACCGGTTGGGGTTATATCTGATCATGAGAGACGTCTCAATTATTGGCATCGGGCAGGTTGCAGTGGGCGAACACTGGGATAAAAGCCTGCGCGAGCTGGGATATTTAGCACTGAGTGCAGCCATGCGCGACGCCAAAGTGGAGCGCATCGATTCGCTTTTCGTTGGCAATATGCTGGCTGGTGAACTGACTGGTCAGGAGCATATCGGTGCCATGATCGCAGACTTCGCAGGCCTGCGCGGTGTGGAGGCAGTAAAGGTGGAGGCCGCCTGTGGAAGTGGTGCCGCCTCTCTGCGTATGGGGTACATCACTGTAGCAGGTGGTATGAGCGACATCGTAGCATGCGTTGGCGTGGAAAAAATGACCGATAGGCCTAACGATACGGTGACCTCGGCCTTGGCCATGGCAGCGGACAACGATTATGAGGCGTTGCATGGGCTATCGTTCGTGAGCATCAATGCGCTCCTCATGCGGCGCTACATGCACGAGCATGGTTATCGAAAAGAAGACTTCGCACCTTTTGCCATCAATGCACATGCCAATGCTGTGAATAATCCTTACGCCATGTTTCACCATCCCATCACATCCAGGCAGTTTGCTGAATCGAAAATGATCGCTGACCCAGTCAGCTTACTCGACTCGTCACCCATCGCTGACGGTGCCGCGTGCGTGATTCTGGCGCCCACAGCGATCGCTCGCGAGTTTACCGAGAAGCCGGTGCGAATTCGCGCCAGCACCATCGCGACCGATTCAGTAGCGGTGCACGACAGGCGCGATCCGCTTTTCCTGGAGGGTGGGGCGATCAGTGCTCAGAAGGCGTACGCCATGGCGGGTGTTGGACCTGGTGACATTGACCTGTTCGAGGTACACGACGCGTTTACCATCATGTCTGCACTTTCATTAGAAGCGGCTGGGTTTGCCGCGCGTGGCAAGGGCGTAGCGCTGGCCGCAGAAGGGCAGATCAATCTGGGTGGGCGCATCCCAATTACCACGATGGGTGGTCTCAAAGCGCGTGGCCATCCAGTCGGCGCAACCGGCATGTATCAAATCGTTGAAGTCGCAACCCAGCTGCGTGGAGAAGCTGGCCATAACCAGGTTCCCAGTGCGCATTTGGGCATGGCGCAGAACATTGGAGGTAGTGGCGCAACAGTAGTCACTACCATCATGGAAGGCAACTAGACATTAACCCATGGTTCCAGTAAGCCGGAACCTGGGCTGGAGTGTAATACGGAATGGAAGTAGCACGATATTGGCGAACAACCGGGCAACGCTATCAACTCATTGGCGAGGTCTGTCACAATTGTGGGAAAAAGATCTTTCCCCCGCGTGATGTGTGCCCGGAGTGCGACAAAGAGGCTAAAACCCCCTACGCCTTTACGGGTAAGGGTGAAGTCTATTCCTATAGCACCATCCACTCTGCCCCCGAAGGTTTTGAAAAGTACGTCCCGTATACCGTAGCGCTTATACGGCTTGAGGAAGGTCCTCTCATCACGGCTCAGCTCACGGATGTTGAGGCCAAGGATGTGCGCATCGGTATGCCGGTTGAGATGGTTACGCGCGTCCTGCGTGAAGATGGCGAGCGAGGGATGCTTGTTTATGGCTACAAATTCCGGCCCTCACTTCTAGGGTTGCAATCTGCGGATCTGCATCCTGTTGAGTCTGCTGTATAAGTGGCAAGATGGCAGCGCCTGGCTAGGGTTCTGCGCGGAATAATACGAATACGAAGTGTCGAACCATAGTTGGGCGCGAAATGGTTACGCTGTCAATCACTCGGGCGGACATCTGTGTTACTTCCTTCTATATTCATTGAAGTAGTACCAAATCGCCATAAAGACATTAAAGAGGAAAAACCACTGCGTCCACTTTGCTTTAATGTCCCTGGGCAGGGTGTCGTTATTGGTCATGTCACGATACATCCACACCCAAAACAAAAACGCGGCCAGGATAGCGATGGCTGAGATAATCTGGCCAACCGCATTCGGTGTAACTTTCGAGGCGGCTATATCCGCGAACGACCATGCTAAACAGGCTAATGACAGGAACATGGCATATCCGGCTGATGACATTAAAGTAATTTTGCCATAATCAGCGATTCCATGGCGTCGCCACGCTGTTAATGAAGAGCCTGATGTACGTGACCGGCTCATTATCTCTGACGTCATAAACTGTACATCAATCGTCGAACATTGGTGTTTATATTTGGATGGTGCTTTGATCGCGTTTTCGCATAAGGACTACTGTGAGTTCAGGACTACACACCCAGCCTATTTCCAGTCTGTTTTTTCAGCGTAACGACTCCACGTGGTTTACCTGGCTGGGCATGGCTGGCGTACTGATCAATGCCCGAGGAACCATCCTGCTTATCGACCCTTTACTCACCACCGTTAAGTCAGGCAGCCAGCCGATGAGTGAGTCGGGATATAAGTTATTGATCCCAACACCCATCGAGGCCGAGGCGATACCGAGTGTCGATCTTGTGATGTATACCCACGCGGATGACGATCACTTTGGCCGGATGACAGCAAAAACACTGGCTGATCGTTTAGGCTGTTCATTTCTTGCACCGCTACCTGTCGCGCGTCTTCTGCAGGAGGAGGGTATTGGGGCCGATCACATAACCATCGCTAAAGATTTTCAGACTCTGTATACTGGTCAGACGTTGATACAGATCACACCTGCTCTGCATAACTGGCAGCAGGAAAATCCCTGGCAACGTGGAGACTGCTGCGGTTATCTGGTAAAGACTCCTGATGAAGTGATCTGGCACCCAGGTGACACGCGTCTTATCGACGAGTTGCTCACATTCAAAGGCGTCGATGTATTGTTCTTCGACGTCGCTGCGGTCGATTCTCACCTGGGACCGGAAGGATCAACCCGATTGGCAAAAAGCTGTGGTGCCAAATCCATGATCGCTTATCATTACGGTACCTTCGATCTGCCACCTGGTTCTTTTGGTAGCTTCGATCCCGACGATGCACGACCCTTCTTAAATGGTGTTCCGGCTCGCTTCCTGCGGCCCAACCCTGGCGAAATACTGGCGGTTTCTGATGTCATACCCCGATAAACCTTTCCCCTGCGCAGGGGAACGCCCGGTTCACTACACAGCTCATCGTGTGAGTTCTTCGCTAAACATAAACGGACACCTGGATAAGCCAGTGTGGAAGCGAGCGACACGTACGGCGCGCTTTGTCGATCTCATTCAAGGTGCACGCCCGATCTATGACACGCGCGCGGCGGTCCTGTGGGATGACATGTATCTCTATATAGGCTTCTGGGTGGAAGAGCCGTTTGTGGAAGCTACACTCATCGCTCGTGACTCTCTGGTGTGGACAAATAACGACGTGGAAGTCTTTATCGCTGCTGCGAACGCCTACTATGAATTTGAGGTTAACGCGCTCAATACAGTTTACGAAGCATTCTTTATATGGGCAGATGCTTACGAACAGGCAGGTTTCAGTCAATTGCCCGAATTTGCTCGTGATGCACCGGGAGTGAAGCCGTGGAACGGCGTCGGCTATACCGCACACCCACGCGGCAAGCGACTCGGTTTCTTTCAGTGGGACATGCCTGGATTACAGAGTGCAGTCCAGGTTGACGGCACTCTGAACGACAATTCCGATCGTGACCGTGGCTGGACCGTCGAACTGGCGTTTCCGTGGGCTGGACTCAAATCGCTGCTCCTTGGCGACGACCGATCATCACCTCCAAGGGACGGCGATGTATGGCGGATTAGCTTTTCTCGTTTTAATACCTACAAAGAGGCTTCACCCGCACAGGATTCGGGCGGCTGGGCACTGAGTGCACATG
>JAJYKL010000187.1 GCA_021788625.1 Chloroflexota bacterium
ACCAATGCGTCGTTCCAGAGGGATCGCAGGCGGCTGGCGGCGGCCCCAGCGCAGGTAGTTGCGCATCGGACCGACATCAGGATATTCGCGCTTGCGGATTGCTGTAAAGAACCCCTTACGAACCACTTTGGGCTGAACGCTCTGCAAAAAGCTGTGGATGCCACGTGCCGCCCGCTGTCCATCGGCAACGGCGTTAACAATCAGCCGAGGGCCATAAGCGATATCACCACCCGCATATACGCCAGGCACACTCGTGACGAGTGTCTCGGGATTAACGGCCAGTGTGCCGCGCGGGGTCACCTGCAGGCCGTCTTCGGGGTGGACCCAGCTCAGATCACCCGTCTGACCGATGGAAATGATGATGCTATCGCATGCCCATTGCTTTTCCGATGCTGGCACCAGTTGCGGATTGAAGCGACCGCGCTCATCGAAGGCATGCGCCACATCCAGCGTTTCCAGGGCCACCGCACGGTTGTTGACAGCCCCAGGAGTCGTGCTATTACTACCGATGATCCGTTTGGGTGCGACGTTGTTGTGGATAATGATGCCCTCTTCCATTGCCTCGGCCACTTCCACCGGATTGGCCAGCATTTCGGCACGTGCCTCTACCACCATGCAATGCACTTCGTGTGTAGCGCCCAGGCGCCGGGCAGCACGCGCCACGTCCAGCGCCACCTCGATATCCCCGCCCGACTGGGTTGGCTGACCCAGTCGTGCAGCAGTGCGTGCTACATCCATCGCCACGTTACCGCCACCAATCACCAGGATGCGTTTTCCCAGGTCGAGGTTGTAGCCTTCCAGGTTTACGTTGATCAGGAAGTCCACGGCACGCAGCACGCCATCCATTTGCTCGCCTTCCACATTCAGCTTTCGACTGGTGTAGGTGCCGATGCCGATGAAAACCGCGTCGAAGTCGCGACGCAGGTCGGCCAGGGTAAAGTCGCGGCCTAACATTTGGTTCAGTTTGAGGGTCGGCCCGAGCGAAAGAATGGACTCGATCTCCAGGTCGATCAGCTCACGCGGTAACCGATATTCCGGTACACCCAGACGCAGCATGCCGCCCGCCACACGGGCCGCATCAAACAGGACGACCTCGTAGCCAAGTAAGGCGAGGTCGTGCGCACAAGTCAGGCCAGCGGGACCGGCGCCAACTATGGCAACCCGTTTCCCAGTCGCATCACTGCGGCGCGCAGACTGTAGCTGAGTGCGGCTGGATGGCACGGCCGAGTTACCCAGATCAATCGGTTTGGCAGGTCCGACATAACCTGGCCAGGCTGGAGGCAAGCGAGGCTCACCTCGCTCACCCAGGTAAACGCCATACCGGTCGTTCACGAAGCGCTTCAAAGCGCGAATGGCTATGGGGGCATCAATCTTGCCGCGCCGGCAGGCAGCTTCACAGGGGGCGCCACACACCCAACCGCAGGTGGAAGCGAAAGGATTACTCTCGCGTGCAACGAGATAGGCTCGTTCGTAATCTCCTTGTGCAATGGCTGTAACATAACCGCGCGAGTCGGTGCGGACGGGACAACCATTCTGGCAGGCTACTGCCTGTTGGTAAAACGACAGGTCCGGTATCGTGACGCGATAGTCTGGCTGAGCCATTCACTCTCCTGCAGCCGAGTGTAACAACCGCAGGTGTGGATATAGTGTAAGTGAGGTGTGGGTCTGGTGTGCGCAACATACGAGCTCCTGAAGCAGGCGCTCCCTTCCTGGCAAACGAGGAGCAGGTCACATCATGCCTACTCAAATCGGTATCCGAATCCGCGCTCAGTCAGTACATGTTTAGGCGCACCGGGATCTGTTTCGATCTTCTTCCTCAGTGTCCATACAAAGTGCTTCACCTGCTCGGCATCGCCGGCATAAACCGGTCCCCATGCGTCTAGCAGCAGTTGTTCCGTCGAGACGGTATGACGGGCATGCCGTGCCAGCGTCTCCAAAAGCCGGTACTCCGTGGGTGTCAGCTCCACGGGGCGACCGTTCACGGTAACGTGCCGTTCTTTGAAGTCGATTGTCAGGTCACCACTCGTGATGCAGTTCGCCGGAGGCAGGTTGCGCAGGGTACGCGCCAGCACAGCGCCAATGCGTGCCGTCAGCTCCGCGAAGGAAAATGGCTTGGTCACGAAGTCGTCCACGCCCAATCGGAATCCATGCAGTTTATCCACCTCTTCATCTTTTGCGGTCAGCATGATGATGGGCACCTGTGACACACCGCGCAGCTCCCGGGTCACCTCCCATCCATCCATACCGGGCATCATCACATCCAGTACGACCAGTTCGGGGCTAGCCTGTTCAGCCATCTGCAAACCGGTTCGACCATCGCCTGCTGTCAACACACGGTATCCGGCATGACCGATAAGATCGGTGAAAAGTTCACGCACGATGGCATCATCGTCGATGAGCAATATGAGTGGAGTGGTCATACTCAATTTACTGTCGGGAGTGTGAACGAGAACACGGCACCGCCACCCGGAGCATTTTCCACCCAGATTCGGCCCCCATGCGCTTCGACCAGCCTCCGGCATACGTACAAACCCAGACCATACCCGTAGGTGCTTTGCGAATCGCTGTTGTCGCCGCGATAGAACTTATCAAACAGGTGGTTGATGGCCTCCGGTGATATGCCGCTGCCGTGATCGCGTACCGACAAGGTGATCTCCACCTCGTCGGCTCTTGCATCGACCGTAATCTCCTTTCCCGCAGGCGAATACTTGACGGCGTTATCGAGCAGGTTGGTTAACACCTCCATCACCCGATCCCGGTCGGCAAGCGCCAGCGGTAGCCCTGGTTTGGCCGGTACGGAGATGGGACAACCCGCAAGGCGGGCGTGCATCTGATCGACGGTTTGCTGCACCACCGGTAGCACCGAAATGGGCTCGGTCTGCAATACCAGGCCTCCGGACTCGATGCTGGTCACATTCAACATGTCTCGCACCAGACGGTCCAGGCGTGCCGCCTGTTGGTTGATGATGGAGAACATGCGCTGGCAGGTGGTGTTGGCAGCCATGCATTCCGTATTCATTCGTTCGGTAGCGCCGCGTATATTAGTCAGAGGGGCGCGGATCTGGTGAGACACAACGGAGACAAACTCGCTGCGTGTCTGATCGAGCGCACGCAAACTGGCATTAGCCTGCGCCAGTTGCTGTACCTTCTCATCCAGCTCGCGCGTACGCTCTGCCACCTCGTCGCTCAGGCTGGCATTCAGGTGACGAATCTCCTCGTCACGCCGCTTGCGTTCGGTGACGTCGCGCAGGACGACCGACATACCCAGGAATCGTCCGTCTCGATCAGCCAGACGTGTGGCTGTCAGTTCAACATTCACGCTATGGCCTCTGGCATCGAGGCAGACGGTTTCGTGGCCCTGAACGAAGTCCGTCTGCCGCAGAGCCTCACGCAACCAGTGGTACTCTGCGTCCGCCCCCTCGCCGCCGCCCAGCAATTGGGAAAGCGGTCGGCCACGTATACTCTGGGCTGGGAACCCAAAGAGCAATTCCGCACCGTGATTCCAAAGCTCGATGTAACCCTCTGCGTCAAGGCTAAAGATGGCATCAGCCGAAGCCGCCATGATCGATCCCAGCCGGCGTACACTGACGTCTGCTTGCTGCTCGGTCCGCTGTGCATTCTCCAGCCAGCGATATACGATGCTAAGTGCGCTGAAAATGAGCAGCGGCACGGCTGTACTGTAAAAGATGATGTCTATATCGAAGTAGATGTAGGCACCGATAGTGTCATGCATCCAGCGTCCAAGGCCAACCTCGTAGATGACAGCGGTTACAGCAGTGATGAGCGGAAGAACCCAGCGCAGGAAGCCAATCCTGCGACGCAGTGTCAAGGTACTCGATACGTTCATCACACTTCCTCCTGCGCGGGTGCAATCCATTCAGAGCAACACTGTTGAAAGTTCCATAGTATAACGGCACATGTGGATAAACCGATGACAACCCCTGTTCAACGTCGCATTTGCTATATCAACTTCGCCTCACACTTGCTGAATTCCTATAACCCCAACATGATGCACATGGGGCTGCCCTTCCGCTGGACTGATGCCGACTGGTTTCACTTCGTGGATATGATCGCCAGTTTTGGCTTCAACACCTTCGAATTCTGGCTGGAGCCGCGCCTGTTTAGCCGGAATGGTTTATCGGCCGAATTTGGCCTGGAGTTCACCCGCCAGATGAATTCCGTGATCGATTATGCCAGTACCCAAGGAGTCGGCGTAGAGATGCTGGCTGGGCTCGCGACCAGTGGCTCGGATTGGCGCACGCTATGCCCGAACCTTCGCGACGAGTGGGATGAAATTGTCTTCCTGTGGGACGCCTGGACCCGGCGTTTCCCCGGTCTGTCTCTAGTCGGCATTTTCCCCGGCGATCCCGGTGCGTGCTCCCGCAATGGCTGCACCGCCGAAACATATATAGACCGCTCAATCGATATAGCCCAGCGGGTAACACATAACCTGCCTCATGCGAGCATAGAGTTTGGCACCTGGGGACCACCCTTCTTCGGCTGGGGTAACTTGCGCATCCCACCGGACTGGCACGGTGAGTTCATTGCCACCGACCAGTACACCGCCTGGGACTTCGACAAGGCACGCGCCGATCGGTCCATGACTCATCTATTGACGCGTCTGGATGACTTCCCTCCCGACACGGCCGTTGCCATCAACATGGGCTTCAATTCCGACGGCAACCCAATCGGAGAGCAAGATGCACGTCCGTGGGTGAATGAGATCGCCCGCACGCGGCCTGT
>JAJYKL010000188.1 GCA_021788625.1 Chloroflexota bacterium
CTTGATGAGCAGGCAGTTGCGGCCGCGACAACCCATCCTGTAAGGACAGTCACATGAGTTACAACATTGGCATGCAGGCTCTTCAGCTTCAGTGCCCGGAGCGCCTGGCTCACACCGAGTATAACGACCACACTGCCCTCGTACGGGCGGTAACCGGCATGGATCCCCGTACCGACTCGCGCGCCATGCGTGCTTTTAATGACGCCTGGCAACTGGATTTCCTGTGGGTCACGCACGATGGTCCGGTCGAATGGGAGCAACGTGGGCGTGTGACAGACATGGGCCATGCCGAGTTCATGGAGGGCGGCATTGACCGGCGAGATACGGTCAGCTGCCCCTTTAAAGATGTGGAAGACGTATTGCGGTTTGACGCGGTGGAGGAATACGGCTTGCCCGATATGAACGACCTGGTGCGCTTTTATGAGCGCGAGTACCTGTCCAACCAGGCGCTGTATCCCAATCAAGTCTACACGGGCGGATATTACAAAACCGTCGTCTCCGGCGCCATTCAGGCATTTGGCTGGGACATGTTTCTGTCAGCCGCCGCCGACCGGGAACGGTTCGCCAAAGTGCTGGCTAGCTTTGCCGAACTCACCCTGCACCACGCCAAAGCGTGGGCGAAGACGTCCATACAGGTTTACATACAGCATGACGATATGGTGTGGTCTCAAGGTGCCTTCATGCATCCGTCCTTCTACCGTAGCGCCATCTTTCCACATTACAAACGCATGTGGGATATTCTGCACGATGCAGGTAAGATCGTGCTCTTTTGCTCCGATGCAGATTTCACCGACTTCGTGGACGACATCGCCGCAGCGGGTGCGGATGGTTTCATCTTCGAGCCCATGACAGACCTGGATGTGGTAGTGGCTAAGTATGGACAGAGCAAAGTGATCATGGGTAGCAAAGTGGACTGCCGGACGTTGACCTTCGACACACCGCACGCAATCCAGCACGAGATCGACGAGACACTCAAAGTCGCCAAAGACTGTCCTGGATTCGTCTTTGCCATTGGCAACCACATCCCCAGCAACATTCCGCTGAGCAACGCACTGTTTTACTTTGACTATCTTTCCCGGCATTGGTGGAGGTAAGCATGAACTATCCCCACCATCGACGGATCGTCAAGTCCGATGGCCTGGACCTTGCGGTTGAGGAACTCGGAAGCGGGCCGGCCCTCATTTTCGCGCACGGACTCACCAGCAGCGGTGCTCAGTCAATCCGGGAGGTAGGTGCATTAGCGGACCGTTACCACATCATCGCGTTCGATCAACGCGGGCATGCGGGCTCCACGCCGGTCACCGATCCGCGACTATACGACGTTCACCGTATGGCAGAAGACATCACGGCCATTCTTAACACACTAGGTGTGGACAGAGCTATCGTGTGTGGTGAATCCATGGGCGCAGCGACCTCTCTGCGTTTTGCACTCGATCACCCCGAGCGAGTAACTGCGCTGCTGCTATGCCTGCCAGCGCTCAGCGATGAACCAAATCCTGCCCGAGACACAGTGAAAGCCATTGGTGATGCCATCCGGAAAATGGGGCTCTCAGCTTTCGTTGATCAAAATACGCGCAACGATATTGCCAATGGAGCTGCACCGGAGCAGGCGAATGCCTGGGCAGATATCCTGCGCTCACACAACGAAGAGAGTCTGATCACAGCGTGTAACACCGTGCCAGACTGGATCGTGTACAACTCATCCGAAGAATTACAGCGCCTGGCCATGCCAGTTTTACTGATCGCTATCGATGGTGACCCCGTGCACCCGCTCGCCCTCGCAAAAAGTCTGGCAGTTCAGATACCCCACGCAAAGCTGAACACCTTCGAGCAGAGAAACCAGTACTTTGAGAACCCGGCTATGGTAGGTGACCTGATTGCGGGTTTTCTCATTTAGACTGTCTTGACCCTCGTAACTGCTGCGAAGCTATCTTCTATAGATAATTGCTAACTTCAAACGCAACTATCGTGCTATTGATCACCAATGTTCAACTTGACACATTTATAAAGTAGTATTAAATATATATATATTGTTAAGGAATTTCTCATGGTGATTTCATGAGCAGCTAAGCGTACCGTAGCTCGTAATCCATTTGCTTCCAATTACGCCAGGAGGATACTTTATAGGCTAATCACCACAATACAGGGCACATAGTGGCGAGCAATTGATAAAGCATCAGGCTCGATGCACACCTGGATAGTATGCAAGCTCTCGCGAGTGCATGGCTGGTTTGCTGACTTGCCCCGTTGTGACCATTCGCGCCAATGTATCCACAAGGTTATATCGAACAGGCATCGTCATGTGTTTTCGCGGATCGTCGTGAGTCATCACTTATATAACTCATTAATTGAGTGAACTGGTATTACGCAGAAAAACGCTCAGTACGGGGCAGCACCATGTTCGAGAAGTAGAGTTAGCACGGGGGTAGTCTGCCTTGGTAGAGCCAGTATTTCGTCGTGCCGTCGTAGAAGGAGATGGGAGCAATGAACAGATATGCCAGGCTTCGCTTGCTCGGGTCGCTCTCGATCAGCATCGTGGGGGCGTTCGCTTTCCTCTTTTTAGCTAGCGTTGCTCTAGCACAAACCAGCAATCCACCCAGTGGTGTTGCCTTCACACTCGAAGGCTGCAACCTCCCCACCAATAGTGCCACAGGTTTGCCTGAATACACTTTGCCATTATCTGGAACATTTGTATGTAATAACCAGGTTTGGAATGGCAGCAACGATGATTACACCACTGGTAACCTGGGCAAGAACTGGAACGAACTGGATCTGGTTCCCATGCGTGTTATCGTGGGCGCTGGGACCTCTGCTCCCATGACATGAAGTTTCACTTTCGCAATTGCTGTGGATTACATGAGTTCGGGCATACCAGGTTTCGATTTATTATCGCAACCCGTTATAAATCCTGGTTCAAGTTCCACATGCCCTGACCCGGTGGTAAGCGCTCCCATGCATTCCATCCCAGGATTAGGCGGTGTTGACGACACTCTGTATCGTCTCGTTACCCTGAATAATGTGCAGCAGAACAGCACCTGTGTGTATGATTACTATGCCCGGTTGGCATTTGGTTCGCATCTTTATCCCGGATCTTCATTACACGCTTCTTTGGCACTGCCGGTAGCCAATCCTGCTCCAGGCACGGCATCCATCACCACGTCCGGGATGGGACAAAAAACGCTTTCGATCCCTGTTAACCAAGTGCAGCCTCAGGGTCTGTCCAAAGACATGGCCGCTGCGCAAGGCACTGATCATATCTGGAACATTAGCAAATTCCCCATGCCGTCCCAGGTGCACTTTGCAGACACCTGCAATATACAGAACCCGACTTCCATACCAGTGCAAACGATTGTCTCCTGGCAGAAACAACCTGCCACGCCCAGTGGCGACATCACAATCGTGACTCACGTATATGCCGATAATCCTTCTGACCGAGCTATTACAGCTGTTATCACCGATGACATCCGTTCTGGCACAACGGTACTCACCACAACAGGTCCCGTATACGTCATGGTGCCCGCCAACACAACGATGATGGCGATGACCAGTACTATTTCAGTTGTCTCGGGCACAACCAATCTCAACAATCTGGCCACGTCATTCTACGTGGACACCTATACCGGCATGCCGATAAGCGGAACAGTCACCGCCACGTCATCGGCCACAGTCACGTTATCAGGTCCGGAACTGGACCAAACCTCTGTTATAAGCGACCGGCAGTCCATTTCGGGTGCAAACTTATGGTTTTCAGCAGATTCGTTCACCGGCGTAGATGGCCAGTGGATGGCACCGTATATTACTGGAACTGCAACACAGAACCCGGTGCTGTGGTCCTCATTGCCGCAAAGCGGTGACGGAGTCGTAACCTTTACAAACCAGATCTCGGTCGGGCAGGCTGTCATCGTCACAGGAACACTAATGGATATTGCATCGGTGAACGGTTCAGACGGCTTCACAGCGCAAACTCCTCCTGCGACAATTGACATTGATACTGATGCCAAAGTCAGTTTGGTGATTAACAAAGTCATTCCGGATATTCTGACTGCTGGTGAAAGTCAGATATTTACATTTACGGTTAAGAACTCTCAGGGTATTACTGAAGCCACTCCATCGATTACGTTTAGCGCAGGCGAAACAAACAAGTCGGTAACCTTGACAGGTTTGGCTCCAGGGACCTATATAGTATACGAAGAGCCAGCCACAGGCTGGAATGCACAGAGCCCACAAGAAGTATCTATTGTGTTACCGTCTTGTAGCAATTCCGTGACATTTACTAATACAGTCTTGGCGGCTAAAGCACAGGTTCAAAAGATAACCATACCTGCCGGCTTTGAGGCAGGTTGGGCATTTGTTCTGACAGGACCTGGTACTCCCAGTGGGGGTGAGATCGTAACATCAACTGGTTCTGGCTATACATCTTTCAGCACTGTACTTCAGGAAGGTCACTATATCATCACCGAAGTTAGTAAGAGTGGTTGGGACCAAACTGATGAAAGCGGATGCGTTTTCGATGTGAACTACCCGGGTGATGCGAACCTCACATACTCATGTGATGTCACCAATACCCAGCGCGGCCAGATCATCGTGCAGAAGAACACCCTGCCGGCGGGCTCCTCCCAGACATTCACCTTCGCCCCCAGCTACGGCAGCGACTTCAACCTGACCGATGGCGGCTCCAAT
>JAJYKL010000066.1 GCA_021788625.1 Chloroflexota bacterium
AACGGCTGGCCCAGGTACTTGGTGCTCATCGCCGAGCACTCGATGTGCCAGCCTGGGTAGCCGCGTCCCCACGGCGAGGGCCATTGCAGCACGTGGTTTGGCGGCGCCTTGATCCACAAGGCGAAATCCATCGGGTGACGCTTCTCGTCGCGTATCGCGATACGCTTGCCCGCTTCCATCTCCTCGACGTGCCGGCCACTCAGCTTCCCATAGTCTTTGAACGACTCCACGCTGTAGTAGACCGAGCCATTCACCTCATAGGCATGTCCCCTGTCGATCAGCGATTGAATCATCTCGATCTGCTCAGGGATGTGTGCACTGGCACGAGGCGAGATATCGGGTCGCGTCACGCCCAGCGCGTCCATGTCTGCAAAGTAGGAACGCATGTAGCGCTCCACGATCTCCATCGGCTCCACCTGTTCGCGGCGTGCACCTCTCAGGATGCGGTCTTCACCATCGTTAAGCAGGTGGCCTACATCGGTGATGTTCTGCACATAACGCACCCGGAACCCGCTGTAGCGCAGCCAGCGCACCACTATGTCAAACGACACATACGTCTTGGCATGGCCCAGGTGCGAGTTGTCGTACACGGTCGGGCCGCATACGTACATCATCACCTGCCCTGGGTTGATGGGCTGGAACGTTTCCTTTTCACGCGATAACACGTTATAGATGGTGAGACTCATACTGGTTATGGTTTTGCGAAAATCATACGGCCTGCGGCCGTCTGTAATACCTTGGTCACAGTCACGTGCACTGTCTGATTTAAATGGTTGCGGCCATCTTCGACCACGACCATGGTGCCGTCATCCAGGTAGCCGACACCTTGCCCTGTCTCTTTGCCTTCCTGGATCACGCGTAGCGTGAGCGTCTCGCCGGGTAGAAGTGCCGATTTGACGGCGTTGGCAAGTTCGTTGACGTTCAGCACCATCACTCCCTGCAGCGAGGCGACCTTGTTCAGATTGTAATCGTTCGTCACAATGGGGCACCGCCAGTCTTTGGCCAGCAAGACCAGTTTTTCGTCCACTTCCTTTGTCTGGCCAGGATCCTCATCCACAATCTGCACCAGGGCGGAGTCTTTTTGCAGCCGCTTAAGCACCTCCAGACCGCGCCGGCCGCGCGCGCGCCGCAGACCGTCGGACGCATCTGCAATGTGGTGCAATTCGTTTAAAACAAAACGCGGCACCACCAGCTCTCCCCGCAGGAAACCTGTATCGTGGATATCCAGAATGCGCCCATCGATGATGACGCTCGTATCCAGCAGGAGCGATTCGCGGTGTGGCGTAGCCGTGGCCTGCGGCAGGCTGTCGGCCCCGCTTTGTGGCACGTGTAGATTAACCATGGTAAATAATTCGCGGTAGTGGGTGTTCATGATCAACACACCCAGATAGGCGAAGACGATGGCCGCCAATAAGGGAAGCACGGGACGCAGGGGGTCGGGCAGCAACGACAACGGGACCGACAGCAATGCCGCTATCAGCAGCCCGACGATGAAACCGACTACATCAGCCAGGATCTGCGCGCCACTGGCCCCACTGATCCGCTCGACGAACGTCTTGATAGGCTGCGTGAGTAGCATGGACGAAAGAAAAAAGCCTAAAATTCCTAAAATGACGGTCAACGTAATCCGCACCACCCACTCGTTGTCGAATGGTCCTGGTAGTGTCGCGACCGGGATGATGCCAGCGATCTCCCAGCCTACCAGGGCCAGTACCAGTCCTGCGCTGATACGCAACAGGAGTAATAATGAAGCGTACACTCGCATGATTCACCTCGTGTGCATGGATGCAGGCACGACTAACACGCTACGGACATCCTGACCTGTAAATGAGTCCCGGCCGCCGGGGAACGAGCCTGCCAGAGTGCCATGTAAACCTTAAAGACAGATAAGACCCTCCCTTATATGCCGAAAAACATGGTAACACAGGTGTAAAATTCATGTATGCCAAAGCGCTCGCTTGAATTGAATCCGGTCACCCGCATCACGGCCGATGCAGTGGGCGAGCCAGGCCACCGCACGTTCTACGTGCAGGCCCGTAAAGGGCAGGCGCTTATCACTTTGCTCTGCGAGAAGGAGCAGGTGCAGGCTCTGGGCGTAGCCATCCAGCAAATGCTGGATGAACTGAAGACCAAGTATCCCAAGGGCGCGAACTTCATGCAGTTGCAGATGGACATGACGCTGGAGGAACCTCTCGCACCGGAATATCGTATTGGTCAGATGGGACTGGGTTATGACGAGGACCATGACCTGATTGTCCTCGTTGCGCGCGAGTTGGTGCCCGAAGACACCAACGAAGAAGAGGCTTCGGTGACGCGCTTCTTTTGTTCTCGCGCACAGATGGAAGCACTCAGCCGTCATACATCCGACGTGGTTTCACGCGGTCGGCCCATCTGCCCGCTGTGCCAGAAACCCATCGATAAAGATGTGGAGCACTTTTGCCCGCGCAGCAACGGTCACGCCGACGAAGTTGTATTCGCGTGAGCGAAGTCAGGCTTGGTGCTTTTCTCTATGGCTGAAAGGGGAGGCTGGGATAGGCGGGGCATGTATTGGTTCAGTCTTTCATAAGATAGGTGTGCCTAAAGTGTGGTGTAACGTGAATGTCTGAGGGTGACCCTCCTGGTGACGGGATATTGGATCTGTTATCCACGGGCGAAATGGAAACCGTAGGGTTGCTGCCCTGGAGCTCCAATTACACATTCCTCGTCAAAATAACCAACCTCCTGCCGGATCATCAAGACGATCTCAGTGGTGTCGAGCTGTTGGGCGTCTATAAGCCCCGGCGTGGTGAAGCGCCGCTCTGGGATTTCCCCGAAGGAACGCTTTGCCAGCGCGAACTGGCTTCGTACCTGGTCAACGTGGCGTTGGGCTGGGATTTGGTACCGCCCACGGTGCTGCGCTCCGGGCCGCACGGTTTCGGTTCGGTGCAGCTTTTCGTGGATTGTGACGCCGACCAGCACTTCTTTACATTTCGTGACGATCAGCGCTACTGCGATCAACTCCAGCGCCTGGTGGCATTTGACTTGATCACCAACAACGCCGATCGCAAGAGTGGACACTGCCTGCTCGATAGACAGGGTCACATCTGGGCCATCGACCACGGCATCACGTTTAATGCCGACTATAAATTACGCACAGTGATTTGGGATTTCGCCGGACAGCCTATCCCCGAAGAGATGCTACGCGACATGCGCCGCATGCTGAACGAGATTGGTCCCAAGCAACCATTGGGCAGGAGGTTTCATAAGCTGCTGGACGAGAGTGAAATGGCTGCCTTCAGGCGCCGCACTCAGAGACTGCTCGATCTGGGCATCTACCCCGGTCCAAACCGTTCGCAGCGCAGCATCCCCTGGCCGCCTGTGTAATCATCCGGGTTACCGATCTGAGCCCTTCAATTACCGCTCCATCGCATTCCGCAGGCAGTACAGTATTGCATCGATCAGCCGTCAATGTGCTACTCGTCAGGTTTTTTCTTACGTTTTCTGATATACAGTGAAGGTTTCGATACAGGTGGCAAAAACAGGATATGAAGCTGGATAAGAACCCGACAAGAGGAGCGCAAAGACGCCGTGGTGGAGCCACGGTTGCCGTGGGGGGTGCCATCATTGTGGCGTTGATCGTACTGCCAGCGATTGGCCTGCTGGCCATGGGGGTGCTGCATAATATCACCGATCAGCTCAATCACGTAGTGAATGGTGGATCGGGCAGCAGTTCATTCGTACCGAAACTGACCCTCTCGGATGTGGGACCGTGGCAGGGCACCCAGCGGCTCAACATTTTGCTGCTTGGCATCGACCAGCGCCCGGACGAAAACCCTAACATCGCACGCACCGATACGATGATCATCCTCACGCTAGACCCAGCCACCAAGACGGCCGGGATGATGAGCATTCCACGCGACCTGTACGTGCCGTTGCCCAACCGCAATATGCAGGATCGCATCAACACGGCCCACGTGTATGGGGGTCCCAGTTATGCGATGCAGACAGTGGAGTACAACTTCGGCATCCCCATTCAGCATTACGTTCGGGTTAACTTCAATGCGCTCACCACACTGGTGGATCTGGTGGGCGGCATCGACGTATACGTCGATCAAAACATCAACGATCCCACCTATCCCAATATGAACTACGGATACGATCCGTTTTCCATCTCAGTCGGCTGGCATCACATGGACGGGGCCACGGCCCTGAAATACGTTCGCACCCGCCATGGTTCCTCCGACTTCTATCGCATGCGCCGCCAGCAGCAAGTGATCATGGCCTTGCGCGACCGCATCCTCTCCACCGACGCCATCACCAAGTTACTTCCCAATGCGCCGCAGATCCTGCAAACAATGCAAAGTTCCATTAGTACGGATTTATCCCCTTCCGAAATCGTGCAGTTGATACTGTTTGCCAAGGACCTGCCCAGCCGAAACATCTCGCAGGTAGTGATTGACGAAACGATGACCCAAAACTGGACAACTCCCGATGGTGCGGAGGTATTGATTCCCATCCGTGACCGCTTCGGCAAGTTACGTGCGGAACTTTATGCGCCGCCCACTCCCTTGCCGGCCAACCAGGCAACCCCCACGCCTGAGCCGGGACGGATCGCGGTACAAAATGGCACAAACATCAACGGTCTGGCCACCCGTGTTCAGGCGAACCTGAAAAAACTGGGGTTCGACGTGGTTGAGGTTGGTAACGCATCCGGAAGCCATCCCAAGTCCGTCATCATCGATTACCACGGCCGGCAGCGGTTCACCCAGGAGTTAGCCGCGGCGCTGGGCTTACCAGCCAGCTCCATCAGCACGTCCCTCAACGCCAACAACCCGCTCGATGCACTGGTGATCCTCGGCGACGACTTCCAACAGAAGTAGAATTGGTTTCACTTCTGTTAAGGAATCATCGTCGATAAATGAGCGAGTATTCTGCCCGATCACCGCATCGCCGATATAACCCCCTGACTGGTGAATGGTTATTGGTCTCTCCGCACCGTGCTACGCGCCCGTGGCTGGGCGCTGTGGAGAAAGTGCCCCAGGCAAACCGTCCACAGTACGATCCCCAGTGTTACCTCTGTCCGGGAAACCACCGCGCCAGCGACACAGTGAATCCTCCCTACACTGGCATCTTCGTTTTTGACAATGACTTCCCCGCGCTGCTCCCGCCCGTCAGAACGGGGCAGCACGCAAGTAAGGGAGCAGGAGGGTTACCCCTTACATCCGCCCCTCCTCTCCACGCATCGCCATCTCCCCTGTTTAGGGTGGCGCCCGAAGCAGGCGTGTGCCGGGTCATCTGCTTCTCGCCACGTCATGACCTCTCATTGGCGCAGTTACCTCTGGAGCAGATACAGGCAGTGGTGGATACATGGATTGCCCAGTGCCAGGAATTAGGCGCGCGAGACGACATCCATTACGTTCAGCTCTTCGAGAACCGTGGAGAGATGATGGGCGCCAGCAATCCGCACCCGCATGGGCAGCTCTGGGCTAACGAGCACCTGCCCACCGAGCCTGCCAAAGAACAGCATCACCAGTTAGCCTACCTGCAGGAGCATGACGTTCCACTGCTGGTGAATTATCTGGAGGCAGAGCAACATGAGGGCGAGCGCGTTGTGCTGCAGAATGATCATTTTGTGTGCCTTGTGCCATTCTGGGCGCTGTGGCCGTTCGAGGTCCTGGTTTTGCCGAAGGTGCACATACGCCGCATCGTGGACCTGAATTCTGCTCAGCGCAACGGGTTGGCCGACGTGCTCAAGCGCCTCGTTACACGCTACGATAATATGTTCGAGGTGCCGTTTCCCTACTCGATGGGCGTGCATCAGGCTCCCTACGACGGCGAGCAGCACGAGGAGTGGCAGTTGCACCTGCATTTTTACCCACCTTTGCTGCGTTCTGCAACGGTACGCAAGTTCATGGTGGGCTATGAAATGCTGGCTCAGCCCCAACGTGACTTGACCGCTGAACAGGCGGCAGAGCGGTTGCGGGCTTTGAGTGAAGTACGGTACGCCTGAAACGCGGAAGGCGAAGAACGGCCGCACGCCTGTAAATGCCACATTGAATTCAGACGATCCAACGCTTTCAGCGCTGGAAGTTGTGAACTTCTTCACAATATTGACAAATTCGACAGACCTTCTACGATTGGTCACAAGTTCTAACCACTGCTATCCGTTCAGGCCTGCATTATCTCCACTCTACAATCCATATAGAACGTCTGCGTACGTCGAGTACGGTTACGTTATTGAATGCAGTGTTCGCCAATTGGGCCATTTGCCCCAAACGGAGGATGCATTATGCTACGTCGTTATTGGGTGCTCGGTGCCCTCGTCGGAGCACTCGCATTGGTTGTGCTGCTCGTCGCGGCCATCGTCTTGACACGTTCACCCTCTCTCGTGAGTGCCTCTGCACAGACCGTATCGGGGTCTGCTGCGCAGGACACTCCGCTTCAACAGATCGCCATCACCCCCACCACACCCTACCTGTGGAGTTACGCCGTCAAGTTCGTATGCGGCTACCAGCCCCCATCCTCTTCGATGCAGCCAATAACAGGCGAGCCGGTTGTGGAACCTGGTAACTATGCCACTGAGATAAACATCCATAACTATAACTACCGCTCAACTCCACTACGCAAGAAGATCCTGTTGCTGGTTAACAGAGGTATGCCCATTGCGCAGGAACAAAGCACCGCTGCTCCGCAGCCTTTGCAGCCCCTGATATTGGGGCCTGACTATGCAACCATGGATGACTGTAACGGACTGTGGTCGGTACTGTACCCTGGCATTGCGACACCGGCCGTAATGCCTCTGACCATCGGTTACCTGGTCATCCTCAGTCCTTTTGATCTGGATGTGGATGCGGTTTACACGGCTAATGCGCCTGGTGCTACCAGCACTTCGCCTGCCGGGACCTCGATCGACGAGGTGCGCGTGCTTGGCAAGCGGGTTTATGTCCCAATCGATGCGTTGCCTTAGGGAGTACCGGAGGGCAGCATGTCTCGCCACTTGCGACACCTGGCGCTGCTACTGACGCCTACCCTGTTAGCCGCCACCATCACACTGGTCGTGGTGAGTCTCAGTAGACCCGCGCCTGCGACGGCGGCGCTGCCCCATGACTTGAACCTGCAGAACCGGTACTGCTATAGCTGGGATTTCCTCAATAACACCGGTTACGATGCCACGGGCTTACTCATCAGGTTGCAGGGCCTTCGTACCATCGATGAGGTATATACGGGCACTCTCAACCCGTTTGGGGCACCGGTCCCCAGCAGTGGTTACGACGCAGTGTCTGATGCATACACCCTGGTATTCAGTAATGGCCTGGTCTTCAATGGCGACGCGGCTCGTCTGGGGCTGTGCACCGATCAGCCTTCCTTACAGCTGGATCCCTCTACGGGCGTATCCCCCTTCGCCTGGATGTCCGGAAGCCAGTTACTATCGCCCAGCCCCCTGTTTATCGGCATCGACTGGGACTGGTTAAGTCGCGATCATCTGCAAGTACACCTGGTGAACAGCCAGAACCTCACACTGACTTTATTCTCACTCAACCTGCTCAGCGCCGGCGTGCCTCTGCCACTCGACGACCTTACGGTAAATCCAGTCGAACTGTTGCCGATGGCAACCCAGTGGGTGACCGATGTGGAGGTCCTGACGCCCCAAGCCAGTAGCGCCTTCGATGTGTTCTTCAGTCCGGCTTTAGGCAACCTCCAGCCTGAGCAGGCCTTGTTGCAGGCACCTGATTACCCCTACGTTCTGCAGGCGACCCTCGCCACCGCAGACGATCCCGGCAATCTGATCCACTTGTACAGCCAGGCTACTTCGCCACCAGCCCAGGTTTACGTCCCCATGGTGATGCGGTGATCGTCAGCCAGGAACGATGAGGTGCACCCCAAACGTGGCATTAAGTCCGGGGACCTGATCGGGTGATAGCGATGGGGTAGAGTTTTCCGTGGACGGTTGGGTCTCCCCGCACAATAAGCAGTGGTTATGGTCTTTCCCAAGCAAGCCTGCTGTAGCGGACTTACCACCCGGTGTCCGCATCTGGCAAGGTAAAAGATATAGTATGCTCTAGTAAGCCAGACAGCATACCGTCCGCGGATGGACATATCGTGGGCACATCACTAAGTGAGGCACGCAACGGCACAGCGCTTTCAGCGGATTATTCACATAAACCGCTCCCGGCGCCATTCTTTGTGGGCGTCCCAACCATGCCCGATCTCTTGCTGGGCCGCGATAATTTACTGACCTCGATCCTCAACCGGCTTACGGCCGGACATGATGTAGCGCTTTCGTCACAAGGCATCCCTGGCGTGGGAGCGACAGCACTCGCTGTCGCAATCGCGCATCATCCGACCATCGCAGCACACTTCCCTGACGGCGTGTTGTGGGCTTCATGCGCAGCCACTTCGGATGGCGACAGCTCAGGCGTGTCCACGCAAGATGCCGGTGCGTGCCTGTCTCTATGGGCCAGCGCCCTCGGCCTGGACCTGGCATCCTGCCGCGATGTGGCTGCCACGGCTGGTCTGCTACGCGCGTGGCTGCACGATCGGCGGATGTTATTGGTGATCGATAGCCCGGGTTTTGATGACGCCACCTGGCTGCATTGCGGCGGTCCTGCATGCGCTCACCTGGCCGTCACCCATGACGATGCTCGCACCGGAGACCTGGCCAAACCCAGCGACCTGTTCGACGTACCACCCCTCGCTGATGACATCGCCCTGGAACTGATGCGCATTTTGGCACCCCAGGCCGCGCACGACGAACCACAACTGCTGGAACAGGTGACGCGCCTGGCTGGAGGTATTCCATTAGCCCTCCACCTGCTGGGAGCTTATTTGGCCGCACCCGAACCGAGTGCCGTCGAAAACCTGATCACTACGCCGCGCAGCGCGGTCTCCGGGCAGGCCATCGAACTGACGTCTGTGCAGCGACGATTACTGCTGGCACGTCAACGACTCGGCATGGGAGACCAGCCTTACGGGCAATCCAGCGCCACGCTGCAGCGAACCATCGCGCTATGCGTGGCTGCATTACCAGGCGCGGCACTGCATGCCTTCCGCTGCATGGGAGCATTTGCCACCGCTCCTTATACATTCAATAGCGCCGCCGTGCAGGCCGTGAGCCAATGTGATGAGCAACTGGTGGAACGGCTCGTGTCACGCCACCTGCTGGAAGTGTGGGCATGGGATCCCTCCTCCGTGGCAGGCCATGCGCCCTTACATCCACGGACACGCGCCGAGTGGCATGTCAACCGCCTGACCAGCCTGGACGCACGTCTGATGATCCGCGCTTCAGTAGCCGGGACCGCGCGGGTGCGCGGCGACACGCAGGCAGTGGACCGCCACCGCGAGCACTATCGAGCGCTGGCACGAGCGTGCCGCGAACAGGGCATGAACGTCGAAGCCGAATACGGGCAGATCCGTCACGCCTGCGCCACACTGCCCGATGGCCCAGCGGTGCTGGAATTCGCCTGGGCCATGCAGCACTACCAGGCTCGGCATAATCTGTGGCTTGAGCAGCAGGCCTGGATAAAGCGGACCCTGCTGCCCGCAGCGCAGGTCAGCACGGCCCTGCCTGCCGGGAGCGCTATCACGTATCCGTCTGCGTTGGAGATGATTGGCAGCGCCTGCGATGCGCTGGGCCAACCACACCAAGCGATTGCCTTTTACCAGCGGGCTCTTAATCAATACGAGCTCAATCCCGATAGCGGCGACCCCGTTGGTATAGGCCGCACCCTGCACCAGCTCGCCCTGGTCTATGAGCACCTGGGGCAACACGAGCAGGCTATCGCACTCCTCCACAACGCTCTACCCGCTCTCACGAAAGGCACCGCGCCAGACCGCTCCAGCGCAGCCAGCATCTACACCACACTGGGAACCATTTATAACGATGCGGGGCACTATGCCCAGGCGGTCGACACACTGCAACACGCCCTCTCGATCTACGATGACCCGGCCAGTGCCCACAACGGAGACACGGCCAGTCTGGTGAACACACTGGACCAGATGGGCAAGGCCTGCTCCCGGTTGGGACGGTATAGCCAGGCGCGCAGTTACCTGCACCGTGCGCTGGAAAATCGTGAGCGTGCCTTGCCCACCGATCAAGCCGGCCTGGCATCGGCGCTCTGCGAGCTGGGTATGTGCTATACCGCCTTGAGGCAATACGATCTGGCGCTGGTGTCGTTACAGCGCGCGAGGGGCGTTCAAGAGAAGTTGGCCACCGCCAGCCCGGCTCAGGGCAGCTCCGGTATGGGTCGCGTGCTCAATGCACTGGGTGAGCTTTACCAGTCCACGGGTAAACTCGACCAGGCGCTCTCGAACTTCCAACACGCCCTGCCCATGTGCGAAGATGCGAACGACCGTGAGGGCATCGCCCAGAGTTGCATGGGAATTGGCCTGGTGATGAGTGGCAGAGCCCGGCGCGATGAAGCAATGAGCCTCCTGCAACGGGCATTGTCCATCGAGGAAGCAGCTGAACCTGCCGGAGCAGGCTGGTTGGATCTGCTGGCCCATTCACCAGAAGAGCGAACCCCACCCGTGCAACAGGCATCTGTACAGCAGGCGCCTGCTCAACCCACGCCAGTTCCCTCAACACACCTCGCCACCGTGTTGAACCACGTTGGCGCACTTTACCTGGACCGCAATGATCCATCGCGTGCCCTGGCCTATCTGCAGCGCGCCCTGTACCTGCGTGAGAATGGCGAGCCCGGCGATCAGACCAGCCTGGCCCAGACACTGAACAACCTTGGCGCGGCCTACACCAAATTGAATCAGCCTGAACAGGCCGCGCAATGCCTGGATCGTACACTTGGCATTTACGCGCAGCTGGGTGACGGAGCGGGCGAGGCGGCGGCGCGCTGCAACCTCGCGTTGCTCAACCTGCTGCTGGGCAAGTACGATCAGGCTGTGACCAGCATGGCGCGCGCTGTGGAGCTTGATAAAGAGATCAGCTCACCCGACTTGCCCAGCCATGAGGCTTTGCTGGCTCGCATCGTGACCGAACGCGCCACCAGGCCCCACCTGCGCAGTACCGAGGCGAAGTCCTCCATCCTGGAGCGGCTGCGTAAAGGCAAAGCCTGAGAACAACGATAAATCAGGCTCGGACGGCAGGCGTTACGTTGCTTCCGGCTTTCACAAACAGGAAGCCGGTACGCGTCCAGCTGGCCCCATAAACCCCTGCCCCAGTGTTGCCTGTCGTCTGTCGCTGGCGCGGGTAAAATCGAGCCACGCATCGTGAGATGGCAAACCAAATCAACGCATAAGGATTGACGAAATCATGTTAAAGCACCTGGACATCACCCGCCAGCGCCTGAAGAACTTTGCCTCGGGTGGCAACCTGCGCGGGAAGGTGTACCCGCGCGTTATGCCCGTGAAGATATCCGCCTACGCTGCCCCAGGACGCATTTCTTATGACGAGGCCCTATTGGGACACTACCAACCCATCCAGGTGGGTCACCAATTCGGCCCGCTATGGTCCACGCACTGGGTGAAGGTTGAGGTTGAGGTCCCCCCCGGCTGGGCGGGCGAGGAAGTGCACCTGCTATGGGATTCGTCATCGGAGGCCTGCGTGTGGCTGGAGGGTGAACCCATGCAGGGTCTCACCGGCTCGGGCAGCGGCTGGTCGGCCAGTGCGGCACGCCCGCAATATGTGTTGACACGTCAGGCTGCCGGCGGCGAGCACTTCTCACTCTACGTCGAGGTAGCCTGCAATGGCCTCTTCGGCCTGATTGGGAACACCGTTCCCAGCACCATCGGCTTGCTCCGTCAGGCCGAAATTGCCGTTCTGGATCGCAAGGCCTGGGATTTGCTTTGGGACTTCGTCACTGTCTCGGACATGGCCATCTACCTGCCGGCCAATACCCCTCGCGGCGGCCAGGCTCTCTGGGCGGCGAATGAGATGGTGAACGTGTGCAATCTGGAGGACCGTAGCACCTGGCAGAAGGCACGCCAGATTGCCTCTCAATTCCTCGCCGCTCGCAACGGCGACGGTCAGCACAACCTGTCGGCGGTGGGCCATGCTCACATTGATACAGCCTGGCTGTGGCCGCTGGCCGAGACTCAGCGCAAGTGTTATCGCACCTTCTCCTCTGCCGTGCGCTATATGGACGACTACCCTGATTACATTTTTGCCTGTTCACAAGCCCAGCAGTGGGAGTGGATCAAAACCCGGCATCCTGGCCTGTGGAGCAAAATCATGGCACGCGTCAAGGACGGGCGATTTGTTCCGACGGGCGGCACGTGGGTGGAGCCTGACTGCAACATTCCTTCTGGCGAGTCGCTGGTACGCCAGTTCCTGTTCGGCCAGCGCTTCTTCCGCAAGGAACTGGGCACCACCTGCACTGAGTTCTGGAATCCCGATGTATTCGGTTACTCGGCTGCGCTTCCCCAAATCATGCGCGGCGCTGGTATTCAGTACTTTCTGACTCAGAAGCTATCGTGGAACCAGTTGAACAAGCCCACCTCCAGCACATTCCTGTGGGAGGGCATCGACGGCAGTCGCGTGCTGACACACTTCCCGCCTGCCGACACTTATAACGCCGTGGTCACGGTGCAGGAAGCGCTGTTTAACGTGTCCAACTTCAAGGATCATGAACGCGCCAATGAGAGTTATCTGTTGTTCGGCTTTGGCGATGGGGGTGGCGGCCCGACGATCGATATGCTGGAACGCCTGAAGCGCATGCACGACGTGGATGGCCTGCCGCGCATGCAGTGTCGCACGCCCGCCGAATTCTTCACACGTTGTGACGCAGACATCAAGGATCCGCTGGTATGGGTGGGCGAGCTGTACTTCGAACTGCACCGCGGCACCTACACGTCGCAGGCACGTAATAAATTGGGCAACCGCCGGAGTGAGCTGCTGCTGCACGACGTGGAATTTCTTTCAGCCGCTGCGAATGCCACACAGGGCTTTGCCTACCCTGCTGATGAGATCAACCGGCTGTGGAAACTGGTCCTGCTGAATCAGTTCCACGACATCATCCCTGGCTCGTCCATCACCGAGGTGTACAAGGATTCAGCGCTGCACTATAAGGAAATCCTGACCAGCGGCGATAGCCTGCGCGAGCAGGCTGTTGAAGCGCTGGTTCACGGTTCGCAAGGGGCGCATGTGCTGACGGTCAATACGCTCAGCAGCCCGCGCAGCGAGGTGGTGGAGCTTCCACCAGGCCATGTTGGCCCACAGGTCAGTGCAAAGGGTAAGGCACTGGCGGTGGTCAGCGCACCGGCACTCGGTTACAGCGTGGCTGCGCCGGGCGGAACCGTGACCTCGCCGGTGACGGTAGCCACAACCGAAAAGACCATCACCCTGGAAAATCAATATGTGCTGGCTGTGTTCGACCGGGAAGGCCGGCTTACGAGCCTGTTCGACAAGCGCGCCGGTCGCCAGGCACTGACACCAGCAGCCAAAGGCAATCAGTTCGTGCTGTTTGATGATGAGCCAAACAACTGGGAAGCCTGGGACGTAGACGTCTTTCACCTGGAGAAACGCTACGACATCGGCCCGGCCAACACGCTGCGCGTGATTGAGCACGGTCCCCTGCGCGCCGCCATCGAAGTGGAATACACCCTCAGCGCTCAGAGCACACTACGGCAGATCATTTCACTCACGTCTACTTCGCCACGGCTGGATTTCGCTACCGAGGTGGAGTGGCACGAGCGTCACAAGTTCCTCAAGGTGGAGTTCCCGTTCGATTTGCGTGCCCAGGAAGCCACCTATGAAATTCAATTCGGCCACCTGCGCCGTCCGACGCACTTCAACACCACATGGGACGTGGCGCGCTTCGAGGTATCAGCGCACCACTGGGCCGACCTGTCGGAGCCGGACTTCGGTGTGGCTCTGTTGAACGATAGCAAGTACGGCTACGCTACACAGGACAACGTGATGCGCCTGTCGTTGCTGCGCTCGCCCAAAGACCCGGACCCTGAAGCCGACATGGGGCATCACACCTTCCGCTATGCGCTGCTGCCCCACGTGGGCGACTTCCGCGATGCGGGGGTGATCGAAGAAGGCTACCGTTTTAACGTACCGTTGATCGTGAAGGCCACCGATGCGGCTCCGCGGGAGGTCTCGTTCTTCGGCATCTCGGCGCCAACTGCGTCGCCGCACGTGGTGATCGACACGGTGAAAAAGGCAGAAGACTCCGGCGCACTCATTGTGCGCCTGTACGAGGCGCATGGTAAGCGTGGCACGATACGCCTGACCAGCAGCCTGCCGGTGAAGTCCGTTGCGCGTGTGAACCTGCTGGAAGAGGAGGATCAGAAGTTGCAGTGGACCAGCGGCGGCGTGGACGTGAGCGTGACGCCGTTCCAGCTCGTGACGCTGAAGCTGGAAATATAAGCGGCCCTGCGGCATCACCTGGAAGCGCGCCGCACCGCTCTTTGTCCTGGGTCATCCGTCCCTTCTCTACTTGCCTGGTTGGGTGCTCGGGCCTGTGCCCGTGTGCGTGAACGTCGTCTCTCCCGTCAGGAGCGACTCCGACTCCGCCCACGAAAACGTGGTGCCGTGCTCCTGGCCCTGGGCTTCGGCGCGCTTGGCGAACTCGGCGGCCGGAAAGCCGGCCGCCTTGAGCACGTCCACGCTTGCGTAGATGGGCTTGCCCAGTTGAGCCGCCAGCGTCAGCGCGTCACTCGGCCTTGCGTCCACCTCCTGAGCACCGCTGGCGGTGCTTAGCATCACAACGGCGTAGAACACATTTTCTTTAAGGGCTTCGATGCGCACTCCTTCCAGCGCAGCACCCGCTGCGTTCAGCAGGTTCGCCGTCAGCGTGGCAGTCAGGGGCCGGGGGGTGACGAAATGGCGCAGTGCCATCGCCAACTGGGTGCCCTCGTGCTCTCCGACCCAGATGGGCAGGAACGTCTGGCGTGCCTCATCGGCCAGGACCACGATGATCATGTGCTTGTCATCGCCGCTACGAACTCCCCGCACGTCCTCCACTTTAACTTTAGTCATATCTTTCCTTCCAGTGATAACCGGCCTCGCCGGCTCGAGCTCAATAGCAGGCGACAACTGCTCCCACAACTTAACCCTGGCCCGCCGCAGCCGCCCTTTCACCGCCGTGACTGAGATGCCCAGGAGGGCTGCGACCTCCTGCAGGCTGCGCTGACCGTAGTAGAAGAGCAACGCGGCATCCCGGTCTCCCGCGGGGAGTGTACGAACAGCACCCAATATCAGATCGTGCAGTTCGCGCTCCTCAGCTATCTCTTCTGGGCGGGGCGTGTCCTCGATCAGCCAATCGCCCACCGGCAGCACGCCACCCTCCAGCTCTGCCCATGAAAGTTCGGCTGTGTGCACTGAGCGTATGTAACTGCGGCACACGTTGAGCACGATGCCATACAGTCAGTTGCGGAAACGAGAGTCGTCACGCAGGCGGTCCAGGGAGAGATAAGCCTGCAGGATCGCCTCCTGCGCCAGCTCTTCGGCCAGCCATCCGTCATTTACCATGCCAAACGCGATGCGCACCGCCATGGAGAAGAAGCGTTCGGCCAGCTCGCCAAATGCCTCTTTATCCCCGGCGCTTGCCAAGGCGACCAGCTCATCGTCCGACTGCGCTTGCGCTTCCATTCACCTGTCTGTCTGCACATCCATCTGACTAATAGTGGGGATAATAGGCCACGAAGTTACCTGAAAGCAGGCTCCTATCACATGAAGAGGCAATCGTATGCCAGTAAAAACAATCGAATGGGCTGATGATGCCGTCCGCATCATCGACCAGACCCTGCTCCCAACGGAAGTGAGATACCTCGACATTACCGACGTTGAAACCATGTGGGAGGCCATCAAGTCGCTGCGCGTGCGCGGGGCGCCGGCCATCGGTATCGCCGCCGCCTTCGGGCTGTACCTGGCCGTGCGCAACTCGGGTGCGACCGACTACCCTGCCTTTATGGCTGAGGTGGACCGCGCGGCCGGCTACCTCGCCACCTCGCGCCCGACGGCGGTGAACCTGTTTTGGGCGCTGAAACGCGTTCAGCGGCTGGTGCAGGAGAACGCCAGTTTGCCGATCCCGCGCCTCAAACAGCGCATGCTGGACGAAGCCTGCACGATGATCGATGAGGACAACGCCGTGTGCCGCGCCATCGGCGAGCACGGGGCGGGACTGCTGGCGGGTCGGGCTGAGAGCATCCTCACCCACTGCAACGCCGGCGGATTGGCGACGGCGCAGTGGGGGACCGCGCTGGCGCCCGTCTACGTCATGGCCGAGCGTGGGCAGGCCGTTCGCGTCTATGCGGATGAAACACGCCCGCTCCTGCAAGGCGCGCGGCTGACAGCCTGGGAGCTGCAGCAGGCTGGCGTGCCCGTCACGCTCATCACCGACAACATGGCTGCCACCGTCCTGTCGCACGGCAAGGTGCAGGCGGTGATCGTCGGCACTGACCGCGTGGCTGCCAATGGCGACGTAGCCAACAAGATCGGCACCTTCGGAGTCGCGGTTCTGGCGCACGAGTTCGGCATCCCCTTCTATGTGGCCGCCCCCACCTCGAGCATTGACATGAGCCTGGCTACGGGTGAATTGATTCCCATCGAGGAACGCAAGCCGGAGGAAGTGACGGAAGGATTTGGCCGCCGTACGGCACCGCGGGGTGTGTCCGTTTTTAATCCTGCCTTCGACGTGACGCCGAACCGGTACGTCACGGCGCTCATTACAGAGAAGGGTGTCGTCAGGCCGCCCTATGTGGAATCCCTGAAAACGTTGTTCCATCTCACGTAAGGTCGCGCGGATCGTCAATCGTCAAACGGCAATCCCACCATCTACAATTGCGCCATGGCAAATGTCTATCCCGTCATCAACTCTACCGAACAGGCTGTCTCGCTGACCAGCCATGGCCAGCGCATGTGGGGCATGCTGCACCTGCCCAACGGTTCATCCCCGCGCGCGGCGGTACTCATGCTGCATGGCCTCACGGGCGACAAGACCGGTTCACACCGTCTGTTTGTGCACGCAGCCCGTGCCTTCGCGGCGCACGGCATCGCCGCGTTCCGTTTTGATATGCGCGGTAATGGTGACAGTGAAGGCGAGTTTCAGGACATGACTCTTGGCACAGCAGTCGCCGATGCTCAGGCCGCGCTGGAGTGGTTGATCGGCCAGCCATGGGTGGATGCCTCGCGTATAGGCGTTGTCGGCCTCAGCTTCGGCGGTCTGGTTCAGAGCATGCTGGCCGGCCGAAACCCGTACCTGATATGCGGCCTGGCCTACTGGGCGGCCGCCGCGGATGGTGAATCGTTCGCCTATGTGGTGCAGCGCACGACCGAGCAGAACGGCACCAACCCGCAGAGTCTGATGCAAAAGCTGATGGCTGACGGGTATTTCATGCTGTGGGGTTATCCGGCCGGCCTGCCACTCGTCCAGACCTTCCCGCAGCAGAACCCGCTAAAGGAGCTCGCAAGCTACCGCGGCAGAGCTATCATCGTGCATGATCAGGGTGACCCGCTGGTACCCGTCAGTCAGGCCGACGTCTACGCACAACACTTCGGCGAGCGGGCGGTGGTCTACAAGCTGGATGACGCCACGCACACTTTCGAGACGCCCGCCATCGAGCGCCAGGCCATCGACCTGACGGTGAGCTGGTTCAAAGCGTTGTTTAGCTGAATCCTGCCTGAACTGCAACTGATTACTCAGGTAATGATAGGTTGCACATGACAAGTTCCCACGGCCAGGCCCACAGGTTCAGGCTAAGGGGTCGGGCGGCATGCTGTGAACCCCTGGCAGTCCCCAACCGGAACCCTCAATTACCCGGAAGTTGATAACAGACCCAAGGCTGTTAAAATAGAGGGTTTGTAGCCAGCGAATTGATTCGACTAAAGTCATCTTTGCTGTTCATGCTCCGCATACCCTATGATGCAGCGCCTTCCGGAGGAATGCCTGCCGCATGGCAGTTCGCGTAAAGGCACGTGTATGGGTGTGCGCATCGGCGATGCAAGAGATGCCTTCTATTATGCGTGCGGAGATTGTCTGGAATTGAGAATGTATGATCACTGAACGAAGAGATATGCGAAATATCGCCATCATCGCGCACGTTGACCACGGCAAGACGACCCTGGTCGACGGCATGTTGAAGCAGGCGCACATATTTCGCGACAATCAGGTGGTGATGGAACGCGTGATGGACTCCAACGACCTGGAGCGGGAGCGTGGCATCACCATCCTGGCCAAGAACACCGCCGTCACCTACAAAGGTGTGAAGATTAACATTGTGGACACGCCCGGACACGCCGACTTCGGAGGCGAGGTGGAGCGCGTATTGAACATGGTGGACGGCGTGCTGTTGCTGGTGGACGCGGTGGACGGTCCCATGCCGCAGACACGCTTCGTGCTGCGTAAAGCCCTGGAGTTGGGCCACAAGGCCATCGTGGTAATAAATAAGGTGGACCGGCCTAATGCACGTCCCGAATGGGTTGCCAACGCCACCTTCGACCTGTTCATTGAGCTGGGTGCGAGCGACCAGCAGGCTGAGTTTCCCATCGTCTATACCAACGCCATCACGGGCCAGGCGGCGATCCCACCCGGTCCGTTGACGAACGATTTACAGCCGCTCTTCGACGCTATTCTGAGCTATATTCCCGGTCCGCGGATGGATCCGGACGGGCCATCGCAGCTGCTGGTCACGTCGCTGTCTTACGACGACTATAAAGGACGCATCGCCATCGGCCGCCTGTCCAGTGGCCGGTTGAGCCGCGCGCAGGAGGTGATGCGCATCGACACCAGCGGGAATCAGTTTCGGGGTAAGATCTCGGACGTCTTCACGCACATGGGTCTGGAACGCATCGAGAAGGACTTCGTTGAGGCAGGTGACATCGTGGCCATTACCGGTCTGCCGGAGATATTTATTGGTGAGACGATCGCCGATCCCTTGAACCCGGTGGCCCTGCCACCCATCCGCGTGGAGGACCCAACGGTGCGGATGACATTCGGCGTGAATACCAGCCCCTTTGCTGGCAAAGAGGGTACATGGGGCACATCCCGCCGATTACGTGAGCGGCTCTACAAAGAGCTCGAACATAACGTCTCGCTGCGCGTAACGGATGGCGCCAGCGCCGACACCTTCATCGTCAGCGGGCGCGGCGAGCTGCACCTGATCGTGCTGATCGAGACCATGCGGCGCGAGGGCTACGAGTTCCAGGTGGGCAAGCCGGAGGTGATCGTCAAGACCGACCCCAAGACCGGCAAGACCCTGGAGCCCTTCGAAGAGCTCTTCATCGAGGTGCCCGAGGACTACCTGGGTGCACTGGTGGAGATGCTCGGCATGCGCCAGGGACAGATGCTGGACATGCAGCACGGCGACAACGCCATCGTGACGCTCAAGTACAAGATCCCCACGCGCGGGATGATCGGCCTGCGCGGCGAGGCCATGACGGCCACGCGTGGCATGGCGATCATGCACGCGCTGTTTTCCGGCTACGAGCCGCTGGCGGGGCCCATCCGCGGGCGCGAACACGGCTCGCTCATCGCATTCGAGGATGGCATGGCCGTCACCTACGGGCTGCGCAACGCCTGGGAGCGCGGCACGCTCTTCATCGAGGCTATGACGCCCGTGTACGAGGGCATGGTGGTGGGCGAGCACCAGCGCCCGGAGGACCTGGAGGTGAACGTTGCCAAGACCAAGCATCTGACGAACATGCGCGCGCGCGCCGTGGAGCAAGACACCAGCCGTCTGCCCACCATCCGCCGCATGTCACTGGATGACTGCATCGAATTTATCAGCGATGATGAACTGGTGGAGGTGACACCGCTGAGTGTGCGCATGCGCAAGAAAATCCTGCGCAAAGACGACCGCTATAAGGCGATGAACCGCGCGGCCAAGGAAGCCGTTTCGTGATTTATCGTTTTGGTTTTAGATATTGGATTGCAGATTGGACTAACCACAGAGGCACAGAGTATGTAGCGTAGGGGCGCACCCTTGCGGTCGCCCATCGGCTAGCGCCAGGAAACGCGATTTCTTGCGGCCATCAGAAACCAGGTTTCTTAGTCACGTGCAGGTCGAGTCTGTGGTGACTGAGAAACCTGGTTTCTATTTACGTCTCCATTTACCAGCGCGTCCATCTCATCTACCAGCGTGTTGAGCTCCCTGCACTGCCAGTCCAGGAAGGTCCTGTCGACCGGTCGCTCGATCATGAGCTCGGTTTATTGCCTCGCGTGAGTGCTGTTTACCCTTTGCCTTTCCTATACCCTTGGTAAAACTTCGCGGATGAAGCGCTCAGCCATCTCTGTACGTGGGAAGTCTGGGAAACGCACGATAAAGTGCTCCACTCCCAGGTTGATAAAAGCGCGGATCTTCTCGAGGCTCTCCTCAGGTGTACCCGCCAGTTTGTCCCCGTCTCGGAAGGGGCTCTCCGCCACGGCGCGCTCCACCTCGGCGCGGCTGGGGGCGATCGCCACGCACTCGGCGCAGTAGGTTTTGCCGATTTGCGCAGGGTCGCGGCCTACCGCGCGACAGTGCTCATCCAGCACATCCAGCAGCTCGCGGTACTCCTGCGGCGTGCAGTTGCCGAAGTTGAGCATGTCGGCATACTGAGCCACCAGGCGCAGCGTCTTCTTGCGCCCGGAACCGCCGACCAGCAGCCGCGGCAGCGGGTCCGGGCGGGGGCGGCAGTAGGCGTCCTGGATGGAGTAGTACTTGCCGTGGAAGGTCGGCGCATCGTCGGTCCACATCTTGCGAATCACCTGCAGGGCCTCCCCCAGTTGGTCGATGCGCGTACCGGCAGAAGGGAAGCCGTAGCCGTAGGCGTGATACTCATTCTCCTTCCAGCCGGCGCCGATGCCGAGGGTGAAACGCCCCCCGGAAAGCCACTGCAGGTCCAGCGCCATCTTGGCCAGCAGTGCCGGGGGTCGGTAGGCTTGCGAGAGGACGATGGTCCCGCCCTTCATGCGCGGGTATTTCGCCAGGATGTAGGTGATCGTCGTCCAGGCCTCGATGGTGTCGCTGCGCTGGTCGACGGAGGCCATCCAGGGGAAGAAGTGGTCGCCGACCCACGACGACTCGAAGTGCCCGTGCAAAACGTCCAGGTAGTTGAAGATCTGTGCGCGGAATTCCGCCGAACTCGTTCCGTCCGTCGGCCAATCCGGAACGCGCCAGCCAAAAGTAACAGCCATATTACCCACCTTCTTTAGGGATTTGGAGGAACGTACACATCAACTATACCCGACCGGGTGCAGATGGTAGAATGCCATCGACACGCGGGTGTAGCTGAGTGGTACAGCGTCTGCCTTCCAAGCAGAAGATCGCGGGTTCGAATCCCGTCGCCCGCTCTCCCGATGCTGGATTTTGGATTGTCATTTTGATCTTGTCTCTTTCCAGCCACACACGATGTCCTGCCTGTTGGTGGTATATCGCTTAATCTCGAATTTCCAGTCTTTTGTTTCACGATCATGAACCTATCCATTTGTTTACTCCCCGGTGACGGGATTGGCCCGGAAGTGGTGGCAGAAGCGGCGAAGGTGCTGCGCGCCGTGGCGGACAGGAAAGGCTACACGCTGGAGCTGCGCGAAGCTCTGCTGGGCGGCTGTGCGATTGACGCGACCGGTGAGGCGCTCCCCGCTGCAACAACCGTCGCCTGCCAAGCTGCCGATGCGGTCCTGTTGGGCGCAGTTGGCGGGCCAAAGTGGAGCGACCCCAAGGCGCCAGTGCGCCCTGAGCAAGGGCTGCTTGGCATCCGCAAGGCGCTGGGACTCTTCGCCAACCTTCGCCCGGTGAAAGTTTATGACGCCCTGATCGATGCCTCCAGTCTTAAACCCGAAGTGGTGCACGGCGTGGACATGCTGATCGTACGCGAGCTGACCGGCGGCGCCTATTTCGGCCAGCCGCAGGGCCGCTCGGGGAATCCACCCAACCGGCAGGCTGTGGACACCACCCCCTACACCGAAGCCGAGATCGCACGCCTGATGCGTATGGCTTTCGAGCTGGCGCGCGCTCGGCGCAGGAAGGTGACCTCGGTGGATAAAGCCAATGTATTGGCCACCTCCCGACTGTGGCGCGAGGTGGCGCACGAGGTGGCCGTTGACTACCCCGACGTGCAGTTCGAGGACGTGCTGGTGGACGCCTGCTCGATGTACCTGATCCGCACGCCGCGCAACTACGACGTGATCGCCACCGAGAACCTGTTCGGCGACATCTTGAGCGACGAGGCCGCCATGCTGGCCGGCTCCATGGGTATGCTGCCCAGCGCCTCACTGGGTGAAGCCCTGAATCAGTACGGCTTCCGGCGCGGGCTGTATGAGCCGATCCATGGTAGCGCGCCTGATATCGCTGGGCGGGCCATCGCCAACCCGCTGGCTACCATTCTCAGCGCGGCCATGATGTTGCGTTGGTCCTTCGGGCTGAATATGGAGGCGGATTCGATCGAGCGTGCTGTCGAGGGTACACTGGCTGACGGCCTGCGTTGCAAAGACATCGCCTCTCCCGGCGCGACCATCCTCGGTACCCCTGCCATGGGTGACGCCATCGTGGAGAGACTCTGGAGATAAGATGCTCGACCCAAACCAGATCCGTCCCCATTTTCCCGCGCTTTCGCGCATGTATGACGGAAAGCCGCTGGTCTACTTCGACGGCCCCGGCGGTACGCAGGTCACGCAGTCGTGCATCGACGCGATGGCCGCTTATCTCTCGCGCTGCAACGCCAACCACGGCGGCTACTTCATCACCGGCGTGGAGAGTGACGCCATCGTTCACGAGGCGCACGAGGCGATGGCCGATTTCCTGAACACCCACGATGCGGACGAGGTGATCTTCGGCCCGAACATGACCACCCTCACCTTCGCCATCAGCCGCGCCATCGGCCAGACGCTGCAGCCCGGCGACGAGATCATCCTCCCACGCTGG
>JAJYKL010000067.1 GCA_021788625.1 Chloroflexota bacterium
ACGGAGCAGGACCACGACACCAGCCTTGCCAAGGTGAGTGCCCGCTTTTTTCATAATCGATCGAGCGACCTGATCTCCAGCATTGGCTGCTTCACCGACCACCTGTGCGACGGAGGCCAGTTGGACGCGGTTGATACGTTGCTCGTAGATAACTGGATGTAGCGCACGCAAATTTACTACGCCGTAATGGAGGGGAATTGCATGCTGTAGCACCGTAGCTGGGCCACGACCATCTTCAGCGCGTGTGGCAGCTGAAAGCGCGAGCGGGGCAATCCAGGAAGCGCTGCCTTCATCGCCCATCAGGTAACCCCAACCACCCGTGACGGCTTCATGACCAGAGCCATCTACGGCGCAGGCAATGGCACCGGTGCCTGCCAGCACCAATACGGCTGGTCGCTCAAGCGTGGCGCCAGCTAGAGAAGCATCCTTATCACCTGCAACAATCTGTTTACCTGCCGGAAGGATCTGGTGCAATAGTTCAGGCATTTCTGCATGGACGCCTGTAAGGGCATAATAGGCAGCGCTCACTTCATTCCGGGGCACCCGTGCCTGGGTCAGAGCGCCCTCGATGCATTCACGCATCGAGCGTATAAACCGCTCCCGCCCGCCTGGCTCCCGGAAGTGGTTGGCTGAACCACCTGTTGCCGCACCCAGAACAGCTCCTCTTTCATCGGCAATGATAGCCAGCGAATGCGTCTGCCCTCCATCAAGAGCCAGGAGATATTTCATTGCGTATTGTTATTAGTCTGAACCGAGTCAAAGGTTTATAGCATGGTGGAGCATGACAATCGCTCGAAGCGAGCTTTGCCTTGCTCGACAAACAAGCCCCATTGGCCGCTCTTATGGTCATACATGCGCGTGCTCAAGGCTTTTTGGTCATTGATGTAAATCTCACAGATACTGCGCTCTGCGAAAATCTTTATGGTCACGGGTATGCCTGGTGAAAGTGAGAGCGGGCGTTCCATTCCAACCATAAAGGGGACATCTCCAGAGCGAGGCCACATATCGAAGACTAATCGATTACGGAGAGGCTCAAACCGGATATAGTAAGCTTTGTCCAGATCACCGCTGGTGCGCAGCATGAGGCCGTATGCTCGCGTTGGTTCCATCGTAGTGAGCGTTACCTCGAGCTTACATCGTTCAGGCATCAACCCGCAGCTTACACTGGCAAATGTACCAGGAGCTGTTAAGATCGTGCCACCTTCGATTTCGGTGAACTGACCGGTGCCAGCCAGAATCAGAGGCGGGCGAGGATCGATGAATGCCTGTTCGATGCTCTCAGGTGGACAGACGCTTAGCGTGCCGTCACTGCGTTGCTCCATTTCATGGACGACCAGGTTTCCACCCCACTGCCATGCACCGTCGTCCTTTTCACCCTCACGAGTGGGATTCCAACCAAACAGGAACCGCCGGTTTCCGTCCGAGGCACTCTTGGCGGCATAGAAAGCCCGTCCATCGAATTGATCATCCTCGGGTGTAAGCCACGGTCCTGCAAGCGAACGCGACATGCGATAGCGAGTGACCGATTTGTCTGTAAACTCAGAGAATAGTAGATACCACCACTCACCCATCTTAAATAGATCAGGGCACTCGTGAGTGTAATACAACCCAGGTGCGTAGAAAGGATCATGCACCTGCCAGTTGTTTAAGTCTTTTGAGGTGCAAAGAGCAGTACAACCGCGACGACGCGCAGGACCCGCCTTGAGCCGCGCTGCTACAAGCATCCAGTACTCGCTCGCTTCTTCATTCCAATAAACAAAAGGATCACGCCAGTCGTGCGGTTCGTAACGGTTCCCCGGAGCAAAGAATGGTTCGCCGCTCACTTTGCGCCAGGTAAGCAGGTCGTCGCTAATGGCATGCATGATCCCTTGCTCAGCGCGATTCAAGCGGCGGAAATAGGGATTGTGTCCTGTATAAAAGATATGGTATCGGCCTTCGGCACGAATGACGGAACCGGTAAAAACGTATTGGTCCTGTTCATCACGTCCGCCGCGCCGCAGCATCATGCCATGTTCTTTAAAATCGATGAAATCACTGGTGCTGATCTGGTACCAGGGTGTGCCTTCGCCATAATCGGTGGGATTGCGCCAGTCGTGCAGGTAAAAGAGATGGAAGCGCCCATCCTCCCAGTAAGGGATGAAGTCTGCTGCCCACGCTCCTGATGGTTTGTAAAACAAACTAGTCACGCTGTCCTCCCGTAACGTGATAATGTTATCGATGTCGCTCAATGGACTATAGCTCAGGATAATGAAATGGGGGTGACCGCTCCACTTATTTTCCATCGCGCACTATACTGTCGCGCGGAATGCATTCATTTAGACACAATGGAGAGGTGCACAGTGAAAAAGATCCTATATCTATACGGTGGTCCAGAATTTCATCCCACAGAGCAAGGGGGTAAGCTACTCGAATCGTGGCTAAAAACGGATGGACGGTTCGAATTCGATATGACGAGTGACCTGGACGTCCTCACTCGCCTGCCAGGTAGCCCGTACGCAGGTGTAGTGGTCTACACCACAGGGTTTGAAAACGAATTAACGCCCGAACGCGAGCATGGACTTTTGGAATTCGTCCGTCAAGGCGGGGGATTCGTGGGCATTCATTCGGCGGCGGACAGTTTCCGCGGCAGCCGCGCTTACGTCGAGATGCTCAATGGGGAGTTTTTGACACATCCCGTGCAACACGAATTCAAAGTCAGTATTACCTCAAATAAACATTACCTGACCGTCCGCATGCCAGACTTTGACATCTATGACGAAATGTACCACCTGCAGAATTTCGATCCCGGCAGGTGCACGGTGCTGGCTCAGACACAATGGCTGGGACAGCAAATGCCCATGGCTTTCGTGCGGGATTATGGACAGGGACGCGTGGCCTACCTGGCTAATGGCCATAGCGCACAGGCATGGCATCACCCGGAGTTTAAGAAATTGTTGATCCGTGCCATTGCCTGGAGCACCGGAGCAAATCTGCCTGAAAGAGTCATCCGCTGCGGATTGTTGGGCTACGGACCGGCTTTCAACATGGGGCGCGGACACGGCGGGTGGATTGGTGCAACAGAAGGCATGCGCGTTGTGGCAATGTGTGACGCCAGCCCTGCGCGGGTCGAGGCTGCCCGGCAGGAATTGCCTGGCCTCGAAGGCTACTTTACCAACCTGGACGAAATGCTGCAAATGCCCGATCTCGATCTGGTCGTGGTCATCCTACCTCACAACCTGCATGCACCTGCAGCACTGCAATGCCTGCACGCGGGTAAGAACGTCGTGCTGGAAAAGCCTTTCTGCATCACCATTCACGAAGCAGACGAGATGATCAACACGGCTCACGGCTCTCATCTCATGCTGAGCCTGTTTCATAACCGGAGGTGGGATGGTGATTACCTTACCATTCGCGACATTATTGACCGAGGTCTGATCGGCAACTTGTTCCATATCGAGTGTGGTGGTGGCGGCTATGGGCACCCGGGCTTCTGGTGGCGTTCCGACAAGTCGGTGAGTGGTGGAGTGATGTACGACTGGGGTGCCCACTTTATCGATTGGATGTTGAACCTGGTACCGTCAAAAATCAGCCAGGTGATGGGCGATTTTCAAAAGAGGGTGTGGAATTCCGTCACCAATGAAGATCACGGCGAAGCATGGATTCGCTTTGAAAATGGAGTTACAGCAGACTACTGGACGTCGCAGATTGCAGCGCTCAGCCGGCCCAAATGGTTGATTTTGGGAACCAAGGGTGCCATACGCGCCGATTGGAAGGACGAGCTGGAGCTGGTGACGTATGCCAACGGCCTGCGGCAGGACAGTCACGTGAAAGTGACGCTCCCGGGCTATGGAAGCACTCAGTATTATCGCAATATAGCCGATCACTTGTTGATGGGCGAGGAGCTTATCGTCACCCCAGAACAGGCAAGACGCGTCATTGGAATCATCGACGCAGCCCAACGCAGCTCAAAAGAAGGGCATAGTGTATCCGTCGCGGCTGGTTGTGAATAGGCCTCAGCGCGCTTTCGTTATTCAGCCATGAGGCAGAGACTGGAGCCAGTACGCAGCCATCGCTTCAGACACCTCCAGTCTCTGCTTCGTAAGGGATGACTATGATCACACTCAACAATGCTAATCTCAATGTCGTCGTACTGGATCCGGTGGTAGACCAGGCGCGCTTTGGTGCTCGCTATTGCACGGGCGGGTATATCTACCAGATTACCGACCAGCGCTACGGCGACTTGCTTTCCGGCCCTACTTACCCCAGTTCCTTCAACTGGTTCGACGGCCAGGGTTTTCCCGATTCCTTTCGTACACACCTGTCCGATCCGCACAACAAAGATAATCCGATGGAGCTGGGTATCGGTATCGGTTTGATCAACCGGAGCAATAACCAGGTGACGGAGTTTTGCAAATGGGACGTCATCGATGAGCGTGACACCCTGCGATTTGTGACTCATCAAACATACCTGGACTGGTCGTTTGACCTCACGCGCGAGTTGCGGTTGGTGCACCGCACACTACGCTCGTCGACACAAATCAAGAACACCGGACGGAATACACTGCCAGTTTTCTGGTTCCCCCACCCCTTCTTCCCTTTATATGAGAGCAAGGAGTGCTGCAAGTGCAACATCAATATCAGTGTTCCCGAGAGTGTTGGATTTGAGATGCTTGGCAATGGTTTTATAGGGCAGAAGAACCTGCCCTGGGATCGCCGAGGTCATTTTCTCGAACTGGTCTATGAACCTGGACTGGCTTTGCAGATGCTGCAGAAACACCCGAAGCTTGGATTGGTGGCAGTGACCTGCAGCTACTCGCCATCCTACTTCCCGATCTGGGGCAATCGCAACACCTTTTCGTTTGAGCCGTACTATAAGAACGACATGGCGGCTGACGCAGAAACCTTATGGAGCGTCACATATGACCTCTAAGTGAATTACGCAAGGAGCAAAGCATGTTGAAGCTTGGCGTCATTGGCTATGGCAGGCGCATTCAGGGTGTTCTGAAAATCATTGCCAGTCTGAAGGCTGAAACACGTGTGACCGCCATCACGGATGTTCGAAACGATGAAATCAAAAGGCAAATGGCCGAGCAAGGGGATCATCCATCCGAGGTGCATTTTTACACCGATGCGGATGAAATGCTGGATCAGGAGCAGCTCGATGGAGTGTTAGTTGGCACGCGATGTTCCCTTCACGCCCGGATGGCCAACAAAGTCCTGTCGCGCAACCTGCCTCTATACCTCGAAAAGCCGGTGGCTACGACGATGTCCGACCTGATGGCATTGAAACGTGCTGGTGAAACCAGTCAAAGTCGGGTGGTCGTATCGTTCCCGCTACGCGTGACGCCACTCGTCCGACTGGCTAAGGAAATAATAGATTCTGGACAGATCGGCACCGTCGAGCATGTGCAAGCCTATAACAATGTGCCTTATGGAGGCGTGTACTACCACTACTGGTACCGGGATGAGCGCGAAACAGGTGGGCTATTCCTGCAAAAAGCCACACATGATTTCGATTACATCAATTACCTGCTTGGCACTAAACCGCAGCGTATCGCAGCGATGACCTCCAAGCAGGTCTTCAAGGGTACTCACCCGGCGGGACTTCACTGCCTTGACTGTCCCGAGCAGGTTACCTGCATGGAGAGTCCGCGTAACGTTTTCCTTCAGCGCGCTGAGACGAGCCGAATCGATGAGCTACCATTCCCGACCTATCAGTGTGCCTTTGCTGTCGATACCGGGAACGAAGACTCCGGCAGTGCCCTCATCCAATATGAGACCGGAATGCACGTATCGTATTCGCAAAACTTCTATGCGCGTAAGGCGGCGGCAACCCGAGGAGCCACACTCATCGGATACAAAGGAACCATACAGTTTGACTGGTATACCGATGAGTTAGAAGTGTCGATGCATCACACACCGAGGGTAGAAGTTCACAAGTTTGATAGCAAAGCCATGTCACATGGTGGAGGCGACCTCGTACTGGCTCAAAGCTATGTTGACGCCTTGCGGGGCGCTGGTGAGTCGGTAGCACCACTCGATGCAGGATTGTTAAGTGTCCTGATGTGTCTAAAGGCTAAGGACTCGGCGCAAAATGGTGCATTCAGGGCCATTGAGTACGAATAGTTATGCTCATTATGGCCTATAATGTAAACATTAGTCTGGTTAGCTGACGGATTAGTATCTATGGTCATGACGAAATTACTATCTTGGTACGTGCTAACTGTTACTTGCAGGATTGCAGCATATACATACAATTAGGCGAAGCTCTCCAGCGAGGGCGAATTTGGTTTGCTTAGGAGTCGTGGTTTTGAATGGATGGTGTCGTCTTTAGTATTCAGCGGTTTTCCATACACGATGGGCCGGGTATCCGAACGACTGTCTTTTTTAAGGGCTGTACATTACACTGCTTCTGGTGCCATAACCCCGAAGGAATTCGTCCAAAACCCGACATACAGTTTTTCCCCGAACGATGTATTGCATGCAATGAATGTGTAAAGGCCTGCACGCACGGTGCCACGACACTTGTCAATGGTATTCGGGTTTACGATCGTTCGAAGTGCATCGTGTGTGGCAAGTGTGTTGAGACCTGTTACTCTGGTGCGCGTATCCTGACGGGAAAGCACATGACTGTCGACGATGTCATGAGCGAGGTCATGCAGGACCGTGCATTTTACGAAACCTCCGGAGGTGGCATTACTTTATCGGGAGGCGAGCCAATCATGCAGCCCGACTTTGCACGAGCCGTCCTGGAGCGCAGTAAAGCTGAAGGCATCTCCACAGCCATTGAGACGGCTGGAAATGTGCCCTGGGAGTTTGAGGAGCGGGTGCTGCCCTTTACCGATCTGATCATGATGGACATTAAGCATATGGACTCGGCGAAACACCGCTGGGCCACTGGCGTCCCTAATGAGCGGGTTCTGTCCACGGCGCGTCATTTTGCGATGACGGATAAACCCATCATTTTCCGCATTCCTGTTATTCCTACCGTCAATGACACAGTCGAAGAAGTGGGCGCTATAGGATCTTATATCCGCGATCTGATCGAGCTGCGCAACCAGAACGGCGGTGATGGTGATCATACGATTTCGCTGGAGCTGCTCCCCTTCCACAAGCTGGCAGGTGACAAGTATCGCAGCCTGGATATGGATTATCGGGCGAAAGATCTAAAAATACCAACGAAGGCGCATATGGCGGAACTCGCCGAAGCAGCCAAGACGCACCAGATCGAAGTACGCAGCCGGTAAAGATAAACCTGTGCCAAACAGACAGAATTAGTATGGAGTAAGAGTTTCGGAGGCAG
This sequence comes from Chloroflexota bacterium, assembly GCA_021788625.1. Lineage (GTDB taxonomy): Bacteria > Chloroflexota > Anaerolineae > J036 > Brachytrichaceae > CAIXPS01. Next base: position 7,283 of record JAJYKL010000067.1, read on the forward strand.
ATGGCATGATCGAGGTGAATGAGTTTCAGGAGTTGACGTATCAGGAGCGCATTGACTCCTTGCGCGAGACGAAACAGCGCATTACACAAGAAAAACAACAGATCATCGGATCAATGGATCATGATGATTGGGGTCTGATCTTACCGCCACCCGATCGGCGCGAAATCGTTCAAACCATGAGCGCATCGGGTATGCCCATTACCGATGCGTTGATTGCCGGTTTCAAAGTCAAACCCAATCATCCCAGCGGCGGTTTCTTTGGACCCAAAGCAGTTGGCGAAAACTTTCGTGCCTTGCTGGAGATCCACCCGGTTTACATCGACCCCGTCAGCTCGTTAGCCGGCGGCTACATGGCTAACTTCATGTCGTATCGCAAGCCGCATTGGAACCCGGATTTTGACTTTGGTTTCCTGCATGTAGATCAGAAGCGTTATCAACTTGGCACCGGGATCGGTGCCGCCCAGCACTTTTGTCATGACCTGAGCATCGGGTTTGAGCTGGGCTGGGGTGGTTTGCTGGAAAAGATAAGGCACTATCACGATGTACAGCAGGCTGAGGAGAAAGATCCCGAAGAACGCACGCAGAAAATGGACTTTTACGATGGACTGGAGTCCGTCGTGCTGGGCATGCAAGACTGGATTCGCCGGACCTCCGAAGAAGCTCGTAAGTCAAGTCTTTCTGAGGCCAATCCCCAACGGCGTGAAAACCTGGAAGCCATTGCCGATATCAATACACGTCTGGTTAATGAGCCGCCTAAGACCTTCCGGGAGGCCTGTCAGTGGATGAACTGGTACCAGATGGCTGCCCGGATGTATAACGGCAATGGTGCACTGGGTCGCATGGATACCCTGCTGCAACCCTATTACCAGCGTGATATCGATCTGGGTATCCTCGACGACGAAGAAGCAATCTTCCATATCGCCTGTTTTTTGGTCCGTAACACCGATTACATCCAACTGGGCGGACCGGACGAAAACGGGAGCGACACAACCAATCATTTATCCTTCCTGATCCTGGAGGCTGCGCATCGATTGCGCATTCCGGCAAACGTCGGCGTATGCGTGGGCGATCACACGAACCCCGATCTGCTCAGGCGAGGGGTGGAGATCATGTTCGAGGATAAATGTGGTGTACCCAAGTTCCTGGGGATCGATCGCACGACTGAAGGCTTCATGAAAAACGGATATGAGGCAGAGCTGGCACGGACGCGAGCTTACTCAGGCTGCCACTGGTCCGCGATACCTGGCCGCGAATACACGCTCAACGATTGCGTAAAAGTCAATTTTGGTCGTGTTTTCGAGGTAGCCCTTAAGGAAATGATGGCCGATACGACCATCGAGCCCAGCATCGCCAGGCTATACGAGCTCTATGCCAAACACTTACAACATGCCGTGGATACCATTGCCAAAGGATTGGATTATCACCTCGAGCACTACCACCAGGTCTTTCCTGAACTTTTCCTGGATTTACTGTGCTACGGACCCATTGAAAAAGGTTTGGATGCGTCGCATGGCGGCGTGGAGTTTTACAACCTGTGCGTCGACGGTTCCGCACTTGCCACAGTAGCCGATTCCTTCGCAGCGCTTGAGCAGCGCGTCGAGAAAGAGAAGCGGATGTCGTGGCAGGAGATCGCACAGCACCTGGAAAACAATTGGAAGGGACCCGATGGTGAAAAGGCGCGCCTGATGATGAAAGGGATTTCGCGCTATGGCAGCGGAAACTCACCTGCGGACGGATGGGCCTTAAAACTCAGTCAATTATTCACCGATCTGGTGAAGGAGAAACCGACACCTAAGGGTTACAACATGATACCCGGTCTGTTCTCGTGGGCAAACACCATTCCAATGGGCAAGCATCTTGGTGCCACTCCTAATGGACGCCGCGCCGGCGAACCGATCTCTCACGGTGCCAACCCAGATCCCGGTTATCGCAAAGATGGTGCTCCCACTGCCATGGCGGTGGCCATCGCCTCAGTTCAGCCCGCATACGGCAACACAGCCCCCATGCAGATCGAGCTAGACCCTGGCATTACGAAAGACGAAGGAGGCGTGGACCACGTTGCAGATCTGATTAAGACACACTTTGACTTGGGCGGCACACAGATCAACCTGAATATCATGGACGCAGCCCAGGTACTGGAGGCACATAAGGACCCCAGTAAGTATCCGGATCTAGTAGTACGTGTGACGGGCTTCAGCGCCTACTTTGCCAGCCTGTCGCCTGAATTTCGTCAACTGGTGGTAAACCGGATCCTGACTGAAGGCTGATCCAATGTGCGCCCGTGCCTGACCACCTTGGTTGGTACATTTGATGCACGACAAACCGGGCTTCCAATAGAAGTCCGGTTTGTCTTTTTTAAGGGGACTGGATAAACTGTACTCCTGAGCATACATCGCGTCTGGCGTTTGACCAACCATGACGTTTTGATGTGAGCAAAATAATGTCACAGGAGGGACATATGTCCGAGACGATCCTTACGCCTGAACAACAGGACCGGGCCCGTCGCCTGGAATGGTTCCGCGCCGCCCGTTTTGGTATGTTTATCCACTGGGGGCTTTATTCGCAACTGGGTCGCCATGAATGGGTAATGAACCGCGAGCGCATCCCAGTGGACCAGTATGAGAAGCTGGCGCGCACCTGGAAACCCAAACCCAATGCTCCGCGCGAATGGGCACGCCTGGCAAAGAAAGCCGGCATGCGCTATATGGTGATGACCACCAAGCACCACGAGGGTTTCTGCCTGTTTAATTCAGAATTGACTGATTATTGCGCTCCGAAACGAGGTCCGAAGCGTGACCTGGTGGCAGAATACGTCGATGCGGCGCGCTCTGAAGGTATGCGAGTGGGATTCTATTACTCGATGATGGATTGGCACCATCCCGATGGAGCCCTTTGCAAGCACGACGAAGCGGCCCGGCGTCGTTTCGTCGACTACATTCACGGGCAGGTGCGAGAACTCTGTAGCAACTATGGCAAGATCGACATTATGTGGTATGACGTGTCTTGGCCACTCAATGCGGAGGAATGGGAGTCGGCCAAAATGAATGCCATGGTGCGCAAGCTGCAGCCCGATATCATCATCAACGACCGGTCACAGTTGCCCGAAGACTTTGGTACGCCTGAGCAACATATCACGCCAGAGAAGGGCGGTCGCGCGTGGGAAGCCTGCATGACTTTCAATGACAGTTGGGGCTATACACCCATCGATACCAACTACAAGTCGGCATGGCAGGTCGTATCGATGTTGCGCACCGTAGCGGCTGGCGGGGGAAACTTGCTTTTGAATATAGGACCCACGCCCGCAGGAGATGTCCCACCTGTTTGCCGCCGCGAGCTACTGAAGGTGGGCAAGTGGATGGATGCATACGGTCCGGCCATATATGAGGCGAGTGATCCCATGCAGCAGGAGTGGATGATCACAGGCGCGTTCACGCGAAAGGGTCGTACGACTTATTACCATGTGAATCGCTGGCCTGGTAAGGAACTTGCCATTGGTGGGTTGCAAGCCAAGGTGACTAGGGCACGCCTGATGAATGGACCTAAAGTGCGTTTCACACAGACAGCCGATCGCCTGGTTCTGCGAGGCTTGCCAACCGAGGCTCCGAACGCGCTGGCGACGGTTATTGAGCTGGAAGTCGAAGGTACGCCTTCTCAGGAATTAGGCGCGGGATGCGTTCTCATCGATGACGATCCCAGGCATAAAAGCGTAGATTAATGCGCTGCACCCATGGTAACAAGCACGAGACGAGACTCAACCAGTGGTGTGTTGAGTCTCGCTGCGCTCAGCCTCCAAAAGCCAGGACTCGATTCGATAAATACGAGTGCTTTGAACCTGAACCCTGCCTGAATGGGGGAAAGCACCTTTTGTTCTATGCAGGTGCGGCTGAGTCGGATACGAGTTTGGCTCTGCCTGAAGAGTAATCCACTCCAGATACCTTATAGTCGGCCGATTGGTGCCGGAAGTAGGTGTCGTAGAGGGTCGCGTAATAACCACCTTGCTGCATCAGAGAATGATGGTTCCCCACTTCGATGATCTTGCCGTGATCGATAACAATGATGCGATTCACTGCCTGCACGGTGAATAGCCGGTGCGCGATGAGGATCGAGGTACTGGACGTCAGGATCAGTTTCAGTGCAGTCTGCATCTGTGATTCAGTAAACGGATCCACACTGGCTGTAGCTTCATCAAGGATAAAAATGGGAGGCGACTGGGCCAGTACTCTTACCAGTGCGACTAATTGGCGTTGTCCCATGGACAGCTTGCCACCCCGTTCCCCCACATCGGATTGCAAACCGTGAGGTAGTGCTTCCAGCCATTCACCATCGCCAATCCGGTTGGCGATGGAGAGAATCTGTTGGTCGCTTAACTGTGGTCGTGCATAACGGATATTATCTGCGACAGTGCCTGAAAAAAGAAACGGCGTCTGCGACACAATACCTAGCTGGCGCCGGTAATTGGTGAGATCAAATGTACGCAGGTCCAACCCATCCACACTAATATGGCCTTCCTGATACTCGTAGAAGCGCGTAATAAGCTTAACAATACTGCTCTTGCCAGCCCCAGTGTGCCCCACGAAGGCCACACTTTCACCTGGCGCGATATGCAAGGAAAAGTCGTCTAACACTTTCTGTTGCGTGTTATAACGAAAATGTACATGGCTAAAATCAATCTCTCCATGAAGCGCGGGTACCGGATTGGAAGCCACCTGTTGTACGGTGTGCGGTGCGTCGATTAGGGCGAAAATCCGTTCACTGGCAGACAGGCCACTCTGGATCTGACTATAAAACGAAGCAATATTCGTCATCGGGAACCAGAAGCGATCCACACTGATAACGAATAGATACCAGGCACCAATGCTGATAGCTCCTGCTCCGGCGCTCAACCCACCCAGATACACCAGGAGAGCAGTACCCAGGCCAGCCAGTGCATTGAGAATGGGAAACACATTGGCCAATACAAAGCCGCGTATCAGATTGGCGCGATACGACTGCCAGTTCACCGCCTGAAACTCATCGTATATTTTGGCCTCTTGGTGAAAGTTCTTGGCCACTCGAATCCCGGCGACTGCCTCCTGAATGGCAGCGTTCACCTCGGCGATGGCACGGAAGCCACGACGCGTAACGGTGCGTGCAATGTTACGAAATGCTGTACCCAACAGCGCGACGATGGGCGACATGGCCACCAGGGCTACAGTCAGCTGCCAGGAGGTGGCGACCAAAATCAAGATCAGAGCAATGAGTGTGGTGAACTGGGTAATCAAGTCAGTGACCAGGAGCACCACTTGCGATAGCTCCTGGGTATCGTTTGTGATTCGGCTGATGATCTTGCCCGACTGAAACTGGTCGAAGAAGGATAAGTCATGCGTAATGGAGGCATTGAAGGCATCGTTCCGCAGCGCAGAGATGACGTCAGCGATCAGTCGTGCCATATACCGGCGGCGGGCCATATTCACGATGAAGTTGGTAGTCTGCGAGACCAGAACGTAACTAAAAATGAGCAAGGCTACCGTGGATGTACGGTTAGCCTGGATAGCGTCGATTCCATGTGAGATGACTAAGGGGTCCAGTAGACCAAATACTGTGATCACAAACACCAAACACGCGACGATAATCAGGGGTCGCCGATACGGCAGGAAATACGACACCAATCGCCTCAAAAGTTGGCGATCGCTATATTGCCTGTCATAGGCTTCGGATGCAAGACCCATCATCATGATAAAGACTCTCTCTTTGAAAGGGCCTCGGTGACCGGCAGAACCGGTGCTGCCGAGGATGTCTCCTCAGTCAGGTTCGTGCCAGCGGGCGCAGCCTGTTTACTGTCCTCACCTTGACCAAAAATAGCTCGATATGCGGGCGAGGTTTGCATCAACTCTTCATGCCTCCCCACTGCCGCTACGTGGCCTTTTCGCATGACAATGATCTGATCGGCCCAACGGATTTGTGAGAGGCGATGAGTAATGATGAAGGTAGTGCGGCCTTGAGCAGCCCGAAAAATAGCTCGCTGGATCAGGTCTTCTGTTGCGCTGTCGATCGCACTGGTCGAGTCGTCCAGCACCAGGATGCGCGGGTTGGTCAGGAAGGCACGGGCTAGGGCGATACGTTGCCGTTGTCCTCCGGAAAGAGTCACGCCGCGTTCGCCAACCTCTGTTTGATACCCATCCCGGAAAGAAACGATGAAGTCGTGCGCCTGGGCCGCCCTGGCCGCTTCCTGGATTTGCTCCTGCGTGGCATTGGGTGAACCAAAGGCTATATTGTCCGCGATCGAGCGTGAAAAGAGAAAGATGTCTTGCTCGATGATGGATATTTGGCGACGTAGCACAGCCAGATTCCAGTCGCGCACATCCACCCCATCCACGAGTACGCGCCCCTTATTCACATCGTAAATTCGGTTGATGAGCTTAATGATGCTGCTCTTGCCAGAACCAGTCTGACCAACAATGGCCACAGTCTGACCACTTGCAACCGAAAAGCTCACGTCCTCAAGTTGCATCTTCTCGTCGCTGGAACTTGTGTCCGTTACATATCCAAAACTGACCGCGTCAAAGGTGACCGCACCTCGCATGACATGGTCATAACCGGCTGGATTTTCATCCAGTTTCGTCTCGGCGTTGATCAATTCCAGCATGCGTCTGGCACTCGATATACCCGACGACACTTGCGAATACGAGAACTGTGCCGCAAAGGTTGGGAAGCCAAACATCATCAGCAGTCCATAGAAGGCGATCACCGAGCCGATATCAATGGTTCCGGCTGCATAGAGCAGTAATGCATGCAGCAACCCAAAGGCCATGGTCAAGCCAAGCAGTGCCATCGGAATATAACGTGATTCGACGTAACCTTGCTGGACTGCCGCATCGCGCCAATGACGTACGGTCGTGGTAAAGCGATTCATCTCACGCTGCTCTTGAGCTGCACCTTTTACGGTTTCCACGCCTTCGATAGCTTCTGCCAGGGTGGTGTTCATAACACCAAACTCGCGGCGTACTCGATGAGTGGTGGGCAATAACCAGCGTAGATAGACGGTAATGCTGATGAAGTACGCAACCAGGTAGATCGATGGCACTAGCAAGAGTTGTGGATTGATTCGCGGGGCGAAAATAAGCGGAAATATAAGGAACGAGACTGAACCGATGACCATATTGACGCCCGGATTCATCATCATGTTCACTTCGCGCACATCATTGGTGGCGCGTGCCATCACATCGCCGATGTACTGGCGGTCGTGGAAGGTCATGCTCTTGCCGATCAAACTGGCGTAGAGTTCGTCACGTAAATCTCGTTCCAGGCGTTGACCGATTATTTCCGACGAAAAATTACGCCCCAACTGCAGAACGCCTCGCACAATCTGCGAGATGATGATCAGGACGGTGGTATTAACCAGAATGCTGAAGTCAGGCACTTTTTGATTAATGGCATTGAACGCCTGACCGATAAAAATGGGCAACAGTGACGAACCGCCGGCATTCCCCAATGCCCCAATCAGGATGCCGATCAAAAACGGCCATTGCCGAATCACGTGTGAGAAAATCCAATGGACGGGGTCGCGGCGGTCCGGTTGCCACGAGCGATGCACGGAAAACTCAGCGACTGCCATCGAACAAATCCCCCCATAGGCATACGGCGTATGTCATCAGTGTCTGGCTCGTCATGGTGGCAAGATTACCACAGAACCTGACAGTAACATCTAGTTTACCGGATGGCTGCGTCGGAAAGGTGGCCGGACAACTTAACCGGTGTGGAACCACACACGCATCTCACCTGGCGCACGGTTGTCCCAGGCGTAATAGGGGATGGCTGTCAGGTTCACCATCGGGGATGGTATTTGCATGCTCTGATATAGATTACCGTCCCAGCGCACTGGCTCGGTAATCGTGCCAGTCGCATGTAGAACCACAACCCCACCCAGCAGCTCCGGGTGAAACTCGGGATGGAAAATGTCAGACATTGCTGCATCGGTTCGAAGTCTGACCTGGTCGAGCTGCAGACCCGGATGGTCACACCCTTCCAGGCAATAAACGACAGGTCCCCGCTGCATGGCTAACCGGCCACGCATTGCAGAAACATTGGGATTGGCTTGCATATATTGCACGGGCATATCCATCTTTAAGGTCACTGCATCGCCTGACCGCCATTCGCGCTCGATTACGATGTATCCTCGTGTAATCGGCAAGTCTGGCTCAGTATGATCGTTAATGGACAGGCTGAAGCTTTGACACCAGCCAGGCAATCGCAGGTGTAGCTTGAACAGGGCGGGTTTGTCCACCTGCACGATCACGCGTACATCGCCGTCCCAGGGGTAACGAGTGATTTGCTGCAGTATTACCTGACTCTCCCCAATCTGCAGAGATCCGCTGCCCTGTGCATAAAGATGAATCCACGCATCTGCTGCACTTTGCGAATATACATAGTTTCCAATACTGGCGAGCAAACGCGCGATATTCGTCGGACAGCACGCCACATCGTACCAGCCTTTGCGATGATGATGCCCATCACTGGCCAATGGATTGACATAGAAAAAGGTCCGGCCATCCAGCGACACACCGCTGAGTGCACCGTTATAGAGTATGCGCTCAATCACGTCGGCATAGCGGCGGTCACCTTCGAATTGCAACATGCGATGGTTCCAAAAGGCAAACCCGACCGCAGCGCACGTCTCAGCGTAGGCGGTCTCGTCAGGGAGATCATAAGGTTGGGTAAAGCCTTCGTTTGTCATGGATGCCCCGATTCCCCCCGTGATATACATACGCCGGAGGCATGCATCCTCCCACAGGCGCTCACACTGAGTGAACAGCCCTTCATCTTCAAGCTCGTTTGCCAGGTCAGCCAGGGCACAATACAGATACATGGCTCTCACCGCATGACCAGTTACTTCGGTCTGTTGGCGTACGGGGATATGCGCCTGCATATAAGCATAGGTATGTGCCCAAAAATCAGCCGGATCTTCGCCGCGTGCACGCGCCTCTGAATCAAAGTAATTCGGTTCGCGACCACGTTCGTCGATAAAGTGCTGTGCCTGCTTCAGATATTGTTGATTGCCCACCGCATGGTAAAGCTTTATCAGGGCCAGTTCGATTTCCTCATGACCGCAGTAGCCTCGTTTTTTACCGTCGGAAATACCAAAGGTTGCGTCGATCAGGTCCGCATAGCGGCATAGAACGTCTAGCAAGGCGCGTTTACCTGTTGCCTGGTAATGTGCAACGGATGCTTCAATGAGATGTCCCGCACAGTAGAGCTCATGACAGTCGCGCAGGTTCGTCCAGCGCTTCTCAGGCTCGACCTGCTGGAAATGGGTATTCAGGTAGCCATCTGGTTGCTGGGCGTGACTTATTTTCGAGGCGAGCCAGTCCAATTGCGCATCAAGAGCGGAGTCGGGGCGAGTAGCCAGAGAGTAGCTGGCTGCCTCAATCCATTTCCCAACCGTGGCATCCCAAAAGATATGTGGCGGATTGGGATCGCCTGGTTTCCACTTCAGATCAAACGAGTTGATGCGACCTGTTTCATACAGCATGCGGTACTCGGCCGGAATGGTTACGGTGCAGTTTGTTTCCATGCGCGGGCCCCAAAACGCATCATCCAGGTGCACCTGTGTAAAGGGAACCGGAGTTAACTGATGTTTGGTTGTCAATTGAAGCCTCCAACCAGTCTTATCCCGCCAATTGTAGCTATGGGGCTTCCCCGCGCTGTCGATTGAAGTGGGGTGCATTCGTCCCTCGATGGATATAATCATTTGCGTATCGACGCGGTCAGACATGGCTACCAATAAAGAGGGAATCGATCGTGGTGGTCGACGAACAGCTCATAACCAAGTGCCGAACGGCGTTATCATTTGCAGCCGGACAATTACGCCACCTGATTCGTGCGTATCCCGACTTTTTCCCCATGTATACCCATGCTGGCAAGTGGACTCATGGCGGTGAGGTGTGGACCAACTGGTGCGAAGGGTTTTTATGTGGACAACTCTGGTTACTACACCGGTACACTCGTGAAGACTGGTGGAGAGAGCGCGCCATCCATTACTGTCGCCTGATGGAACCTCGCAAGGCAGATCGTAATGTTCACGACCTGGGGTTTCTATTCTGGCCCTCGTGGAAACGATGGTATGACCTGAGTGGCGAACAGGATGTGAAAAACGTTGTCGTGGAAGCTGGCCGTACCATGGGCTTGCGCTACCAGGAACGAGGCCGTTATTTGCAATCTTTTCTTTCCGCAGATAGCTTATTCATCGACATTATGATGAATATCGGAATCGTTTTTTACGCAGCCAGGCAGATCAACGATGAGAATCTATGGCGCGTTGCCTGTGATCATTGCCTGACCACACGCCGTTTCCTGGTGCGCGGCGACGGTAGCACAGCTCATGAAGGGATCTTCGATACACAAAGCGGTGAGTTTATACGCCAGAGTACTCAGCAGGGATGGCGGCCTGATTCATCTTGGGCACGCGGTCAGGCCTGGGCCCTATATGGATTCGGAACCGCGTATGCCTGCACCGGCGATGCCCACTTCCTGCAGACAGCTCAATCGTGTGCAGACTACTATATCGAGCGCACACCCGTAAGTGGTGTGCCTCCCAACGATTGGGATGAACCCCACCCTGCCCATCCCTATGAGAGTTCAGCCGCCGCGGTTGCAGCCAGTGGACTACTCAATCTGGCAAGCCTGTGTGGCGACGTGACTCAGGCGCAACGGTACCACGGCTATGCCTTGCGGATCATAGAGACGTTGCTGGATCCCCTGTTTCTGGCCAGCAACACGCCTGGCTGGGAAGGGATTCTGATGCATGGCGTGTACCATGAACGCAAACACCTTGGTGTGGACGAGAGCGTAATGTGGGGAGACTATTTCCTGCTTGAAGCATTGTTAAAAGTCATTGGGGAAATAAAGGGGCTGGACTGTACATGAACAAGGTTGCCCTTGTAACAGGTGGTGGGCGAGGTATTGGGCGTGCGATTAGCCTGGGGCTTGCACGTAATGGCTGGTGTGTCGTCATCAACTATCGCAGCAATAAACAGACTGCTGAAGAAACAGCCAGCCTTGCCCGCGAAACAGGTGCCCAGGTGCTGCTCCTGCAGGCTGATATTGGCATTTCGAGCGATCGTGAGCAACTCATTAACCAGGCACTCGCTCGATTCAAGCGGATAGATGTGCTGGTAAATAATGCAGGCATGGGACCGCGCCAACGCGTAGATTTGCTGGAGGTGAGCGAAGGCAGCTACGACGAAGTGATGGACACTAACCTCAAAGGTCCCTTTTTCATCACACAACGAGTAGCCAGGATGATGCTCGAGCAAGTTCAAGTTGATCCATCGCAAGAACGTGTTTTCGCGCCGTGCATTATCAATATTGGCTCGATCAGCGCATACACATCCAGTACCAACCGGGCGGAGTATTGCCTGTCCAAGGCGGGGGTGGCCATGATGACCACGCTTTATGCTGACAGGCTGGCGGCGGCAGGCATCCGCGTCTATGAAATTCGCCCCGGCATTGTTGATACAGATATGACCAGCGTTGCGAAGACGAAATATGACCAGTTGATCAGCGAAGGGTTGACGCCCATTCAACGTTGGGGAACGCCTGAAGATGTGAGCCTGGCTGTCCTGGCTGTTGTCGAGGGTTATTTTCCGCTTTCTACTGGCGAGGTGTTTAACGTAGACGGTGGCTTCCACATGCGCCGCCTCTGATAGTGATATCACGCAATGCTATGGCCTGACTGATGACAAGTTATCCGAAAATTGCTTCATACAGATCTGCCGCCGCCCTCCGCACCCGCTTACGGAATCTAGGGCTGGACCTGGACCTGGACGATGAAATACTTCCCGCGCAAAGCTCACCCCTTGCCCAACCACTGAACCTGCCGAGCCCCATCGCTGGGCGAACGAGCCTTGGCAATCGCTTTGCAGCTCTGCCCATGGAGGGCTGGGACGGAACAAAAGACGGAAAGCCCAGTGACCTGACGACGCGGCGATGGCGACACTTTGGCATGAGCGGCGCCAAGCTGATCTGGGGCGGTGAGGCAGTTGCCGTCCGGCATGACGGGCGGGCCAACCCGAATCAACTCCTGATCAATGAAGCAAACATGTCGGCACTCGAGGAGCTGATGCGCGAAGTGATTAACCAGCACCAGGCAGCTTTCGGGAATGTGGATAACCTCCTGGTTGGTGTACAACTCACGCACTCGGGCCGATATGCCAAACCAAATGATCAGTTCAAATCTGAACCGATCATCGCTTACCATCACCCATATCTTGACAGGCGTCTAGGGTTACCGTCTGATTACCCATTGATAAGTGACATCCAACTTGATGAACTGGTTCGTGACTTCGTCCGCGCGGCTTCCCGGGCACAGAAAATCGGTTTCCACTTTGTAGATATCAAGCACTGCCATGGATACCTTGGTCATGAGCTACTCAGTGCCTACTCGCGGCCCGGACGGTATGGGGGTTCATTCGAAAATCGTACGCGCTTCTTGTGCGAGGTCGTACGCGGCATACGGCGTGATGCACCGGGTCTTGGCATTGGCGTGCGCTTCAGTGCGTTCGATACCAGACCCTATCGCAAAGGCCCAGGCGGTACAGGCGAACCAGAGCCTGGCGAGGGTGCCTATACGTTTGCGTTCGGGAGTGATGGTCAGTCCGGCCTGGATATTGACTTGGCGGAGCCCATCCATTTCCTTTCACTCCTGCGTGAACTGGACGTCCGGCTGGTATGCATCACGGGGGGCAGTCCTTATTACAATCCACACATCCAGCGCCCGGCCATGTTCCCCCCCAGTGATGGCTACCAGCCACCCGAAGACCCACTGGCCAGCGTAGCCAGGCAGATCAAGGTCACCTCACTGCTGAAGCAGCGTTTCCCTGACCTGGTTATAGTCGGTTCGGGCTATTCATACCTGCAGGAATTCATAACGCAGGTAGCGCAATACCAGGTGCGTGCTGGACACGTCGATCTCATTGGCCTGGGTCGCATGATGTTGTGTTATCCCAACCTCCCGGCTGATGTGCTTGACGGTAAGGGTATGGATCGAAAACGCCTGTGTCGTACCTTCAGCGACTGTACAACAGCTCCACGAAAAGGTCTGGTGTCGGGATGCTATCCACTGGATGGCTTCTATGGTCAACGCCCGGAAGCCATTCAGCTCAAACGTCTTAAAAAAGAAAGCTTATAAGGAGACAATAATGGACACCGTCCAAAAGGTCGATGTGATACTCGACGAGAAGATAGGTGTAATCAGCCCATACTTGCACGGACAGTTTGCCGAACACCTGGGCGAGCTGGTCTATCCAGGTCTGTGGGTGGGAGAAAACTCCAGCATTCCGAATATCCGTGGCTTGCGAAAGGCTGTGGTCGACGCATTGGAACCGCTGCACCTTCCGGTCATCCGATGGCCAGGTGGGTGTTTTGCCGATGGATACCACTGGCGGGACGGTGTCGGCCCACGAAATCAACGCCCGCTGCGAGTCAACTATTACTGGGGCATGGCACCCGAGCCCAATCTCTTCGGAACACATGAGTTCATTGCATTCTGCAGAGCAATTGGGGCTGAGCCTTACTTTACGGGTAACGTCGGGTCAGGCTCACCACAGGAACTGGGCGACTGGGTGGAGTATTGCAACTTCGCTGGCGACTCGAGTTTTAGCGCACTACGGCATGCAAATGGAGCCGCTGAGCCTTTGGGCGTGCGATTTTGGGCAGTGGGTAACGAAAACTGGGGCTGCGGGGGGCGCATGGATCCTGAAACCTATGCGGCTACATTTGCCCGCACACGGACTTTCATGTTCAATTACTCCGGTACAAACGTTCATGCCATTGCCTGCGGCGCCTCGGGTCCCGATTGGGCCTGGACGCGACGGGTGATGGATTACCTCAAGAACAAGCACTGGGACCGCCTGGGTATGATGCAATCCCTGGCTGCACATTATTACTGCGGTTCTGCGGGTACCGCGATTGAATACACCCCGGACCAATGGCTGGAGCTGCTATCGAAAGCAAGTGCGATGGAGGGGATTATCACCGGGCATCGCGCAGTCATGGATGAGTTCGATCCTCAGCGTCATATCAAGTTGATCGTCGACGAGTGGGGCACGTGGCATCCGGTGGAACAAGGAAAACCGGCTTCTGGTTTATACCAGCAGAACACCATGCGCGATGCGTGTGCTGCAGCCCTAACCCTGGATGTGTTCAACAATCACGCTGACAAGATTTTCATGGCGAATCTCGCGCAGCTCATAAATGTGTTGCAATCGCTGCTGTTAGTCCATGAAGAAAAGTGTATTGCAACTCCTACCTATCACGTGTTCGATCTGTACCAGCCTCATCGTGGTGCGCAAGCCGTGCGCTGCGTGGCCAATGCAGAGACAGTGAGCGATGGCGGAGCCAGTGCCATAGCCTGCCAGGAGCAGTACGCTGACGGGCACTTCCCAGGACTGAAGATCGTGCAAGGTTCTGCGTCAGTAAAGGACGGAAACTTGTGCGTGACGGTTTGTAACACGCATCCCACCCAACCGGTAGAGCTTGAAATCGACGTGCATGGTACAAACCTCGACGAAGCTGAGGATATCCGGTTGGCTCATGACGATGTGCACGCCCATAATACGTTTGATAACCCCAATGAAGTCAGCTTATCACGACCAGAACGCCTGATGGCCAGGGACCATATTCTTCGCGTCGCACTGCCGGCGGCATCTGTACTGCGTGTCATGGGCAAACTCAATTGATGGTTGAGATGGAAATATGGTTAATCTAGTGATTGGAAGGGAGCCTGATCAATGCATAGTGTGAGTCTGAATGGTACGTGGGATCTGACGTATGGAATGCAACGGAATGAGGAAACCATCCCGCCCCACGACTGGCCAACCATCCCTGCTCAAGTGCCAGGTAACGTAGAGCTGGATTTGATGAATGCTAAAGTCCTGCCTGATCTGGCTATGGGAAACAACATATATCTGCTGCGCCAGTATGAGGGGTTTGAGTGGTGGTATTACAGGCGCTTTCAGCGCCCCGTATTACAGGAAGGCCAGAGGGTGGATCTGGTTTTTGACGGTTTGGATTGCGTTGCTGATGTATGGCTCAATGATGTGCATCTGGGTCATGCTGAAAACATGTTGG